>NZ_JBFHHB010000125.1:0-9219 GCF_041597215.1 Actinotalea sp.
CCGTCGAGCATGGGCTGCTCACCGCGCGGGACCCCGGTCGGCGTCGGTGCGCGCAGCGCCTCTCCGGCACCTGTCGTCAGGACGGTCGTGGCGACCGCGCCCTGCTCCTCCTGCTCGACGGGCTCGTCCGGATCCGCGTCCGGCGGAACGGCCGGCTCGGTGATCGCTGCGACCTCGAAGGCCTCGTCACCGGAGACGGGCAGGACCGTGGTGGCGTCGTCGAGCGAGGACGGCGCACCGGAGCGCTTGCGCCCCAGCCGCCGCAGTCCGCGGTGCTCCACCTGCTGCTCGGCGAGGGTCGGCATCGTGGCGAGGCTCTCCTCCTCGGCCGGGACGCGGTCCGCCCCGGTGAGGCGGCGATAGCCGGCGCGCAGCCGCGGGACGATCATGTGCACCGGGGTGGCGGTCAGCACGAGGACACCGAAGAACCCGAGGAGCACGAGGATCGGCACGGCCACCCAGACGGTGAGCAGGCTCGTCAGGGGTGCGCCCACGAGGTAGCCGATGACCCCGCCCGCCGGGCGGAGCAGCTCGAGGTCGAGCATCGGGGCGCCGGCCGAGACGTGCGCGATCCCGCAGGCGCTGACGAGAACGGCGCTGAGGCCCACGCCCATCCGCCCGTTCGCGTCGACCCGGTCCGGGTGTCGCATGAGGCGCACGGCGATCGCCAGCAGCAGCAGCGGTACAACGACGCCGATGGCACCGAAGGTCCCCGCGACGACATCGTGGATGACGTCACCTGCGCTGCCGGACAGGCCCCACCACTCACGCGAGGCGATGACGAAGGCGAGCGCGAGGACGGCGAAGGCGGCTCCGTCGCGACGGTGCGCCGGGTCGAGGTCGCGGGCACCGCGACCGATCCGGCGCCCGGCACCGCCGACGACGTGCGCCGCACCCATCCAGGTGCCGCGGACCATGCGCACGGGAAGGGAACGCTGCGCGGGCACGGACGGCCCCCCGGAGCTGCTCGTGCGGGAGCTGCGCCCCGCGTTCTTGCCGGCGCTCGCGGGGCGACCCGAGGCGGCGCGCGACGAGGTCGATCCGCGCGAGGGCGTACGGGTAGCCATGGGGCCACGGTACCGGCCACCCCTGCCGTGGCCCCGGAGGCGGGGCCCAGGGGCGTCGGTGTCGGCTGCGGAGCCGGCCGGCTCAGGCCTCGACGACCACCGGGATGATCATCGGGCGTCGGCGCAGTCGGTTCGAGGCCCAGCGACCCACGACCCGTCGCATGATCTGCTGCAGCTGCTGGGTGTCGAAGGCCCCGCCCGCCGCAGCCTCCTCGAGCGCCTTGGTGATCTCGGGGATGATCGTCTCGAGCACCGAGTCGTCCTCGGCCACACCACGGGCGTGGATCTGCGGACCGGCGATGACCTTGCCGGTGGCGGAGTCGACCACGGCGAAGACCGAGACGAAACCCTCCTCGCCGAGGATCCGCCGGTCCTTGAGCTCGGCGTCGGTGAGCCCCCCCACGCTGGAGCCGTCGACGTAGACGTAGCCGCACGGCACCGCACCGACGATGTTCGCCTCACCGTCGCGCAGGTCGATGACCACGCCGTCCTCCGCGAGCACGACCCGCTCGGGAGGGACACCGGTGCGCACCGCGACAGCGCCGTTCGCGACCAGGTGCCGCACCTCGCCGTGGATCGGCATGACGTTGCGCGGGCGCAGGATGTTGTAGCAGTAGGTGAGCTCGCCCGCCGCGGCGTGACCGGAGACGTGCACGCGCGCGTTGCCCTGATGCACCACATGGGCACCCAACCGCATGAGCCCGTTGATCACGCGGTACACGGCGTTCTCGTTCCCGGGGATCAGGGAGGAGGCGAGCACGACGGTGTCGCCGTGCCCGACCTTGACCGGGTGGTCGCCGTTGGACATGCGCGCCAGGGCCGCCATCGGCTCGCCCTGCGAGCCGGTGGACATGAGCACGACCTCGTCGGGAGGGAGGGCGTCGACCTTGCGGGCGTCGACGAGGATGCCCTCCGGCACGTCGAGGTAGCCGAGCTCGGCCGCGATCCCCATGTTGCGCACCATCGACCGGCCCACGAGGGCGACCTTGCGGCCGTGCAGCGCAGCGGCGTCGAGGACCTGCTGGACGCGGTGCACGTGCGAGGCGAACGAGGCGACGATGATCCGCTGGCTCGCCCCGGCGAACACCGAGTCGAGCACCGGGCCGATCTCCCGCTCCGGGGTGACGAAGCCGGGCACCTCCGCGTTCGTCGAGTCGACCATGAAGAGGTCGACGCCCTCCTCGCCGAGTCGGGCGAAGGCGCGGAGATCGGTGATCCGGCCGTCGAGCGGCAGCTGGTCCATCTTGAAGTCGCCGGTGATGAGCACCATGCCGGCCCCGGTGCGCACGGCGACCGCGAGGGCGTCCGGGATCGAGTGCGTCACCGAGACGAACTCGCACTCGAAGGCGCCGAACCGCTCGACCTGCCCCTCCGTGACCGTGAGGGTGTAGGGCTTGATGCGATGCTCCTTGAGCTTCGCCTCGACGAAGGCGAGCGTGAGCTGGGAGCCGATCACCGGGATGTCGGGGCGCAGGCGCAGCAGGTACGGGACCGCACCGATGTGGTCCTCGTGCCCGTGGGTCAGGACCAGGGCCTCGACGTCGTCGAGCCGGTCCTTGATGTAGTCGAAGTCCGGGAGGATCAGGTCGACGCCCGGCTGGTGGTCCTCGGGGAAGAGCACGCCGCAGTCGACGACGAGAAGGCGCCCGTCGATCTCCAGGACGTTCATGTTGCGGCCGATCTCGCCGAGCCCGCCCAGGGGGACGATCCGGAGGGTCCCGGGCTCCAGCGGTGGCGGGCTCGCGAGCTCGGGGTGCGGATGGGACATCGGGCTCTCCCTAGAGCAGGCCGGTCGCCACCAGGGCGGCGCGCACCTGTGCGGTCTCGGTGTCGTCCGCCTCGACCTGAGGCAGACGCATGGCGGCGCTCGGCAGGTGGCCGAGCATGTGGAGCGTGAGCTTGGAGCGCAGGGCACCGTTCCCGCTGCCGCAGATCAGGTCGACGACGGGCTGGATCGCGACGAATCCGGCGAGCGCGGCGGCGGTGTCGCCCGCGTCGAAGGCGGCGATGATCGCGGCGAGCTCGTCGCCGACGAGGTGAGCCGTCATGCTGACGAGCCCCACCGCCCCCACGGACAGGAACGGCAGCAGGAGGCCGTCGTCCCCGCTGTACCAGGCGAGCCCCGTGCGGGCGATCGACCTCATCGCGGACTGGACGTCCCCGGTCGCGTCCTTCACGGCGACGACGCGCTCGTGCGCGGCGAGCCTGTCGAGCGTCTCGGGGGCGTAGCGCACGGCAGTCCGGCCCGGGACGTCGTAGAGCATGACGGGCAGGTCCGTGGCATCGGCCACCGCGACGGTGTGCCGGTACACGCCCTCCTGCGACGGCCGGGAGTAGTACGGGGTCACGACGAGCAGCCCGTGGGCACCGGCCTCCGCGGCCTTCTCGGCCATCCGCACGGCGTGCACGGTGTCGTTCGACCCTGCTCCGGCCACGACGAGCGCGCGGTCGCCGACGGCGTCCACCACGGCACGCACGAGGTCGGCCTTCTCCGGCGCGTGCGTCGTCGGCGCCTCGCCGGTCGTGCCGTTGAGGACCAGCCCGTCGTGCCCGTGATCGACGAGGTGGACCGCGAGCCGCACCGCGGCGTCGAGATCGACCTCACCCTCCGGGGTCATCGGGGTGACCATCGCCGTCAGGAGCGCGCCGAAGGGGCGCCGGGGGTCGTCCACCATGGGCGACAACCTACCGCCGACGGCGCGCATCCTGCCCCGGGCGACCACCACGCAGATGGGTCACGAAGCGGTACCGCAGGCCCGTGGCGGACAGGGACCAGCCCTCGGCCGGTTCGACGGCCGTCCGGGACCAGCTCTCGTCCAGCAGGGGCGCCCCGGTCCCCGCCCCGACGAGGAGGTCGATCTCCGTGACCTCGGCCCGGTCGGCGTGCTCGAGGAACGCGCCGTAGACCTGCGCCCCACCGATCACCCATGCCGCCCGCCCGCCGACCTGCTCCAGGGCGTCCTCGACCGATCCGACGACGACGGCCCCGTCCAGCTCCAGGCCCGGGGTCCTGCTCAGGACGACGTTCTGGCGCCCCGGGAGCGGACGGAAACGCTCCGGGAGCGACCGCCAGGTCGAGTGCCCCATGAGGACGACGGACCCGGAGGTCAGGCGCCTGAAGTGCGCCAGGTCCTCCGGCAGGTGCCACGGGAGCCCGCCGTCGACCCCGATCACTCCGTCGGCCGACTGCGCCCAGACGAGCGCGAGGCTCATACCGCCACCGGCGCCTTGATCGCCGGGTGGTGCTGGTACCCGTGCAGGCTCACGTCGTCCATCGTGTAGTCCACCAGGGACGCGGCCCGACGCAGCTCGATGCGGGGCGGGGCGAACGCCTCGCGGCCGAGCTGCTCGGTGACCTGATCGACGTGGTTGTCGTAGATGTGGCAGTCCCCGCCGGTCCAGATGAAGTCCCCGACCTCCAGGTCCGTCTGCTGGGCGACCATGTGGGTCAGCAGGGCGTACGAGGCGATGTTGAACGGCACCCCGAGGAAGAGGTCGGCGGACCGCTGGTAGAGCTGGCAGGACAAGCGGCCGTCGGTGACGTCGAACTGGAAGAAGGCGTGGCACGGGGCGAGCGCCATCTGCGGGATCTGCGCGACGTTCCAGGCCGAGACGATGTGCCTGCGCGAGGACGGGTCGCGGCGGATGCCCTCGACGAGCTGGGTGATCTGGTCGACATGGCCTCCGTCCGGCGTCGGCCACGACCGCCACTGGACGCCGTAGACGGGACCGAGCTCGCCGTCGGGGCCCGCCCACTCGTCCCAGATGTGCACGTTCTTCTCGACGAGCGAGCGCACGTTCGACTCCCCGCGCAGGAACCAGAACAGCTCCTCGGCGACGAGCCGGAGCGGGACGTGCTTCGTGGTGACGAGCGGGAAGCCGGCGGTGAGGTCGAAGCGCATCTGGTGGCCGAAGACCGAGCGGGTGCCGGTGCCCGTGCGGTCCGCCTTCGGCGTGCCGTGCTCGAGCACATGACGGAGCAGGTCCTCGTACGGGGTGGGGACGGCCATGCGGGCCATCGTAGGCACTCGTCGCTTCCTCGACGGCGCGGGACACGGGGCCGTCGTCGCGTCGCGTTCCGCTGGGCGCCGTCGAAGGACATACTGGCCCGCATGGCGCCCACGACCTCTCCCGTTCCTCCCACTCTCGCCGCTCATCTGCCCACCGAGCTGCTCATCGGCGGGCACTGGCGCCCGGCCACCGGAGGGGGGACCTTCGCCGTCGAGGACCCCGCCACCGGCGCGGAGCTCTTCGACGTCGCCTCGGCGACCCCGGAGGACGGTGCCGATGCCCTCGCCGCCGCGCACGAGGCCTGGCCGGCCTGGCGGGCCGTGGCACCGCGGGTGCGGGCGGAGGTGCTGCGCTCGGTCTTCGAGACCGTGATGGCGAGGATCGACGACTTCGCGGCCCTCATCACGGCAGAGGGCGGCAAGCCCCTTGCCGAGTCCCGCGCGGAGACGATCTACGGCGCCGAGTACGTGCGCTGGTACTCCGAGCAGGCGGTACGCATCAACGGGATGGTCCGCACCGCGCCCAGCGGGGCGAACCGGCAGATCGTCATGCACCGGCCCGTCGGTCCCGCGCTCCTGGTCACGCCGTGGAACTTCCCGCTGGCGATGGCGACCCGCAAGATCGCCCCGGCCCTCGCTGCCGGCTGCACGGTCGTCATCAAGCCGGCCGGCTTCACGCCGCTGACCACGATGCTCTTCGCCGAGGTGGTGCGGGCGGAGCTCGAGTCCCGTGGACTGCCGACCGGTGTCGTGAACGTCGTGCCCACCGGCTCCTCCGGACGGCTCGTCGGGCCGCTGCTCTCCGACCCGCGCCTGCGCAAGCTGTCCTTCACCGGATCGACGGAGGTCGGTCAGGTCCTGCTCAAGGGCGCTGCGGACGGGGTCCTGCGCACCTCGATGGAGCTCGGTGGCAACGCTCCCTTCCTCGTCTTCGAGGACGCCGACATCCCGGCTGCCGTCCAGGGCGCCGTTGCGGCCAAGATGCGCAACGCCGGGCAGACCTGCGTGGCCGCGAACCGCTTCCTCGTGCACGAGTCCGTCGCCGAGGAGTTCTCCCGCGGGCTCGCCGAGGCCTTCGGCTCGCTCGTGGTGGGTGCCGGCTCCGCGCCGGGGACGACGGTCGGCCCGCTCATCGAGGCCGCGGCCGTGGACAGCGTCGAGGCGATGGTCGCCGACGCCGTCGACGGCGGCGCTCGCGTGCTCGTCGGCGGGGACCGTCCCGACCGCGCGACGCACTCCGGCCACTTCTACAACCCCACGGTGCTCACCGGGGTCTCCCCCGATGCCCGCGCCGTCCAGGAGGAGATCTTCGGCCCGGTGGCGCCCGTCGTGACCTTCGGCTCGGAGGCCGAGGCGCTCGCCCTGGCCAACGGGACGCCGTTCGGGCTCGTCGCCTACGCCTACACGCGTGACGTGGACCGCGCCTTCCGGCTCGCGGAGCAGGTCGAGGCGGGGATGCTCGGGATCAACCGCGGCATGGTCTCCGACGCGAGTGCACCCTTCGGCGGGGTGAAGATGTCCGGTCTGGGCCGCGAGGGCGGCGAGGCAGGGATCGAGGAGTACCTCGAGAGCATCTACGTCGCGCTGTGACGGCGGGCGGGGCCGGGGACGGCGTCGCGCACGGCACCGGCGCCCAGGAGCACGCGGATCGGCGGACGGTCCTGCGTCAGGCCGCCGGTGTCTCGATCGCCACCGGCCTGTACGGGGTCTCGTTCGGTGCGCTGTCCGTCGTCTCCGGGCTCGATGTCCTGCAGACGGTGGCACTGAGCGTCCTGATGTTCACCGGCGGCTCGCAGTTCGCGTTCATCGGGGTGCTCGGGGCAGCGGGCTCACCCGTGGCGGCGGTCTCGACCGCCGCTCTGCTCGGGGTGCGCAACGCGCTCTACGGTGCGGTCGTCGCCCCCCTCCTCGAGGTCGGCGGGGCACGGCGCTGGGCCGCTGCGCAGCTGACGATCGACGAGTCGACGGCGGTGGCGGTCGCCCAGCGCAGCCCCGCGCTCTCCCGGATCGGGTTCTGGGCGACCGGGCTCGGGGTCTTCGTGCTGTGGAACGTGACGACGCTGCTCGGGGCGCTGGCCGGTGCCCGGTTGGGCGACCCGACCCGGTGGGGCCTGGACGCCGCCGCAGCGGCCGCCTTCCTGGGACTGCTGTGGCCACGACTGGCCTCGCGTCGGGCCCAGGGAGTGGCCCTGCTCGCGGCTCTCGTCGCCCTGACGCTCACACCCGTCGTCCCTGCCGGCCTCCCGGTGCTCGCCGCTGCCGTCGTCGCCGTCCTCGCCGGATGGCGGGCCCCCGACTCCGCGCCGGCCTCGGAGCCGCCGGGATGAGCGCCGTGGCGGGCGCCGTGAGCCTCCGGGAGGGGTGGCACCGATGACCTGGATCGCCGTCCTCGCGGCTGCCGCGCTGTGCTTCGCGATCAAGCTGCTCGGTCACCAGGTGCCGACGGACTGGCTCGCCCGCCCTCGGGCCGCGCGGATCTCAGGGCTGCTCACCGTGGCGCTCCTCGCGGCACTCGTCGTGGTGCAGACCGCGACCTCGCAGGGCCGGCTCGTGATCGACGCCCGACTCGCCGCCCTCGGCGTCGCCGCCGTCGCGCTCTGGTTGCGTGCCCCGTTCCTGGTCGTCGTCGTGCTGGCCGCACTGGTCGCCGCGGGGATCCGCGCGCTCGCCGGGTAGCCTGCCGCGATGGCTCTCTTCCACGACCAGGCCGATGTCTCCGTCCGCCCCGCGATCCCGGGGGACGAGTCCATGGTGGCCGCGACCCAGCTGCGCGCCTGGCGCGTCGGGCTCGGATCCCTCGTCCCGGACCTGATGGACCGGATCGACGCCCCCGCGGTCACCGCGCAGTGGGCCGCGGCCATCACCGATCCGCCGAGCGCCGGGCACCGGCTGCTCGTCGCGCTGGACGGGGCGCGCATCGTCGGCCTCGCTGCCCTCGTGCCGGTCGACGGCGGGGTCGAGATCACCGCTCTCGAGGTCGACCCCGACCACCGCCGTGGCGGGCACGGCTCGCGGCTCCTGGCGGCCTGCGTCGACCTCGGGCGTCAAGGTGGTGCCGGACACGTGCAGACCTGGTCCCTCGAGCAGGACGAGGCGCGGAACCAGTTCCTCGGCTCGGCAGGGCTCGGGCACGAGGGGATCTCACGGACGCTGGTCTCCGAGGAGGGCTCCGCCGTCACCCTCGTCGAGCAGCGGTGGTTCGCCCAGATCTGATCGGCCCGGGTCGAGGCCCCGTCCGCCGGGACGTCCGCCCGTAGCCCCGGCGGGTCGCCACCGACACCGCGAGGTACGCGGCCGGGCGGATGGTCAGGCCGCCGCGCCCTGACGTCGCAGACGGACGGCGTTACGCAGGGCGGCCCGCGCCCGGGACCGGTCCCGCGCCGCGTCGTAGGCGAAGCCCAGTCGGAACCAGGCCGCCCAGTCCTGCGGACTGGCCTCGACGTCCTGCTGCGCCGTGGCGAACGCGGCGTCGGCCGCCCCTCGGTCGACCCGCCCGCCGGGGCTCCTCGGGAGGTCGTCGACCGGGAGGGCGCCGCGGCTCGCGAGCTCGTCGGCCATCCGCTGGACCTGCACCGCCATCCACCACTCCCGCGCCAGCAATGCTGCACCGAGCACCGGGACCAGGAGCACGCCGAGACCGAGCAGGATCGCGACCGGCTGACCCGTGGCGATCAGCCCGATGGCCCGCCCCGAGATCGCCACGACGTAGATGAGCGTCAGCAGCGAGATCGAGACGGCGAAGATCATGCCCTTGCGCATCACAGGTCCAGGTAGGAGTCGAGGCCGACGGTCAGCCCGGGGCGCGAGCCGACGGTGCGCACGGCGTGCACGACACCCGGCATGAACGAGACGCGGTCGAAGGAGTCGTGCCGGATCGTCAGCTGCTCCCCCGGGTTGCCGAGCAGGATCTCCTCGTGCGCGACGAGCCCGCGCAGCCGTACCGCGTGCACCCGGATCCCGTCCACGTCCGCGCCGCGCGCGCCGTCGATCCCGGTGCTCGTCGCGTCGGGGACGGGACCGAGGCCTGCCTCCCGACGGGCGGCGGCGATCCCCGCTGCGGTGTGGCGAGCGGTCCCGCTGGGCGCGTCGACCTTGTCCGGGTGGTGCAGCTCGACGACCTCTGCCGACTCGAACCACGGGGC
>NZ_JBFHHB010000126.1:0-9117 GCF_041597215.1 Actinotalea sp.
ACTTCCGTCGATGTCGTCCCCGGACCCGCGCGCGGGTGGTGCTCGGTGCGTCAGGACGCGGTGGTCCCGACAGCCGCGAGGGAGTCGCGCGCGGCGGCCACGACGGCCTCCGCGGTGAACCCGAACTCACGGAACAGCGTCTCCGCGTCCGCCGAGGCGCCGAAGTGCTCGAGGGAGACCGAGCGACCGGCGTCGCCGACGATGCGGTCCCAGGAGAGCGCGATGCCGGCCTCGACGGACACGCGGGCGCGAACGGCGGGCGGAAGCACCTCGTCACGGTAGGCCTGATCCTGCTCGGCGAACCACTCGAGGCACGGGGCCGAGACGACCCGGGTCGGGACGCCGTCGGCCTCGAGCGTCTCGCGCGCGGCGACAGCGAGCTGGACCTCGGAGCCGGTGGCGATGAGGATCACCTCTGGCGTACCCGTGCTCGCCTCCAGCAGCGTGTACGCGCCGCGGGCGAGACCGTCCGCCGTGGCGTAGCCGTCCGTGCCGCGAGGGAACGTGGGGACGTTCTGGCGGGTCAGGACGAGTGCGGCCGGGTGGTCGGTGCGCTCGAGGACGGCCTTCCACGCCGCGGCGGTCTCGTTGGCGTCCGCTGGCCGGACGATGTCGAGCCCGGGGATGGCCCGCACGGCCGCGAGGTGCTCCACCGGCTGGTGGGTCGGTCCGTCCTCGCCGAGGCCGATCGAGTCGTGCGTCCACACGTAGATCGCCGGGACCTTCATGAGTGCGGCCAGACGCACAGCGCCGCGCATGTAGTCCGAGAACGTGAAGAAGGTGCCCCCGTAGGCGCGGGTGAGCCCGTGCAGGACGATGCCGGACAGGATCGAGCCCATCGCGTGCTCACGGATCCCGAAGTGCAGCGTGCGGCCGTACTGGTCCCCGGAGAACTCGTGCGAGGAGCGCTCCGCCGGGAGGAAGGACGGCTCGCCCTTCATCGTCGTGTTGTTCGAGCCGGCGAGGTCGGCCGAGCCGCCCCACAGCTCGGGGAGCACCCCGGCGAGGGCCGAGAGGACGGTCCCGGACGCGGCGCGCGTGGCGACCGAGGTCCCCGCCTCGAAGGTCGGCAGCGCGGCGTCCCAGTCCTCGGGCAGCTCGTGGGCCACGAGCCGGTCCAGCAGGCGGGCCCGCTCGGGCTGGGCCTGGCGCCACGCGGCGTACGAGGCGTCCCACGCGGCGCGGTCCTCGGCCTGACGGTCGATCACCGCACGCGTGTGCGCGAGGACCTCCGGCGCGACGGCGAACGTCGCCTCGGGGTCGAACCCGAGGACCTCCTTGAGCGCCGCCACCTCTCCCGCGCCCAGCTTCGAGCCGTGCGAGCCGTGGGTGTTCTGCTTGGTGGGGGCGGGCCAGGCGATGATCGTGCGCAGCCGGATGAACGACGGGCGGTCGGTCACGGCCTTCGCGGCCTCGATCGCGGCGAAGAGCTGGTCGACGTCCTCGGCGTAGGGGCTGCCGTCGGCGGTCTTGGTCCAGTCGACCGACTGCACGTGCCAGCCGTAGGCCTCGTAACGGGCCAGGACGTCCTCGGTGAACGCGATCGACGTGTCGCCCTCGATCGAGATGTGGTTGTCGTCCCACAGCACGACGAGGCTGCCGAGCTGCTGCGTGCCGGCGATCGAGGAGGCCTCGCTGGTGACGCCCTCCTGCAGGTCGCCGTCGGAGGCGATCACGTAGGTCATGTGGTCGAAGGGGCTCGTCCCGGGGGCGGCGTGCGGGTCGAGCAGCCCGCGCTCCCTGCGGGTGGCCATCGCGAAGCCCACCGCGCTGGCCAGGCCCTGGCCGAGCGGACCCGTGGTGATCTCCACCCCAGCGGTGTGCCCCACCTCGGGGTGCCCCGGGGTCTTGGAGCCCCAGGTGCGCAGGGCCTCGATGTCCTCGATCTCCAGCCCGTAGCCGGCGAAGAAGAGCTGGAGGTACTGCGTCAGGCTCGAGTGCCCGGCGGACAGGATGAAGCGGTCACGGCCCAGCCACTGGGGGTCGCGCGGGTCGTGCCGCATGACCTTCTGGTAGAGGAGGTAGGCGGCAGGGGCGAGGCTGATCGCCGTACCCGGGTGCCCGTTGCCGACCTTCTCGACGGCGTCGGCGGCCAGGACGCGCACCGTGTCCACGGCGCGGCGGTCGAGATCCGTCCAGACGAGCTCTGGCTGGGAGGCGTTCACAGACCCTCTTTCCTGCCCCCGTTCCCCGGAGGCGTTCCGGTCGGCGTGCGGCAACGGCAGCCGGGACCCGCACGGGGTCGCGGGATCCCGGAGACTGCGTCGTTCCAGGGCACGCGGCCGCCGTACCGGCGACCGGGACGAGCCTACCGGCGCTGCGGTGCCCCGATCGCGCAGCGCGCGCCGTCGGGGTCCGCGGCGGCAGCACGATCGGCCCCGGCCGCGCCCAGGGAATAGCATGGCCCTTTGCGGCGGGGCTCACGACCTATGTCCCGGCGCCCCCGGACGATCGGAGCCCTGAGCGCGTGCGCACGAGTCAGCTCTCCCCGAGCGCAGCGACGCCGTCGGGCGATCGACCCTCCGGCGCTCCGGCCGCGGGCGACCGCAGGACCGGCCGAGAGCGCCTTCGCCGGATCCGTTCCCGGCTCGGGGCGTACGTCGCGCTGACCAAGCCACGGATCATCGAGCTGCTGCTCGTCACGACGGTCCCGACCATGATCCTCGCGCAACGCGGTCTCCCGCCGTTCGGGCTCGTGCTCGCCACCCTCGTGGGCGGCGCCGCCTCGGCGGGCGCCGCGAACACCTTGAACTGCGTGATCGACCGGGACATCGACCAGCTGATGAACCGGACCCGCAAGCGCCCGATGGCGACCGGGGAGATCAGCCCGCGCGCGGGTCTGATCTTCGGGCTCGTGCTCGGCGCGATCTCACTGCTGTGGTTCGCGCTGCTCGTCAACGTCGTCGCCGCCGCGCTCTCGCTCGCCGCGATCCTGCTGTACGTCGTGGGCTACACGATGCTCCTCAAGCGGCGCACCCCGCAGAACATCGTCTGGGGCGGGATCGCCGGCTGCATGCCCGTCCTGATCGGCTGGTCGGCCGTCACGGGCAGCCTGGCCTGGGCGCCCGTCGCCCTCTTCCTCGTCATCTTCTTCTGGACGCCGCCGCACTACTGGCCGCTGTCGATGAAGTTCCGCCGCGACTACGAGGCCGCCGGCGTCCCGATGCTCCCCGTCGTCGCGGGTCCGGTCCGCGTCGCCTGGGAGATGGTCGCCTACACCGTCGCGATGATCGCGGCATCGCTCGCGCTCGTCCCGCTCGCGGGGATGACCTGGGCCTACGCGGTCATCGCCTCGCTGCTCGGGCTGTGGTTCGGGGCGGGGACGCTGGCCCTGCTGCGGCGGGCCCGGCATCCGCGGCCAGGAGTGCGACTGGGCGAGATGCGCCTCTTCCACCACTCGATCACCTACCTGTCGCTGCTGTTCCTCGCGGTGGCGATCGATCCGTTCCTGCCGCTGTGACCACGCGGGCGGCGACGGAGGTCCCGGCCGGGCTCCTCGGTCCGGTCCAGGGGTACCTGGACCACCTCGCCGTCGAGCGCGGGCTGTCCGGGAACACGCTCGCCGCCTATCGCAGGGACCTGGCGCGATACGCGGCGTTCCTCGCCGCTCGGGGACGCACCGACCCTGCGGAGGTCGTGGAGGCCGATGTGCGGGAGGCGGTCCTCGAGGTCCGCACGGGTGCCGACGGCAGCACCCCGCTGGCGGCCTCCTCGACCGCGCGCTTCATCGCAGCGGTCCACGGCTGGCACCGCTTCGTCACGGTCGAGGGCCTGGCGCCCAGCGACCCGTCCAGGGACGTGCGCCCTCCTGTGCGCCCTCGCCGGCTGCCCAAGGCTCTTCCGGTCGAGGACGTCGTGCGGCTCCTGGACGCCGCCGGCCTGGGCGAGGGGCCGGTGCCTCTGCGGGACCGCGCGCTGCTCGAGCTCCTCTACTCGACGGGGGCGCGGATCAGCGAGGTCGTCGGTCTCGACGTGGACGACCTCGACCCGGACGCCGGTGAGGTGCTGCTGCGCGGGAAGGGGTCGAAGGAACGGGTCGTCCCGGTCGGGTCCTACGCCCTCGACGCCGTGGAGGCGTATCTCGTGCGGGCGCGCCCCGAGCTCGCGGGGCACGGGACCGGGACTCCTGCGCTCCTGCTCAACTCTCTCGGCCGTCGGCTGAGCCGGCAGTCCGGCTGGGCCGTGCTGCGGCTCGCGGCCGAACGCGCAGGGGTCACCGGGGACATCTCTCCGCACACCTTGAGGCACTCCTTCGCCACGCACCTGCTCGCCGGGGGTGCCGACGTCCGGGTGGTCCAGGAGCTCCTCGGGCACGCCTCGGTGACCACGACGCAGATCTACACGCAGGTGAGTCCCGACCAGCTGCGCGAGGTCTACGCCGCCGCCCACCCGCGCGCACGCGGATGAGGGCCGGCACCGGCCCGTCGCACCTGTCGCAGGGCCGCGCTGCGGTAACGTTCGGCCCGTGACCAGCCAGGACCCGACGGACCAGACCACCGCCACGGACCTCGTCGGACGCCCCCTCCCGGAGTTCGTCGAGCCGATGGCCCTGGCCTCCCACGGACCGGCCCGCATCATCGCCCTGTGCAACCAGAAGGGTGGGGTCGGCAAGACGACGACCACCATCAACCTGGGCGCCGCCCTCGCCGACTACGGCCGCAAGGTCCTGGTCGTGGACTTCGACCCGCAGGGCGCCGCGTCCGTGGGTCTCGGGGTGAACCCGCACGAGCTCGACGCGACGATCTACAACCTGCTGATGGAGCGCTCGGTCCAGCTCCCCGACGTCGTGCGGTCCACCACGGTCGAGAACCTCGACCTGCTCCCGGCCAACATCGACCTGTCCGCCGCGGAGGTCCAGCTGGTGGGTGAGGTCGCACGCGAGTCGATCCTCGCGCGCGTGCTGCGCCAGGCGGAGGACGACTACGACGTCATCCTGGTGGACTGCCAGCCCTCCCTCGGGCTGCTCACGGTCAACGCGCTGACCGCTGCGCACGGCGTGCTCATCCCGCTGGAGTGCGAGTTCTTCGCCCTGCGCGGGGTGGCCCTGCTCATCGAGACCGTCGAGAAGGTGCGCGACCGGCTCAACCCGCGCCTCCAGGTCGACGGGATCCTCGCCACGATGCACGACCCGCGCACGCTCCACTCGCGCGAGGTCCTCGCGCGGGTGCACGAGGCGTTCGGGGACCAGCTCCTGCACACGGTGATCGGGCGGACCGTGAAGTTCCCGGACTCCTCCGTCGCCGCCGAGCCCATCACCAGCTACGCGCCGACCCATCCCGGCGCGCACGCCTACCGCCAGCTGGCACGGGAGCTGGTGGCACGCGGCGATGCCGTCTGACCCGACGCTCGACACGGCGCCGGAGCCGGGGGGCGCGGCGGGGGAGCCTGTCGCGGCGGAGGCCGGCGGTCCCTTCTCGGTCCACCTCGCGAACTTCGAAGGCCCGTTCGACCTCCTGCTCAGCCTCATCGCCCGGCACACCCTCGACATCACCGAGGTGGCTCTCGCCCAGGTGACCGACGAGTTCATCGCGGCGGTCCGGCAGGCGGAGTCCAGCGGGGCGCCCTGGGCCCTGGGGCAGATCAGCGAGTTCCTCGTGGTCGCCGCCACCCTGCTCGACCTCAAGGCCGCTCGTCTGCTCCCCGGTTCGGACGTCGAGGACGCCGAGGACCTCGAGATGCTCGAGGCCCGCGACCTGCTCTTCGCGCGGCTGCTGCAGTACCGCGCCTTCAAGGAGGTCGCGGCGAGCCTCGGCGAGCGGCTCACCGGGCAGTCGCGGCAGATCCCGCGGGCGGTCGGCCTGGAGCCGCAGCTCGCGGCGCTGCTCCCCGAGCTGGTCCTCGCGATCGGGCCAGGTGAGCTGGCCGTGCTCGCCGCGCACGCCCTCGCGCCGAAGGCTGTCCCCACGGTGGACCTCGGTCACCTGCACGCCCCCTCGGTGAGCGTCCGCGAGCAGGCGGCAGTGCTGGTCGAGCGTCTGCGTCGCGGGTCGAGGCTCTCGTTCAGGACACTGGTCTCCGACGCCGACTCCACGATCGTCGTCGTCGTGCGGTTCCTCGCGGTGCTCGAGCTCTTCCGCGAGGGCGCCGTCGCCTTCGACCAGGTGGAGCCGCTCGGTGAGCTCACCGTGCGATGGACCGGCGGCGACGACGAGACCGTCGAGGTGACGGACGACTACGACGAGGGGGCCACTGATGAGTGACCAGGAGCTCGAGGGCATGACGCCGGAGCAGGACCCGGCCGGTCAGCCGCGGGTCTCGAGCGGCTCTGCGCCTGCGCAGGTCGACGAGCTCGCCTTCGACGTCGAGGACCTCCCCGGCGGCGCGCGCGCCGCCCTCGAGGCGGTCCTCATGGTCGCCGACGAGCCGATCGCCGCCGTGCGACTGGCAACGGTCCTGGGCCTGCCCACCGGCCAGGTCGAGCAGCAGCTGCGCGATCTCGCCGAGGAGTACCGGGCAGAGCAGCGCGGGTTCGACCTGCGAGAGGTGGGGGAGGGCTGGCGGTTCTACTCCGCGGCGGCCCATGCGGACGTCGTCGGACGCTTCGTCCTGGACGGGCAGACGGCGCGTCTGACGCACGCCGCCTTGGAGACCCTTGCCGTCATCGCCTACCGTCAGCCGGTCACCCGCGGTCAGGTCTCGGCCGTGCGCGGAGTGAACGTCGACTCGGTGGTGCGGACCCTCGCGGCCCGTGGCCTGGTCGGTGAGGCCGGTACCGAGCCCTCGGGTGCCGTCCTGTACACGACCACCCCCTACTTCCTGGAACGGATGGGCATGACGAGTCTCGACGAGCTCCCCCCGCTGGCGCCGTACCTCCCCGATCTCGACTCCCTCGACCTCGCCGACGGAGGTGCCGCATGAGCCGCGCGACGAAGGACCCGCACGACCCCGAGGGCGTGCGCCTGCAGAAGGTGCTGGCCGGTGCCGGCGTCGGCTCGCGGCGCGCCTGCGAGGACCTCATCGCCTCGGGGCGCGTGAGCGTCGACGGTGTGGTGGTGCGCGAGCAGGGGGTGCGGGTCGACCCGCGCACCGCCGTCCTGCACGTGGACGGCCGGCGGGTGCAGCTCGACGACACCCTGGTGACCCTGGCGCTGAACAAGCCGGCCGGGGTGGTCTCCACGATGCACGACCCGCAGGGTCGCCCCTCCCTGGAGGGCCTGATCTCGCAGACCGAGCACCGCCTGTTCCACATCGGGCGGCTGGACGCCGAGACCGAGGGCCTGCTGCTCCTGACGAACGACGGCGAGCTCGCGCACCGGCTGGCGCACCCCTCCTTCGCGGTGCCCAAGACCTACATCGCGACGGTCGCCGGTCGGGTCAAGCCCGCGGTGGGCGCGACCTTGAGGAGCGGGATCGTGCTCGAGGACGGTCCGGCGAAGCTGGACTCGTACCGCGTCCTGGACACCACCCCCACCACGACGATGATCGAGGTGATCCTGCACGAGGGGCGCAACCGCATCGTCCGGCGCATGTTCGAGGAGGTCGGCCACCCGATCACCCGGCTCGTGCGCACGCAGATCGGTCCGATCCGGTTGGGTGACATGCGCCCCGGACGTACGCGGGTGCTCGGCCGTACCGAGGTCGGCACCCTGATGGCGGCGGTCGGACTATGAGCCAGGCACGCTCCCGTGCCACCGAGGACGGAGGAACCCGATGAGCGTCCGCGCGATCCGCGGTGCCACCCAGCTGGACCGCGACGACCGTGATCACCTGTTCGACCGCACCTCCGAGCTGGTCCGCGAGGTGCTGGCGGCGAATGCCATCGACAGCGACGCCCTCATCTCGATCCTGTTCACCTGCACGCCCGACCTGCACGCGGACTTCCCCGCCGCGGCGGCGCGTGAGATGGGCATGGGTGACGTCCCCCTCATGTGTGCCACCGAGGTGGACGTCCCCGGAGCGCTGCCGCGAGTGGTGCGCCTGATGGCGCACGCCGAGCTCGACGTGCCGCGCGCGGACGTGCACCACGTGTACCTGCACGGCGCGACCGCCCTGCGTCGCGACCTGGCCCAGTGAGCACCGAGGTCAGCGGCTCGTCGCGCCACCACGCGGCGACCGCCGGCCCGGTCAGGGTGGTGGGCACCGGCCTGCTCGGCGCGAGCGTCGGGATGGCGCTGCGTGCGGTGGGGGTCGACGTCGTCCTGGCCGATCCCTCGCGCACCACGGTGCTGCTGGCCCGTGACCTGGGCGCCGGACGGCTCCCGGCGGACGCCGACACCGCACCCGCGCTCGTCGTCGTCGCCGCACCGCCCGACGTGACGGCCGACGTGGTGCTCGCCGAGCTCTCCGCCCACCCGGACGCCGTCGTCACCGATGTCGCCTCGGTCAAGAGCGGGGTGCTGGAGGCGGTGACGGCCGGTGGGGGAGACCTGAGCCGGTACGTCGGCTCGCACCCGATGGCCGGTTCGGAGCGTTCCGGGCCCACCGCCGCCCGCCCGGACCTGTTCGTCGGACGGCCCTGGGTGATCACGGCCGGCCCGCACAGCACCCCGAGGGCCGTCGCGGCGGTCCGTGCCCTCGCCGTCGACGCCGGCGCGACGCCGGTCGAGCTCGACACGGCCCGGCACGACGCCGCCGTCGCCCTCGTCTCCCACCTCCCGCAGGTGGTGGCCTCGCTCGTGGCCGCTCGCCTCGGCGACGCCGACCCGGCTGCCCTCGACCTGGCGGGCCAGGGACTGCGCGACGTGACCCGGATCGCGGCGAGCGACCCCGCGATGTGGACCTCGATCCTCGCGGCCAACGCCGGGGCCGTGTCGCCCGTGCTGCGTGCGCTGCGCACGGACCTCGACGCCGTCCTCGCGGCCCTCGACGCCGCTGAGGGTGGCGGCGCTCCGGATGGCGCGCTCGGGACCCTTGCCGGGGCCATCGCCGCAGGGAACATCGGTGTCTCGCGCGTCCCGGGCAAGCACGGCGGCTCGCGTCGCGAGGACGACGTCGTCGTGGTCATCGTCCCCGACCGTCCGGGGGAGCTGGCCCGACTGCTCGCCGACACCGGCGAGGTCGGCATCAACCTGGAGGACCTCGGGCTGGAGCACGCCCCGCGTCAGGCCGTCGGCCTGGCGTCCCTCTCCGTGGCGCGCGGTGCCGGCGCCCGACTCATCGCCGAGCTCACCGAGCGCG
>NZ_JBFHHB010000127.1:0-9085 GCF_041597215.1 Actinotalea sp.
CCTCGCGGACGCGGTCGGAGCAGGCGCAGTCGGCCTCGCGGGCGCCGCGGAGCTGGGCGTGGTGCTCGGAGCCTGCTCGCGCGCCGCCGCTGCGGCGCTCTGCTCCCTCAGCTCCCTGCGCGAGCGGGGGCGCGTGCTCGGCGCCGGCGCTGCGTCGACCGGCCCAGGCGCCTGCTGCACCGGCGCCTGCTGCACCGGCGCCTGCTGCACGGGCACCTGCCGTGCCGAGACCTGCTGTGCCGAGGCCTGCTCGGCCGCCAGTCGACGCGCCCGCTCCTCCTCGCGTCGCCGCCGACGCTCTCCCCATTCCTCGGGGTGCTGCTCACTCATCATGACCTCGATACAAACCGTGCTTCGCGATGTACTGCACCACCCCGTCCGGGACCAGGTACCAGACCGGTTCCCCCCGAGCCGCTCGCTCGCGGCAGTCGGTCGAGGAGATCGTCAGGGCCGGGATCTCGAGCCTGGTGACGGCCTCCGCGGGGATGCCGTCGAGCGAGAGGACGTGCCCTGGCCTCGTGACGGCGACGAAGTGCGCCATCGTCCACAGCTCCCCGACGTCCTTCCACCGCACCATCTGGGCGATGGCGTCCGCCCCCGTGATGAAGTAGAGATCGGCATCGGGCCGCAGAGCCGAGAGGTCGCGCAGGGTGTCCACCGTGTACGTCGGACCCGGCCGGTCGATGTCGACCCGGCTCACGGTGAATCGGGGGTTCGACGCCGTCGCGATGACCGTCATGAGGTACCGGTGCTCGGGCTCCGTGACGGTCGCGTGCTGCTTGAGCGACGGCCGACCGGTCGGGACGAAGATGACCTCGCTGAGCCCCAGCCGCGCTGCGGCCTCGCTCGCAGCGACCAGGTGACCGTGGTGGATGGGGTCGAACGTGCCGCCCATCACTCCCACCCGTGGCCGTTGCTGGGTCATTCCTGCATGTCCTCCATCGCCGTCATGGCACGTCGGCCGGGACGGCCGCGTGGTCGATCAGATGCCGTGCGTCCCCGTCAGTGCCGGTTGCTCACGTTGCGGAACGCGTAGGTCACGGCGAGCAGGGCGAGCAGCGCACCGAACGCGATCACCCCGAACCCGACAGCAGGGATCGGCAGCTCGTTGACGACCTCGGACTCGCTCACGGCGAGCAGCACAGCGTGCACGTCGACCTCCTGGGGGGACCGGCTGGGAGCCCGCGAGCACGGGCACGACGGCGTCCAGTGTCGCACGTCCCGTCGACGCGGGCCGAAAGGCCTCGGCCCCCGGACGGGTGACTCGCCGGCCCCGACCGGCGGTCACGGCACCCTCAGGAACGGATCTGGCCGTCCCCGTGCACGATCCACTTCGTCGTCGTCAGCTCGGCAAGACCCATCGGCCCGCGAGCGTGCAGCTTCTGGGTCGAGATGCCGATCTCGGCCCCGAGCCCGAACTGCCCGCCGTCGGTGAACCTCGTCGACGCGTTGACCATCACGGCTGCTGCGTCGACCTCGGCAACGAAGCGCTCCGAGGAGATCAGGTCACGCGTGCAGATCGCCTCCGTGTGACCGGAGGTCCAGGTGCGGATGTGCTCGATCGCCTCGTCGAGGTCGTCCACGACCCGGACGGCGAGATCCGCGGACAGGTACTCCGTCGCCCAGTCGACCTCGGTCGCCGGCACGCTCGTGACCCCGGCCGGGACCAGGGCGAGCGCTGCGGCGTCCGCGTGCAGCGTGACCCCCGCGTCGCCCAGTGCCGCTGCGACCACCGGCACGAAGGCCTCGGCCACCGAACGGTGCACGAGGAGCGTCTCCGCGGTGTTGCAGGTGCCCAGACGCTGGGTCTTGGAGTTGAGCACGATGGCCAGCGCCTGGTCCAGGTCTGCGGAGGCGTCGACGAAGACGTGGCAGTTGCCGACGCCGGTCTCGATGACCGGGACGAGCGACTCCCGGACGACCGTCTGGATCAGGTCCGCACCACCCCGCGGGACGAGGACGTCCACCAGACCGCGGGCCCTCATCAGCGCGACGGCCCCCGGGCGCCCCCATGCGTCGATCGACTGGACGAGGTCCCCCGGCAGACCGAGGCCCGCGAGCGCCGTGCCGAGCACCTCGACGATGACCTCGTTGCTCCGGGCGGCCGCCGAACCCCCGCGCAGGATCACCGCGTTCCCGCTCTTGAGGGCGAGACCAGCCGCGTCCACCGTCACGTTGGGGCGGGCCTCGTAGATCATCCCGACCACGCCCATCGGCACCCTGACCTGACGCAGGCGCAGACCGTTCGGCAGGGTCGAGCCGCGGACCACCTCGCCGACCGGGTCGGGAAGTCCCGCGAGCTCGCGCAGCGCGTCGGCGATCGCCCCGATCCGCTCGGTGCTCAGCGCGAGCCGGTCGAGCAGGGCGGGCGAGGTGCCCGACTCCCGGCCCCGGGCGAGGTCCTCGGCATTGGCGTCGAGGATCCGCCCGGACTGCGCGACGAGGGCATCGGCAAGGGCGTGCAGGGCGGCGTCCTTGGCGGACCTGGTCGCCGTCGCGAGCACCCTCGCGGCGGACTGCGCGCGTCGGGCCACGGCGAGGACGGCGTCCTGCGCGGGATCGGGCTGCCCGACCGCCGCGGACGAGTGGTCGGCGTTCTGATCGACGGGGGCCGATGGGGTCATGGCGCCAGGGTAGTCGGCAGCCGACCGCTCAGCGGGCGGCGTCCGAGGGCGAAGGGCTCGCGGCCCTCCTGGCCGGAGCGGGGTGCCGGTACCGGCCCACCAGGACCAGGTCGTCCCGGTGCACCAGGACCCTGTCGTACCCCGGGCCGAGGTCGGCGCGCAGGTCGGAGGTGGACCGGCCCAGGAGGGCAGGGACCTCGCTCGAGTCGTAGGCGACGAGTCCGCGGGCGACGACGGCGCCGGTCGGGCCGACGATCTCCACCGGGTCGCCGGCCTCGAAGCCCCCGTCGAACGCCGTCACGCCTGCGGGCAGCAGGGACGTGCCCCGTTCCAGGACGGCGCGCTCGGCGCCCGCGTCGATGTGCAGCCGCCCCTGGGTGCTCGCCGCATGGGCCAGCCAGAGACGCCGCGCCGACGTCCTGCGCCCGGTCGGTGCGAACCACGTCCCGACCCGCTCCCCCGCGAGCGCCTCCCGCACCTGCGCCGCGCTGGTCAGCACGACGGGGATGCCGGAGCCGGCGGCGATCGAGACCGCCTCGAGCTTGGTGACCATCCCGCCGGTGCCGACCGCGCTCCCGCGTCCGGAGATCTCGATCCCCTCGAGATCCTCCGGTCCGCGGACCTCCTCGATCCGCCGCGAGCCGGGGCGCGACGGAGGGCCCGTGTAGAGCCCGTCGACATCCGTCAGCAGGACCAGCCCGTCCGCCCGGACGAGGTGCGAGACGAGGGCAGCCAGCCGGTCGTTGTCCCCGAAGCGGATCTCGTGCGTGGCGACGGCGTCGTTCTCGTTCACCACGGGCACGACCCCGAGCGAGAGCAGCTTCTCCAGGGACCGGCTCGCATTGCGGTAGTGCGTGCGCCGGACGGCGTCGTCGGCGGTCAGGAGCACCTGCCCCACCCGGAGCCCTCTGTCGCGAAAGGCCTCCGCGTACCGGGAGACCAGGATCCCCTGACCGACGCTCGCCGCGGCCTGGGCCGTGGCGAGGTCCCGGGGCCGGGCGTGCAGCCCGAGCGGCCCGAGCCCCGCCGCGATCGCCCCGGAGGTGACCAGGACGACCTGTCCCCCGGCCGCCCGCCGGTCGGCGAGCACGGAGACGAGTGCCCGCAGGGCGTCGAGGTCGAGACGGCCGTCGGCACCGGTCAGCGAGGAGGAGCCGATCTTGACGACGACACGCTCGGCCGTTCCCATCACTTCCCGGTCAGGACTCACGCGGGCATTCTGCACCGCATCGGGGTCGCCCGGGAGGATCGTCCACGCGGCGCCCTCCTGCCGGTCACCGACGCAGCGCCCTCACTCCGCGGGGTCGACCCAGTGCCCGGACTCCCGCTCGGTCCACAGCTCGGCTCGGGCGTCGGCCTTGGCGTCCATCCGCTCCTTGTACTCCTCGCGACGCGCCGCACGCGTCGGGCGGGAGGAGTCCTCCAGCCGGAGGTCGGTCCCGCGCGGGCCCCCGAGCAGCTCCGATCCGGTGAGCAACGTCGGCTCCCAGTCGAAGACCACGGCGGAGTCCCCCGCACCGATGCGCACCTCGGCACCGGGCACGGCACCCGAGGCGAAGAGCTTCTCCTCGACCCCGAGCCGGGCGAGCCGGTCGGCGAGGTAGCCGACGGCCTCGTCGTTGGAGAACTGGGTCTGCCGCACCCACCGCTCGGGCTTGGTGCCCCGCACCTCGAACCAGACGCGCCCGTCACCCTCGCGGCGGGTCACCGTGAAGCCGGAGTCGTCGACGGCGACGGGACGCAGCACGACACGGGTCGGCTCGGCAGGCGCAGCGGCGCGGGCCGCACCGACGATCTCCGCGAGGGCGAACGTCAGCGGACGCAGCCCCTCGTGGCTCGCCGTCGAGATCTCGAAGACGCGCAACCCGCGTTCCTCGAGCTCCGGCCGGACGAGCTCGGCGAGCTCACGCGCCTCGGGCACGTCGATCTTGTTGAGCACCACGACCTGCGGACGCTCGGTGAGCGGGGTCTCGCCCCCGGCGACGAGGTCGCCCGCGTAGGTCGCGAGCTCGGCCTGCAGGGTGTCCAGGTCGCTGATCGGGTCACGACCCGGCTCGAGCGTCGCGCAGTCGAGCACGTGGACCAGGACGGCGCAGCGCTCGATGTGGCGCAGGAACTCCAGCCCCAGGCCCTTGCCCTGGCTGGCCCCGGGGATCAGTCCCGGCACGTCGGCGATCGTGTAGCGCGCCGATCCCGCCTGGACGACGCCCAGCTGGGGAACGAGCGTCGTGAAGGGATAGTCGGCGATCTTCGGCCGCGCGGCGGAGACGGCGGCGACGAGGCTCGACTTCCCGGCACTCGGGAAGCCCACCAGGGCGACGTCCGCGATGGTCTTGAGCTCCAGGACGACGTCGGCCTCCGAGCCCGGCTCACCGAGCAGCGCGAAGCCGGGCGCCTTGCGGCGAGGAGAGGCGAGCGAGGCGTTGCCCAGTCCCCCGCGACCGCCGGCCGCCACGACATAGCGCGCACCGATCCCCACGAGGTCGGCGAGCACCTCGCCGTCGAGCGACTTCACGACGGTGCCGTCCGGGACGGGGATGACGAGATCGGCCCCCGTCGCCCCCTGCCGGTCGTCCCCCATGCCCTGGGTGCCGGAGGGCGCGTGCCGGTGCGGTCCGTGATGCAGGTCCAGCAGGGTGGTCACCTGCCCGTCGACCTCGAGGACGACGTCCCCGCCGTTGCCGCCGTTGCCCCCGTCGGGGCCCGCGAGCGGCTTGAACTTCTCCCTGCGGATGGACGCGCAGCCGTGGCCACCGTCACCACCGCGGGCGTGGAGCACCACCCGGTCGACGAACGTGGCCATGATCTTCCTTCCGAGCTGGGCCCACCCGAGGGTGGTGACGGCGGGACCGGACGGCCCGCCGGGACGACGAAGGGGCGCACCATGCGGTGCGCCCCTTCGTCAGAGGATCTCAGGCGTCGGCGGTCACCACGTCGATGACCTTGCGGCCACGACGGATGCCGAACTTGACGGCACCGGCTGCCAGCGCGAAGAGCGTGTCGTCGCCGCCACGGCCCACGTTCACGCCGGGGTGGAAGTGCGTGCCGCGCTGCCGGACGATGATCGTCCCGGCGTTGACGGCCTCGCCACCGAAGCGCTTGACACCGAGGCGCTGCGCATTGGAGTCGCGACCGTTGCGCGAGGAGCTTGCGCCCTTCTTGTGTGCCATGACAGACCTGCTTTCGTGCTGTGCGGAGAGTTCGGGACGAGCCGCGGCGAACCGCGAGGAACGACTGGCGCCTGCTCAGGCGATGCCGGTGACCTTCAGGCGGGTCAGCTTCTGGCGGTGACCCATGCGCTTGCGGTAGCCGGTCTTGTTCTTGTACTTGAGGATGTCGATCTTCGGGCCCTTCTCGTCCCGCACGATCTCGGCGGTGACGGTGACCTTGGCGAGCGCCGAAGCGTCCGAGGTCACCTTCTCGCCGTCCACGAGCAGGAGTGCGGGCAGCTGGACGGTCGAACCGGTGTCACCGGAAAGACGGTCCACGACGACGACGTCACCGACGGACACCTTCTCCTGCCGGCCGCCTGCCTTGACGATCGCGTACACCACGTTGCTGCTCATCTCTACTCGTCTGCGACGCGCCCAGCACTCTGACCCCCGACGGGGGCCGGGCCGATGACGCGAGAGAACGGCGCGCTCGCATGGCGCACCGACGGTCTAGGTTACGGAGCCGGGGCCGCCCGGTCAAATGCGGGCGGCCACGGCGGGCCTCACGTCTCCGGGACGACCTCCTCGTCGCCGCCTGCTGCGACGAGCGCCTCCTCGGGAGCCTCGCCAGAGGTGTCCTGCGTCACGTCGGGAGCCTCGCCAGAGGTGTCCTGCGTCACGTCGGGAGCCTCGCCAGACGGGTCCTGCGTCGCCCCGACGACCTCGTCAGAGGCCCCAGGAGCCTGCTGGGCACCGTCCTGCTCGTCGGCCTCGGCGACCGGCGCGGGCTCCGCCTGCGGGGCCTCCTGGGTCACCGGAGCCGCGTGGGCGTGCTCGTGGTCGTGCGCGTGCGCAGCGGCGGCCGCGATCGTGGCGAGGGTCGCCTTGACCGCGTCGCGGGCCTCCGGCAGCACCGGCACCGCCGGCGAGGGTGCAGCCGCCTTGCGCCGCCGCGAGCGCTTGGAGTCCGCCGACCCGCCAGAGCCCTCGCCGTCACCGGCATCGTCCTGCTCGGTGGGGCGCGCGTCGATCGGGTCGGTGTGCACGATGAACCCGCGGCCGGCGCAGTGCTGGCAGGTCTCGCTGAACGCCTCGACCAGGCCCTGCCCGACGCGCTTGCGCGTCATCTGCACGAGCCCGAGCGAGGTGACCTCTGCGACCTGGTGCTTGGTCCTGTCGCGCCCGAGGCACTCGACGAGCCGACGAAGCACGAGGTCACGGTTGGACTCGAGCACCATGTCGATGAAGTCGATGACGATGATCCCGCCGATGTCCCTCAGCCGGAGCTGGCGGACGATCTCCTCGGCGGCCTCGAGGTTGTTGCGCGTGACCGTCTCCTCGAGAGTGCCGCCCGAGCCGGTGAACTTCCCCGTGTTGACGTCGACGACCGTCATGGCCTCGGTGCGGTCGATGACCAGCGAGCCGCCCGAGGGCAGCCAGACCTTGCGGTCCATGCCCTTGGCGAGCTGCTCGTCGACGCGGTGCGCGGCGAAGACGTCGCCGGTCCCGGTCCACTTGCTGACCTTCTCGGCCAGGTCGGGGGCCATCGCCTGGACGTACTCCGAGATCATCGACCACGCACCGTCGCCCTGGACGACGAGCGAGCCGAAGTCGTCGTTGAAGATGTCGCGGACGACCCGGATCGCCAGGTCGGGCTCACCCTGGAGCATGACCGGCGCCTGCCCGCTCTTCGCCTTCTTCTCGATGGCGGCCCACTGGTCCTGGAGCCGCTGGACGTCACGGCGCAGCTCGTCCTCGGACGCACCCTCGGCTGCGGTCCGGACGATGACGCCTGCCGCCTCCGGGACGATCTCCTTGAGGAGCTTCTTCAGCCGGGCACGCTCGTTCTCCGGGAGCTTGCGCGAGATGCCGGTCATCCCGCCACCCGGGACGTACACGAGGTACCGCCCGGCCAGCGTGATCTGCGAGGTGAGCCGCGCACCCTTGTGCCCGATCGGGTCCTTGGTGACCTGCACGAGCACCGAGTCGCCCGACTTCAGCGCCTGCTCGATGCGACGCGGCTGCCCCTCGAGGCCCGCAGCGTCCCAGTTCACCTCACCGGCGTAGAGCACGGCGTTCCGGCCCTTGCCGATGTCGACGAACGCCGCCTCCATGCTCGGCAGCACGTTCTGGACGCGGCCGAGGTAGACGTTCCCGCTCATCGAGGACTGCCCGTTCTGGGCCGAGCGCGAGACGAAGTGCTCGACCAGGACGCCGTCCTCGAGCACGGCGATCTGGACGCGACCGTTGGCCTCCTTGACGACCATCGAACGCTCGACGGCCTCCCGGCGCGCCAGGAACTCGGCCTCGGTGATGATCGCGCGGCGACGTCCGGCGTCACGGCCCTCACGACGGCGCTGACGCTTGGCCTCGAGACGCGTCGACCCCTTGAGCGCCGTGACCTCGTCGGAGGCGCGCGCACCACGGCTGCGCGTCCGGCTCGTCTCCTCGACCGGAGCCTCGGAGCGGCCACTGCGGCTGCGGCGGCGGCGACGACGACGGCTGCTGCTCGACCCCTCGTCCCCGGACTCGCCCTCGGCGTCCTGAGCACCCTCTGCCTCGTCGGGGCCGTCGGCCGTGCCGGCACCCTCGGCGTCCTCGTCGGTCGCGGACTCGTCGGACTCGTCGTTCTCGTCCTGCTCCTCGCCGGCGGCGGGACGACGGCGACCGCGGCCACCACGGCGACGACGGCGACGGGCGTTCCCGCCCTCACCGCTCTCGCCCGGCTCCTCGTTCTCGTCTGCTGCGGTCTCCGCCTGGTCGTCGGACGTCGCCTCGGCGGCGGGGCCGGAGATCTCGGGCGAGCCCTCGACCTCCTCTGCCGTGTCCGTCTCGGCAGCACGGCCACGACGGCGGCCGGAGCGGCCACGGCCCGAGCGGGACCCTGCAGGCTGAGCGGACTCGGCGGGGACCTCGGCGCTCTCGGCCTCGGCCTCGGCCTCGGTCTCGGGCCCGGCCTCGGGCTCCTGCGGCGGTCCGGCCGGGGCCTGGGCCCGCCGACGACGCGGCCGGTCGGCCGGGTCGGGCGCCTGGAAGAGCACGGCAGTGCTCGCGAGACGGGGACGGTCCTCGGCGGAGCGCTGCGCCTCGACGGGCCGGCCGAGCTCGGCGATCACGTCGAGCGTGGGCGCCTCCGACGTGACGCTCTCGTCGTCCTCGTCGTCCTCGGGCGCTGCCTCGGGCTCGGGCTCGGGCTCGACGACGGTGCGTGCGGCGCGGGACCGCGACGTGGCGGAGCGGCTGCGTCGGCTCCGCGGGGCAGCCTCCTCGACGACCTCCGTCGACTCCTCGGCGACCTCGGCGACCTCG
>NZ_JBFHHB010000128.1:0-8991 GCF_041597215.1 Actinotalea sp.
GGCTTCGCCGAGCAGATCGAGGAGCTCTACTCCAGATGAGCCCCGCGTCCGGTGCCGCCCGCGGGACCGCGACGGACGCGTCCTAGCCCATCGACCGCCCGGCACGACGGGAGCGGTCCCGCGTCGAGGCCGGAGCCGTCTCGTGCGGGGTCGCCGGGTCGCTCCAGCGCAGCACGGCGCCGATCCCGCCCATCAGGGGGACGGTCGCGCGCAGGTCGAACGTCGCCCCTGCGTCCTGGGCGATCGCCGCACGGAGCACGGCCACGTCCGCGCGCATCTCCTGCGCATGGCCGTCGTCCACCCCGAGCCCGGCGAGCTCGCTGCGCCTCATGGCCAGCTCGAGCGGGCCGGGGCCGACCCAGACCGTCCGTTCCGCGAGTCCCGTGGCCGCGTCTGCGCCCAGCACGAGCTCGGCCACCTGCCCGCGACGCAGCACCTCGACGACGTCCCCGAGATCGGTGACGGCTCCGTCGCCACGCCCGAGCCCCTCGGCCACCCGGTCGAGGACGGACTGACGCCGCCGGTCACGGTAGGCCTCGACCACCTCGTGCAACCGGGCGGCGAAGACGTCCTCCTTGATGCCGTCCGCCCGTGAGCCACCGGGCACCTCGACGAGCACCTCGGCGACGGCGTGCCCCACCGCCTCCCGGATCATCGCGACGGCCCGCACGTCGCCGGTCAGCATGACCAGCTCCGGGCGATGAGCGAGCACCACCCGGTCGAGCTCGTCGGCGACCACCTGGGCGTTGCGCTCCCAGGAGTCCTCGATCCGCGCGGCGGTGCGCCGCGAGTGCCACCAGTCACCGGTCCGCACCTTGTGCACGAGGTCGTGCCCGCCCTCGACCGTCTCGCTCAGCTCCTCGTCCGGCAGCTCGACGCCGGACCAGGTCAGGTCGGCGCCCGAGCGGTCGACCTCGACGAGCAGGTACCGGACGGCCTCGTCGACGGCCCTGGCTGCCGGCACCAGCGGCGGGACCGCCCCGTGGACGGCCTCGTCGCGCACCGGAGCGGTCGCCAGGACCCGGTCCAGGACGATCTCCCGGCCCGTGAGCCCGTCGACGACCACGAGCCGCCCGTGCGGACCGGGGACGTGCGTGGGACGCAGCAGCAGGTCGGCAAGAGCATCGAGCACCGGGGCCGGGGCCCCCTGCCCCTCGAGCGACCTCCGCACACCCTGCCATCGATTGCGCAGGTCTCGGTCTCCGACCTCGTCACCGCGGGTGACGTCCATGCTCACGGTCGTGAGCGGTCCGTCGTGGTCGAGCAGGGGCTTGAGCGCGTCGAGCTTCATCGAGCACCTCTCCGTCGGGTGGCCGGGCCGGCGTCGTCGCCGACTCCCACTACCCGTCCCAGACAACTCCACCCGGCCGGAACACGCCAGTGGTCAGGCCGACTTCTCCCGAGGAGCCCTCTTGTCGGTTGCCTCGCGCGGCACGATCGTGGGGTTCACGTTCTCCAGCACCACCTCGCGGGTGATGACCACCCGGGCGACGTCGTCGCGGCTCGGCACGTCGAACATGACCTGCTGGAGGACCTCTTCGAGGATCGCTCGCAGACCACGCGCTCCCGTCCCGCGCAGGAGGGCCTGCTCGGCGACGGCCTCGACGGCGTCGGTGGTGAACTCGAGCTCGACTCCGTCCATCTCGAACATGCGCTGGTACTGCTTGACGAGCGCGTTGCGGGGCTCGGTGAGGATCTTCACGAGCGCACCGCGGTCGAGCGGCGAGACGGTGGTGATGACCGGCACACGGCCGATGAACTCCGGGATCAGCCCGAACTTGAGCAGGTCCTCCGGCATGACCTCGCCGTAGACGTCGACGTCGTCCGCGCTGTGCAGGGGCGCCCCGAAGCCGATCCCGCGGCGACCGGCGCGGGAGGTGATGATCTCGTCGAGCCCCGCGAAGGCACCGGCCACGATGAACAGCACGTTCGTCGTGTCGATCTGGATGAACTCCTGGTGCGGGTGCTTGCGCCCGCCCTGCGGGGGAACGCTCGCCGTCGTCCCCTCGAGGATCTTCAGCAGTGCCTGCTGCACGCCCTCGCCGGAGACGTCACGGGTGATCGAGGGGTTCTCGCTCTTGCGGGCGATCTTGTCGACCTCGTCGATGTAGATGATCCCCGTCTCGGCCTTCTTGACGTCGTAGTCCGCGGCCTGGATGAGCTTGAGCAGGATGTTCTCGACGTCCTCACCGACGTAGCCCGCCTCGGTCAGCGCGGTGGCGTCGGCGATGGCGAACGGCACGTTGAGCATCTTGGCGAGGGTCTGGGCGAGGTAGGTCTTCCCGCAGCCCGTCGGGCCGATCAGCAGGATGTTCGACTTCGCGAGCTCGACGTGATCGGCCTCGATGCCGGGACGGGCGAGCTCGCCTGCCTGGATCCGCTTGTAGTGGTTGTAGACCGCCACCGCGAGAGACCGCTTGGCCGGCTCCTGGCCGATGATGTACTGCTCGAGGAAGTCGAAGATCTCGCGGGGCTTGGGGAGCTCGACCATGCCGACCTCGGTGGCCTCGGCGAGCTCCTCCTCGATGATCTCGTTGCAGAGCTCGATGCACTCGTCGCAGATGTACACGCCGGGGCCGGCGATGAGCTTCTTGACCTGCTTCTGGCTCTTGCCGCAGAAGGAGCACTTGAGCAGGTCTGCACCGTCACCGATGCGAGCCACGGCGTCCTCCTCCCGGACGGCGACCCTCGCCGACCACCTCCATTGCACACCACTGATGGCTGCCTGTCAGCCTGTGCGCCTCCGCGTGTCCGATCGGCCACGCGGAGGCGCACCTGAGCAGATCGGCTCAGGAGGGCAGAACGGCCGCCTTGCGGCTCTCGAGCACCTGGTCGACCAGGCCGTAGTCCTTCGCCTGCTGGGCGGAGAGGATCTTGTCGCGCTCGATGTCCTTGCGGACGATCGCGGCGTCCTTGCCCGCGTGCCGGGCAAGGGTCTCCTCGAGCCACTCGCGCATCCGGATCAGCTCGTTGGCGTGGATCTCGATGTCCGACGCCTGCGCGTAGCCACCGCCCTCCATGGCGGGCTGGTGGATGAGCACACGAGCGTTGGGGAGCGCGAGGCGCTTGCCCGGCGTGCCGGCGGCGAGCAGCACGGCGGCGGCCGAGGCTGCCTGACCGAGGCAGACGGTCTGGATCTGCGGCTTGATGTACTGCATCGTGTCGTAGATCGCCGTCATCGCCGTGAACGAGCCACCCGGCGAGTTGATGTAGAGGATGATGTCGCGGTCCGGGTCCTGGCTCTCCAGGACGAGCAGCTGCGCCATGACGTCGTCCGCCGAGGCGTCGTCCACCTGGACCCCGAGGAAGATGATCCGGTCCTCGAAGAGCTTGGTGTACGGGTCCTGGCGCTTGAAGCCGTAGGCCGTGCGCTCCTCGAACTGCGGCAGGACGTAGCGCGAGCTGGGCGCGCCGTAGGGCAGGGCCTGACCGCCGGCGAGGGAGGCCGCGCGGGCGAGGTAGTCGTTGCTCACTGATGCTCCTTGGATGTCGTGGGTGCGGCCGGGCTCAGGCGTCTGCCGAGGCGGTGGAGCCCGTGGTGCCGCCGCCGCCGGAGACCGAGCCGGAGTGCGTGACGACGTGGTCGATGAAGCCGTACTCGAGGGCCTCGGGGGCCGTGAACCAGCGGTCGCGGTCGGCGTCGGCGTTGATCTGCTCGACGGGCTTGCCCGTCTGCTCGGCCGTGAGCTCGGCGAGCACGCGCTTCATGTGCAGGATGAGCTCGGCGTTGATGCGCACGTCGGTCGCCGTGCCGCCGATGCCCCCGGAGGGCTGGTGCATCATGACCCGGGCGTGCGGGGTGGCGTAGCGCTTGCCCTTGGCACCCGAGGAGAGCAGGAACTGCCCCATCGACGCGGCCATGCCCATCGCGATCGTGGCGACGTCGGGCTGGATGTACTGCATGGTGTCGTAGATCGCCATCCCGGCGGTGATGGAGCCGCCGGGCGAGTTGATGTAGAGCCAGATGTCCTTGTCCGGGTCCTCTGCGGCGAGCAGCATCATCTGCGCGCAGATCGCATTGGCGTTCTCGTCGCGGACCTCCGAGCCCAACCAGATGATCCGCTCACGAAGCAGCCGGTTGAAGATGTGGTCGTTGAGGCCGAGGTTCGGCCCTTCGCCCCGCGCGGCACGCGGCTCTGACTGCTGCTGGAACTGGTTCACGGCTCTCCTCGTCCTGCGCGGGCCCAGGGGCCCTGGAACTGTTGTGCGACCCTAACGCGAGGCGGGGCGCGCCTACTCCCGCAGCGGGGCCGGTTTCGCTGTCGGCGCACGACGGCCCCGCACCGTGCGGTGCGGGGCCGTCGTGGCGGGACCGGGTTCGAGCCCGTGGGGGCTCAGGCCTCCTCGGTGACCTCGGCGTCGGCGTCGTCGGCCACGACCTCGTCGGCGCCGATGTACTCCGAGAGGTCGACGACGGCGCCGGAGCCGTCCACGACGCTCACCTGGCGCAGCGCGACGGCCACGGCCTTGGAGCGACCGACCTCGGCGACCATCGCGGGGATCTGACCCTGCTCGTCGAGCGTGCGGATGAAGGTGTTGGGGTCCATCCCGTACTGGCGCGAGGCGTTGACCAGGTAGTCGACGAGCTCCTCCTGCGAGACCTTGACCTGGACGGACTCGGCGAGGGTGTCGAGGAGGATCCGCTCGGCGAGCGAGGTGCGCGCCTCCTCGGTGACCTCTGCGCGGTGCTCCTCGTCCTCCAGGCGCCCCTCGTTCTCGAGGTGACGGTGGACCTCCGCCTCGACGACGCCCTGCGGCACGGGGATCTCGATGTCCTCGCGCAGGCGGGCGAGGAGCAGGTCACGCGCCTGCACGGCCCGGCCGGAGTCCTTGGCCTTGGCGGCCTGCTCGCGCAGGTCGTCCCGCAGCTCGGCGAGGGTGTCGAACTCGGAGGCGAGCTGCGCGAACGCGTCGTCGGCCTCGGGGAGCTCGCGGGTCTTCACGGCGGTGGCCGTCACGGAGACCAGAGCGGTCTCCCCGGCGTGCTCGCCGCCGGCAAGCGCGGTCTCGAAGCTGGTGGACTCGCCGGTCGACAGGCCGACGAGCGCCTCGTCGAGGCCCTCGAGCATGTTGCCCGCGCCGATCTGGTAGGAGATCCCGCTGACCGAGTCGACCTCCTCCTCGCCCACCTTGGCGGTGAGGTCCAGGACGACGAAGTCCTTCTCGGCGGCGGGCCGGTCGATCCCGACCAGGGTGCCGAAGCGCTCGCGCAGCGCGTCGAGACGCTCGTCGACGTCGGCCTCGGAGACCTCGACGTCGTCGACCGTCAGCGTCAGGCCCGACAGCTCGGGGAGCTCGATCGTCGGACGGACCTCGACGGTCGCGACGAAGGTCATGCCACCGTCGGTCTCGGTGAGCGCAGCGATCTCGGTGACCTCGATCTCCGGCTGGCCCATCGGACGCAGGTCGGACTCGGACACGGCCTGGCTGTAGAAGCCGGCCATCCCGTCGTTGACGGCGTGCTCGATGACGGACGGGCGGCCCACCCGCTGGTCGATGATCCGGGCGGGGATCTTGCCCTTGCGGAAGCCCGGCACCTGCACCTGCGAACCGATGTGCTGGTAGGCGTGGTCGATGCTCGGCTTCAGGTCCTCGGCCGACACCTCGACGGTCAGCTTGACCTTGGTGGCGTCCAGGGTCTCGACGGCGCTCTTCACAGCAGTGGTCTCCAACGGGGTCGTGGCGGTGCCGGTCCTCGGAGCGGGACGACGGCCGGGGCCGGTTCCCGCAGGGTGGCGTGCGGCAGGGGGCCGCAGACGGACCCTTCATCCTAGGGCACGCCACAACCCGTGACCGGGTGACCCGGTGGTCGAGTGGTCGGGATGGCGGGATTCGAACCCACGACCTTCCGCTCCCAAAGCGGACGCGCTACCAACCTGCGCCACATCCCGTGCGGCCCGAGCCTAGCCGCCATCCTCTGCGCGCCGGCGCCAAGCGTGCGAGGCGGACGCCCGCGCCGACCCCGGGCACCCGGGCCACCTCGCGCCCCGGGCGACCGGGACGGCCGAACGGGTGAACCGACCCGAGCCGGTCACACCCGTCCGGCTGTGTCACAACCCCCGCAGACCGGGAGGAGTGCCCGCAGAACGACTTGAGGATTCCGAGGGGTGAATCTCACGATACGAGACGTTCGAACGGCAAATTCTGTGTTTCCGCAGGTAAAAAGCCCGGCGCGGCCACGCACGGCACGACGGATCTTCTCCGCAATCGGGACATGACCGTTCCCGGCATCCGTCCGCCCGCCCTTGACCCCGGCGCCGGAGTCGACTCAACCTGTGACAGCAGTCATGACCGAGCTCCTGGGCCGCGACTCCCCCCGAGGGAATCCACGGCACCAGCGGTCCGACCGCTCGATCGCCGGCACCGCCGGCACATCCTGCACCCCGATGGCGCGGCCGCAGACACCCCTGCCCAGCGACACCGTGCGAGGCAACGATGTTCATCTTCCTTCTTCAGTTCCGGCACATGATCGAGGACCACAACGAGCTCTACCTCTTCGCCTTCTTCTCGGCGATCGTCTGGGCGTTGTGGATCCTCAAGGTGGTCCTCTCGCGCCGCTACCGGCCCGTCACCGCTCCCTACTCGACGACCACCAGCGTGGTCGTCCCCGTCGTCGACGAGCCCCTCGACCTCTTCCGTGACGTCATCGGCCGGATGGTCGAGCAGCAGCCGGACGAGATCATCGTCGTCATCAACGGTGCGCGGAACCACGCGCTGGAGGAGGTCTGCGAGGAGTTCGCCCCCCTCGTGCGATGGGTCCACACCCCGATCCCCGGCAAGCGCAACGCGGTGAAGATCGGGACCGAGATGTCGCGCTACGACGTGACCGTGCTCGTCGACTCGGACACGGTGTGGACGCCGGGAGTGCTCTCCGAGCTCGTGAAGCCCTTCGCCGACGCGAGGGTCGGCGGGGTCACGACCCGTCAGCGGATCCTCGAGCCCACCCGGAGCTGGATCACCCGCTGGGCCGACTGGCTCGAGAACTCCCGGTCCCTGTACTCGATGCCGGCCCAGAGCGTGCTCGGTCAGGTCGGCTGCCTGCCGGGACGCACCATCGCCTTCCGCCGCTCGATCCTCATCCGCGTGATGGAGCCGTTCATGGCCGAGCGCTTCCTCGGGGTCTTCCTCGAGGTCTCCGACGACAGGACCTTGACCAACCTCACGCTCAAGGAGGGCTACCGCACCGTCTACCAGCACACGAGCCTGGTCTACACGGACGCCCCGCTGCAGGTGAAGAAGCTCTTCAAGCAGCAGCTGCGCTGGGCGCGCGGCAGCCAGTACAACACCCTGCGCATGCTCCCGTGGATGCTCGGGCACGCACCCTGGCTCAGCGTCTTCTTCCTCGCCGACATCGTCCTGCCCTTCCTGCTCGCGGGCTCCGTGCTCGGCTGGATCTACCGCGCCGTCAGCGGAACAGGGGTGAACCTCTACCAGGCCGTCATCGACGCCTACGGGGAGCACCTGGGCTGGGCGTGGGTGATCGGGCTGATGGTCGCCTCCTCGGTGCTGAGCATGTCGATCCGGCAGATCCGGCACCTCCAGGAGGTTCCCTCCGACTTCTTCCGGCTGCCGGTCTTCATCATCGTCTCGACCTTCTTCCTCATGCCGGTCCGCCTCATCGGCTTCTTCCGGATGGCGCACGTGGCCGGCTGGGGAACCCGGGCCGGTGCCTACACCGGTGGTGAGGCCCTGACCGGGCTCGCGGAGCTCGACGACCTCAGCGGCCCGGCACCCGTCGACGTGGTGGACCGCGCCCCGGTGGGTCGCGCGGACGGCGACCTGCTCGTCGCACCCTCACGTCGTACGACGCGCGTCAGCGCGCCGGCCGCCGCTCCCCGCGCGCGCCGCTTCAACCCCTGGGCCGCCGTCCCGTACCTGATCGGCCTGACCATCCTGAGCCTGGAGGCACTCCTCTATGTCTGACACCAACGCCCAGTGGTGGACCACCGGCGGCCTGTCCCGGCGGGCCAAGGTCGGTACCACCGTGATCGCCGCTCTCCTGGCGATCGCCGTCATGGCCGTGTGGACGAGCCCCCGTGGTCTCGCCCTCTCGGCGACCGAGGGGCCGTCCGCCGAGCAGGTGGCGCTCGAGGCCCAGGTCGCCGAGCTCACGGCGAGCCTCGAGGCCCGTGAGGCCGAGCTGGAGAACCTCACGGCATCCCAGCGCAAGGCGGCAGCCGAGCGCGCCGCGGGACAGATCTCCGGCGAGGCGAAGGCCGAGGCCGAGCGCCTTGCTGCGGCGGAGGCCGGCGCGGCCGAGGCCGAGGCGGAGCGGCAGGCCGCCGAGGAGCGATCCGCTGCCAAGGCTGCCGCGGAACGCGCGGCTGCCGCTGCTGCGGGTCGCGCCGCGGCTGCAGAGGCCGAGGCAGAGTCCATGCGCCTCGAGCTCGTCGCCCGACAGGTCACGGTCGCCACCCCGGCACCGACGACGGCCCCGGCTCCGTCCAACCCGTCCACCCCATCCACCCCCGCGCTTCCCGAGGCGCCGTCGCTCGCCTCGCTGATCCGCCCCGCCGAGCGCCAGTACGGCATCTACACCCCGCAGGCTCCGTTCAGCTGGGCCGAGGTCGACGACGTCACCGCCAAGGTGGGCGTCACCCCGACGATGGTCGGGTACTTCCAGGGCTGGGACGGCGACTTCCGGGCCGACGCGGTGACCCGGGCGTGGGAGCGCTCGATGATGCCCCTGCTGACCTGGGAGTCACGGCCGCTGTCCGCCGCGAACGACCAGCCCGTCGACGCCGACTACTCCTTGCCGCTCATCATCGGCGACCCGGAGGCCGGGGTCCCCGGTGCCTTCGACGACTACCTGCACCAGTACGCCGAGGACATCGCCGAGCTCGGGCTTCCCCTGGGGATCCGGCTGGACCAGGAGATGAACTCCTCCTGGTACCCGTGGGCGGAGCGCAACACCAAGGGTGAGTCGCTCAACGGCAACCGCCCTGGCGACTTCGTGGCCATGTGGCAGCACGTGCACGACATCTTCGAGGA
>NZ_JBFHHB010000129.1:0-8942 GCF_041597215.1 Actinotalea sp.
AGAGCGGATCGGTTCGGCACGACGTCCTCGCAGGTCAGGGCATCGGCGGGTGGGCGCGCCCTGCGCAGGGGGATCGATCCGCAACGGTCGGTGACCCGCCGGGTCGAGCCGTGGAGGTGAGGGACCCCGGGCAGCCGGTGCACCCGCGGACGGGGCCGACCTGGCGGTCGGGCGGTCTGACCGGTCGCCGCACCAGGCGCGCCGGCTGCGCGCCTGCGGCCGGCTCGGCGAGGACGGCGACATGCCGCAGATTTCACCCGCCCGCGACCGGATGTCGGGACCTTGGTCCGCGGACGAGCGCCGTCGCGGAGGGTGCGGGTCAGCGCAGGGCAGCGGGCCTGACGGACACCGGGGCGAGGCCGCGGACCACGAGGGCGGAGGTGATCGACCCGGCCGCCATGACCGAGGCGAGGACCGTGATCTGGAATGCCCCGGCCTCCAGGGGGGAGACGCCGCCGAAGATCGCCCCGACGAAGGCACCCGGAAGGGTGACCAGCCCCGTCGTCCTCGTCTGGTCCGTCACGGGGATCAGCGCGGAGTAGACGGCCGTGCGCGCGAGCCGGATCGTGGACTGGCGAGGAGTGGCCCCGAGGGCCAGCCACCCCTCGATCTCCTCCCACCTCTCGTGGATCGAGTCGGTGATGCGTCGACCGGAGAGCGTGGCGATCGTCATCGCGTTGCCGATGACGATCCCGCCGATCGCCAACGCGTACCGGGGCGTGAAGGAGATCGCACCGGTGAGGAAGACGATGGCCAGTGTCGCCAGCACGCCGGAAGCCATCGCGCCCGCGACGAGGCCGAAGTGCGCCCAGGTCCAGGTGAGCCGCCTGGACGCCGTGACCGCTGCCACGGTGAACATCACCAGCAGGGCGACCGAGACCCACAGGGCGCTCGTGATGACCGAGCTGAGGACGAGGCTGATCGCGGCGAGCTGCGCCGTGCCGCGCAGGATGGCGAGCGCGGGGGCCCGCCGGTGAGGCGCCCGGACGATCGCCAGGACCGTGACCGTCAGGGCCATCAGGATCGCGACCGCCACCAGGGTCGGGACGATGTCGGCGAGCCCGGTCACGGATGCAGGCTATCGACGATCGCGTGGCACGTTCGCCACTGCCGCAGAGCTCGGTGCGCGCAGGTCCACGCGGCGCAGGAGCTGGGCGTTCAGCGCGACGACCACGGTCGACAGCGACATGAGGGCGGCACCGACCGACATGGGGAGCACGAACCCGACCGGCGCGAGGACCCCGGCGGCGAGGGGGACGGCGAGGAGGTTGTAGCCGGCGGCCCACCACAGGTTCTGCGTCATCTTGCGGTAGGTGGCCCGGGACAGCTCGATGATCGAGAGCACGGAGCGGGGGTCGGAGCTCGCGAGGATGACCCCGGCCGAGGCGATCGCGACGTCGGTGCCCGCACCGATCGCGATGCCCACATCGGCCTGGGCCAGCGCCGGGGCGTCGTTCACGCCGTCGCCCACCATGGCGACCGTGGCCCCTTCGTGCTGGAGCTGCTGGACCTTGGCGGCCTTGTCCTCGGGGTGCACGCCAGCGAACCAGCGGTCGATGCCGAGCTCCTCGGCGACCGAGCGGGCCACGGACTCGGCGTCGCCGGTGATCATCGCGACGGTGATGCCCAGCCGGTGCAGGGCGTCGACGGCGTCGCGCGACTCCGTGCGCACCTCGTCCGCGAGCTTCAGCGCTCCGACGACCTCGCCGTCTCGCAGGACGTGCAGGATGATCGCGCCGTCGGCACGCCAGTGCTCGACCACGGCCATCTCTCGGCCACCGGTCTCCTCGAGGAGTCGCGGCCCGCCCACCCTGATCTCGTGACCGTCGACGGTGGCCGTCACCCCGACGGCCGGCGAGGAGGTGAAGCCCGAGGCGCTCGGGACCGTGAGCCCGCGCTCGGAGGCGGCACGGACGATCGACCGGGCCAAGGGGTGCTCGCTGTCGGCCTCGGCTGCGGCCGCGAGGGCGAGGACGCCGTCCTCGCCGGGCTCGCCGACGACCTCCACGGCGGCGAGCGCGGGCTCGCCCTTGGTCAGGGTGCCGGTCTTGTCGAAGAGCACGACCGAGACCGAGCGCATCGCCTCCAGGGCGACGCGGTCCTTGATCAGCACTCCCGCCGATGCGGCGCGGCCGGTGGCGATGGAGACGACGAGCGGGATCGCCAGGCCGAGCGCGTGCGGGCAGGCGATCACCAGGACGCTGATCGTGCGGATGACGGCTGCGTCGGGCCGGCCGACGGTCGCCCAGACGACCGCGGTGATCGCAGCGGTGCTCAGGGCGAACCAGAAGAGCCAGCCTGCTGCGGTGTCGGCGAGTCGCTGCGCTCGCGTGGTGGATCTCTGCGCCTCGACGACGAGGCGCTGGATGCCGGCGAGTGCGGTGTCGTCGCCGGTGGCCGTGACCTCGATCCGTAGACCTGAGTCGGTGGCGACGGTTCCTGCCGTGACGGAGTCGCCCACGGACCGGGAGACGGTGCGGGACTCGCCGGTGACCATCGACTCGTCCAGCTCGGCGCGACCGTCGACGACACGACCGTCGGCCGGGATGCTTCCCCCGGGGCGCACCACGACGACGTCGCCGACACGCAGCTCGGACGGATGGACGGTCACGGTGCGGCCGTCCTCGACGCGTTCGGCCTCGTCGGGCAGGAGGGCGGCCAGGGAGTCCAGGGCGGAGCTGGTTCGCGCAAGGGACCTCATCTCGATCCAGTGCCCGAGCAGCATGATCACGATGAGTAGCGCGAGCTCCCACCAGAAGTCGAGCTCATGGTGCAGCAGGCCGAGGCTGGCTCCCAGGGACGAGAGGAAGGCGACGGTGATCGCGAGCCCGACGAGTGTCATCATCCCCGGTGTGCGTGCTCGGACCTCGCCGGCGGCGCCGCGGAGGAAGGGGCTGCCGCCCCAGGCGTACATCACCAGCCCGAGAACCGGCGAGACCCATGCCACCCACGCGCCGTCGGGGCGGTCGTAGCCCACGAGGGCGGCGAACATCCCGGAGAAGCCGATCACCGGGACCGCCACGAAGAGCATGACCCAGAAGAGCCGTCGGAACTGGGCCACGTGGTCCCCGTGGCCCGCATGCTCGCCGTGGCGCCCCTGCCTGCCATGCCCGCCGTGGCGGGAGTCCCTGCTCGGCCCGCGGTCGGCCCCGGCCGGTGAGTCGCCCGGGCTCTCGTGGTGCGGTGCGTGCGCGGGTGCCTTCTCGTCGGTCATGGCGACTCCTTTCCGATCACTTGATACCCCCAGGGGGTATCAGCGTCCCACGGTAGTACGTCGACGGGTCGTCCGCGAGAGGTGACGGGGCGTAGGACAGAGCAGTGGTGTCGGCCGGGACAGGCCGCAAGATGGGGCCATGAACTCCGTGGACGACGTGACCGGCACCACCCCGCGCGCGAGGGTCCTGGTGGTCGAGGACGAGGCGCCCTTGGCCAGGCTCGTGGCGTCCTACCTCACGCGCGACGGCTTCGACGTCGAGGTCGTCGGTGACGGCACCGTGGCACTCGAGCGCGCTCGGGCCGTCCCGCCGGACGTCGTCGTCCTCGACCTCGGCCTTCCCGGCACCGACGGCATCGAGGTCTGCCGCGCCCTGCGCACCTTCAGCGAGTGCTACGTCATCATGCTGACCGCGCGCGTCGAGGAGCTCGACCGGCTGATCGGGCTCAAGGTCGGCGCCGACGACTACCTGACCAAGCCGTTCAGCCCCCGCGAGCTCGTCGCACGCGTGCAGGTGATGCTGCGCAGGCCGCGTCGTCTCGCGGGGGCGGGTCCGCAGCCGCCCGGCGTGGACGTCCGCGAGATCGGTGCGCTCCGGATCGACCTGACGGCCCGCGAGGTGTGGGTCGAGGGCAGGTCGGTCGACCTCACCCGGACGGAGTTCGACGTGCTCGCGGCCCTGGTGCGCGCCCCACGTCGGGCCTTCTCCCGGGAGGCGCTCCTCACCGAGGTCTGGGGCGAGGGCTGGGTCGGCGACCCGCATCTGGTGGACGTCCACCTGGGCCACGTCCGGCGCAAGCTCGGCGACGACGCCTCGGCGCCGGTCTTCGTGCAGACCGTCCGCGGGTTCGGCTACCGGCTCGGACCCGGTCGATGACGGGGCCGATGGCGTGGCTGAACCGGGCCGACCTGGCGACCCGGCTGCTCCTCGCGATCGTGCTCGTGGTGCTCGTGGGCGGCGCGACCGCCTGGGTCGTCGGGGCGGCCGTCGGCCCCGGCCTCTTCCACGAGCACATGCTGCGCACGACCGGGACGACCGAGAGTGCGACCGAGCATGCCGAGGTCGCCTTCTCCACGGCGGCTGCGCTCTCCTTGTCCCTGGCGCTCGTGGCAGCGTTGGCGGCCTCGGCCGTGGTGAGCGTCGTCCTGGCGGGGCGGATCCGCAGATCCCTCGCGCCGTTGGCGTCGGCGGCGCACCAGGTCGCGCTCGGGGATCGGCAGGTGCAGGTCGAGGCTCCCGGCATCGGGCCGGAGTTCGACGACCTCGCGGCGGCGTTCACGAGCATGGCGGCCGACCTGAGCCGCGTCGAGGAGACGCGCACCCGGATGCTGGCCGACCTCGCCCACGAGATGCGCACCCCGGTGTCGGTGCTGGGCGGCTACCTCGAGGCCATCGCCGACGGGGTGGAGGTCGCCGACGCGGCAACCATCGGGATGCTCCGCGAGCAGGTCGAGCGGCTCGCCCGGTTGAGCGAGGACGTCGCCCTCGTGACCACGGCGGAGGAGGGCCGGCTCCCGCTCGACCTCCGGCTCGTCGACCTCGACGAGGTCGTGCGCGAGGCCGTCGCCCAGCAGTCGGGCGCGTACGCGGACCGCGGCGTGCGACTCACCGTCGACTCGGGCGCCGGTGCCGTGGTCCTGGCCGACCCCGACCGCCTCGGTCAGGTGGTGACCAACCTCCTGGACAACGCCCGCAGGCACACGCCACCCGAGGGCGCCGTCCAGGTCGTCGTGGAGCGGCAGGGCGAGGCGGTGGAGGTCGCTGTCGCCGACACGGGCGAGGGGATCGCCGCAGCGGACCTGCCGCGCGTCTTCGAACGCTTCTTCCGCGTCGACGCGGCCCGGGACCGGGCGCACGGCGGGTCCGGGATCGGCCTCGCGATCGCCCTTGCCATCGCGCGGGCCCACGGCGGCACGCTCACCGCCGCGAGCGACGGCCCCGGCTCCGGGGCGCGGTTCACCCTCCGGCTCGCGGCGGCGCCGACGTCGCTCGATCGGACCCCCGACGGTCGCGGTGGCGCCGCGTCGACGGCGTGACCCGCGTTCTTCAGCGATTCTTCATCGAACCGATCGGCTGCCCCTCAGACCGGGGCGCGAGGGTGGGTGGACGGGAGCGAGGGATGGGGTGGTCGGTGTGATGTGGAACGGGTACGGCATGGGTCCTGGCTGGATGTGGCTGCTCTGGCTCGTCGTCCTGGTCGGGATCGGGTTGCTCGTGTACGTGGTCGTCCGCCTCACCGCCGGCGGCGGGTCGGGCGGTCAGGGGCACGCCGCGACGTCTGCGTCTCCTCCACCGGTCGGGCCGCCGACGGGCGGCGCCGGGACCTCGCCGGCGCGTCGGATCCTGGAGGAGCGCTACGCCCGTGGGGAGATCGACACGGTGGAGTTCCAGGAGCGGTTGCGTGGTCTCGAGGGCCGATGACCCCGGAGCCGATCAGCCGCAGGCGGGCTCTCCAGCTCGGGCTGCTCGGAGCCGGCACGCTGACGATCGGCGTCGTCGGGCTCGGCACCCAGGGCTGGCCTCCGTTCGGCACGAGCGCGCGGGGCGACGGTGCGACTGCCTCACCTGACGCGGATGCGGCGGACCGGGGCGCGTCGCTGATCGAACCCGAGCTGCTCGCCTCTGCCGCCGGGATCCTCGACCTGGATCTGCTGGTCGCCGAGAGCGACGTCGTCGTGGCGGGGCGGCGGGTACGGATGCTCACCTACAACGGGACCGTCCCCGGACCGACGTTGCACCTGCGGCCGGGCGATCGTCTGCGCGTCCGCCTGGCCAACGGCCTCGATTCCGCGACCAACCTGCACACCCACGGCCTGGTCGTCTCGGCTGAGGGTTCGAGCGACAACCCGTTCGTGCGGATCGACCCCGGGGACGCCTTCGAGTACACGATCGACCTGCCGGAGGACCACCCGACCGGGGTGTTCTGGTACCACCCGCACCATCACGGGACGGTGGCCGACCAGGTCTTCGGTGGGCTGTACGGCGCGATCGTCGTGGACACCGAGCCATGGGACGCCGCCGAGGCGCGGATCCTGGTGGTGTCCGACGTGACCTTCGCGGACGGACGGGTGGCCGCGGTCTCCCGTCCTGAGCGCATGCACGGCCGTGCCGGCCGGACCGTCCTGGTCAACGGCCAGGTGGCTCCCGAGCTGACCGTGCCGGCCGGTTCGACCCAGCGTCTCCTGGTGATCAACGCGTGCACGAGCCGCTACCTCGACCTCGATCCGGGGTCCGGTCGGCTGCGCGTGCGGGGATTCGACGGCGGGCAGTTCCCCGAGCCGGTGTCCGGGGATCGGGTGCTGCTCGCGCCGGGCAACCGTGCCGATCTCGAGCTGGACGTCCCCGCGGGCGGTGCCGTGCTCACCGCGCGCGCCCACGACCGGGGTGCGGTGGAGATGGGGATGGGCGGTGTCGTCGACGAGGCGGACGCGACCCTCCTCACGGTCCGTGCGGGCACGGGGGTGGCCGCGCCGCTGCCGCCTGTTCGCGCGGGGGTGGCCCGCGACCTCCGGTCCGTCACCGTCGACAGGGCTCGCACCCTCGACCTCACGATGGGGATGGGGAGGGGTATGGGTCGGATGAGCTTCCTCATCGACGGCAAGGAGTTCGATGCAGGACGCGTCGACCAGCAGGTCCGGCTCGGCGACGTCGAGGAGTGGACGGTGCGCAACAGCAGCACGATGGACCACCCCTTCCACCTGCACGTCTGGCCGATGCAGCTGGTCCGGGCCGGGGGAGAGACGGTCGAGCTCGTCGACCGCCGCGACGTCGTCGACGTCCCCGCCGGGCAGGAGGTGACCGTGCGGATCGCCTTCGACACCTTCCCGGGGACCACGGTCTACCACTGCCACGTCCTGGATCACGAGGACCTCGGGATGATGGGCACGATCGAGGCGGGCTGAGTCCGCTCGTCCGGCTCAGGCGAGGAGCGCGGTGCCGTACTTCGCGAGGATCGCCGCGGCAAGGAAGACCAACCAGGCGGCGACGGCGATCACGTCCACGTCGGCATCGATCAGCCCGTGCGCCCACTCCTGGACGCGCCGGGGAAGGAACAGGTTCCCGTCGCGGATGTTCACGTGGGTCAAGGACACGAAGACGAGCGTCGTCGACACGGTCACCAGCACGCACCAGGGGCACAGGGACCCGATGACGAACATCGACTGGCTGAAGAGCCAGTAGGCGAAGATCAGCCCGAGGGTGTAGACGGCTTGAGCGGTCGCCATGAACCACCTCGGGAAGCGCACACCGCCCAGGGCGGCGACCGCGAGGGTCAGGACGACGGGTTCGGCGACCAGACCGAGGAAGGCGTTGGGGAAGCCGAAGAGCTGCGCCTGCCAGGCCACCGCGACCGTCCCGCAGCTGATCGTCGCGTTGATGTCGCAGGCGAGCGTCGTGCCGGGATCTGCTGCCAGTGCCACCGCGTCGACCGCGAGGACGAAGGAGGCGATCAGGCTCACGCTCGCAGAGATCGCCATCGTGCCGAAGATGAACGCGTTCGCGTGGCGGATGCGGTGCAGCACGGCCCAGAGGCCACGGGCGGGAGGCGGCGGGGGCAGGTCGGCGGGAGTCGGCCTGTCCATGGTCTCGAGGTTCATCGGGTTCCCTGCGTCGGACGGTGGTGGCTCCAGACTCCTGGTCGATGGCGAACCCTTGGTCGAGGTGTCGTCAAGATCCGATGAAGACCGGCTCCCGGACGGGCGCTGGTCGGCTGTCCGTGCCTACGGTCGTCCTGATGCGCGCGGTCCGGACCCCGGACCGCGAGTCCGGACGGAGGAGAGCAGAGTGGTCGACCGCCGCACCCCCGACCGTGCCCGCGCCGCACAGCTCGCCGACCTGCGTGCGCGGCAGGCTGCCAAGGAGCGTCGCAGCCGCGCCGTCATCATCGCCGTGTCTGCGACGGCTGTGGTGGGTCTCGTCGTCGGCGCGGGGGCGGTGATCGTGAACGAGAGCCGGCGCCAGTCCGCCGTCGAGCAGGCCGCGAACCAGCCCATCGCCGGTGTCGAAGAGACCACGGACCTCTCGTCGGACCACGTCGCGGCCGTGCCGGAGCCGACGCCGGAGGAGGCCGGCGGCACCGTCCTTCCGCCGGTCGGGGGGGATCACGATCCGGTGCCGCAGAACTGTGGCGTCTACGCCGAACCTGTCGCGACCGCCAACGCCGTGCACTCCCTCGAGCACGGTGCCGTGTGGATCACCTACCGTCCGGACCTCGCCCAGGCGCAGGTGGACGTGCTCACGGAGCTGGCCCGCGGGGAAGGCTACGTGCTGCTCAGCCCGTTCCCCGACCTCGCGGCGCCCGTGGTCCTGACAGCCTGGGGAGTGCAGCTCCAGGTCGATGACGCGGCCGACCCACGGGTCGAGCCGTTCTTGGTCAAGTACGTCCAGGGCGAGCAGACGCCCGAGCCCGGGGCTCCGTGCAGCGGGGGCGTCGGCGAACCGAGCTGACATGCTGTGCGCCGTTCAGGTGCGTGCGTACCGACTCCGCGCCGGCAAGTAGCCGCCGAAGGCATCTAAGCCGGGGCCATCCGTGGTGCCCGCACGCCTCGCGACCCGCAGTGGCCTCCCTCGGGAGAGCGCCCGGCGCGCCGCTGCACGGACGCGGCTACGCAACTGCTGGGAATCGCTACCTAGGCGGCCCCTGCGGAACCGAACGTCCCCCGAGATCTCGCGCAGGGCCCCCGAGGCTCGTGTCACGACGCGCCGGAGGGCGGCGCCCCGACGGAGGAG
>NZ_JBFHHB010000130.1:0-8887 GCF_041597215.1 Actinotalea sp.
GTCCCGTCGAGCGGGCTGGTCGCCGCCTCCCACGAGCGGACGACGTCGGCGAGGAAGCCCGTACCGGGAGCAGAGGCCTCGGTGAGGGGATCGTTCCCACGGTCGCCGTAGAAGCCCACAGCCGACGCCTGCAGGAGGACGCGCGGACCGTCGTCCATCGAGGCGAGGGTGCGGGCGAGCAGCCCCGTCGGGACCGTGCGCGAGCGCAGGATCGTGCGCCGGTAGGCCGGGGTCCACAGGTGGTCGCCGATCCCGGCGCCGCCGAGGTTGACCACGGCATCGACACCACGCAGGTCGTCGGGGTCGAGCACGTCGTCGTAGGGGTCCCAGCCGATCTCGCGGCTCGACCGGGCCTGGCGCCTGACGAGCCGCCGGACGCGATGTCCGGCGGCCGTCAGACGCGCGACGAGGGCCGAGCCGATGAGCCCGTGCGACCCGGCGACGACGACATGCACCTAGAGACCGACCTCGGCCTCGAAGTCGCCGTCCTCGATGCGCTTCTTCACGGCCATCAGGTACCGCGAGGCGTCCGCGCCGTCGACGAGGCGGTGGTCGTAGCTCAGGGCCAGGTAGCACATCGACCGGACGGTGATGTACTCGGAGCCCATCTCGTCGACCGCGACGACCGGGCGCTTGACGATCGCACCGGTGCCGAGGATGGCCGAGGTCCCGCCGGGCACGATCGGGGTGTCGAAGAGCGCCCCGCCCGAGCCCGTGTTGGTCACGGTGAACGTCCCACCGCTGAGCTCGTCAGGGGTGACCTTGTTCTCCCGCGTGCGCACGGCGAGGTCGGCGATCTTCCGGGCGATCCCGCCGAGGTTGAGGTCGCCCGCGCCGCGGATGACCGGGACGACGAGCCCACGCTCGGTGTCGACGGCGATGCCGATGTTCTCCTCGCCGTGGTACGTGATCTGGTTGCCGTCCAGGACCCCGTTGATCTTCGGGTGGGCCTTGAGTGCCTCCGTCGCAGCGAGGACGAAGAACGGCAGGTAGGTGAGGTTGACACCCTCCCGTGCCGCGAAGCCGGCCTTCGCCTTGGTCCGCAGTCGCGCGACCTTGGTGACGTCGACCTCGACCACGGACGTGAGCTGAGCCATGGAGTGCAGCGACTCGACCATCCGCGAGGCGATGACCTGGCGGAGTCGACTGGCCTTCTCGGTGGTGCCCCGCAGTGGCGAGACGGCGGCAGCCGACGTGGCCGCGGCGGGTGCCGCGGGTGCCGGTGCTGCCGGAGCAGCGGCCGCGGCACGGGCGCGCTCGGCGGCAGCAGCCGCTTCCAGCACGTCCTCCTTGCGGATCCGTCCGCCCACCCCGGTCCCGGTGACCTGGGCCAGGTCGACGCCCTTCTCCCCGGCGAGCTTGCGCACGAGCGGGGTGAGGTAGCCACCGGCGCTCGAGACGGGAGCCGCTGCCGGGGCCGCGGCAGGCGCGGCGGCTGCGGGTGCTGCAGGTGCTGCAGGTGCGGCAGGTGCGGCCGGAGCAGGCGCTGCAGGAGCCGGCGGCGCCTCGGCTGCCGGGGCGGGTGCGGGCTCGGCAGCCGGTGCGGCGGGCGCAGCAGCGCCTGCTTCGCCGATCCGTGCGAGAGCGGTGCCGACCTCGACGGTCTCGTCCTCGCCCACGAGGATCTCGGTGAGCGTCCCCGCGAACGGCGAGGGGATCTCGGTGTCGACCTTGTCGGTCGAGACCTCGAGCAGCGGCTCGTCGACGGCGACGCTGTCACCGACCTGCTTGAGCCACCGCGTGACCGTCCCCTCGGTGACGCTCTCGCCGAGGGCGGGCATCGTCACGTCCTGGGCAGCCCCACCGGCGGCCGGGGCGGGCGGGGCGGCCGGGGCTTCGGGAGCAGCGGGCGCCGGTGCCTCTGCCGGGGCCGGTGCGGCCTCGGCGGCAGGAGCCGGGGCGGCCTCGACAGGCGCCTGCTCGGCAGGAGCCGCAGCAGCGGTCTCGCCGGCCGCGCCGATGGTGGCCAGCGCGGTGCCGACCTCCACCGTCTCGTCCTCGCCCACGAGGATCTCGGTGAGCGTCCCCGCGAACGGCGAGGGGATCTCGGTGTCGACCTTGTCGGTCGAGACCTCGAGCAGCGGTTCGTCGATCGCTACGGTGTCACCGACCTGCTTGAGCCACCGCGTGACGGTGCCTTCGGTGACGCTCTCGCCGAGAGCCGGCATCAGCACAGAGTCAGACATGACCTGGCGTCTCCTTGATCAGTTGTGGGCGTGAAGGGGCTTGCCGGCGAGAGCGAGGAAGGCCTCGCCGAGCGCCTCGTTCTGCGTGGGGTGGGCGTGCACCAACGTGGCGACGTCCTCCGGGTAGGCCTCCCAGTTGACGATGAGCTGGCCCTCCCCGATGAGCTCGCCGACGCGGGCTCCGATCATGTGGACCCCGACCACGGGGCCGTCCTTCTGCCGGACGAGCTTGACGAAGCCCGCGGTCCCGAGGATCTGGCTCTTGCCGTTCCCGCCGAGGTTGTACTCGACGACGTCGACCGCGTCGGCGCCGTAGAGCTCGCGGGCCTTGGCCTCGGTGACCCCGACGGAGGCGACCTCCGGCTCGGAGTAGGTCACGCGCGGGATGCCCGACTCGACGATCGCGACGGGGGCGAGCCCGGCGATCTCCTCCGCGACGAAGATGCCCTGCTGGAATCCGCGGTGCGCGAGCTGCAGGCCGGGGACGATGTCGCCGACCGCGTGGATGTTCGCGACCCCGGTGTGCAGCCGCTCGTCGGTGAGGACGAAGCCGCGGTCCATCGGCACGCCCTGCTCCTCGTAGCCGAGGTCGGCCGTGCGCGGCCCGCGCCCGACGGCGACCAGCAGCAGGTCGGCGTCGTAGGTGGTGCCGTTCTCCAGCGTGACGTGCACCCCGTTGTCGTCCTGCGTCACACCCTGGAAGCGGACGCCGGTGGAGAAGTCGATCTTGCGCTTGCGGAAGGCGCGCTCGAAGGCCTTGCTCACGGCCTCGTCCTCGTTGGGGACCAGGTGCGGAAGCGCCTCGACGATGGTCACCTTGGTGCCGAAGGAGGTCCACACGCTCGCGAACTCGCAGCCGATGACGCCGCCGCCGAGGACGACGACGGAGGACGGCACGTAGTCGAGGTTGAGGGCCTGGTCGGAGGTCATCACGCGACCGCCGATCTCCAGGCCGGGGAGCGAGCGGGCGTAGGAGCCGGTGGCCAGCACGACGTGCTTCCCGGTGTACCGCTCGCCGTTCACCTCGACGGTGTCCTGGGCCACCAGCCGGCCGTGACCCTCGACGAAGGTGATCTGGTGCGCCTTCACCAGGCCCTGCAGGCCCTTGTAGAGCCGCGAGATCACGCCGTCCTTGTAGGAGTTCACGGCGTTCATGTCGATGCCCTCGAGCGTGGCGCGGACGCCGTACTTCTCGCTCTCGCGGGCGGAGTCGGCGACCTCGGCCGCGTGCAGCAGGGCCTTGGTCGGGATGCAGCCGTTGTGCAGGCAGGTCCCGCCGACCTTGCCGGACTCGATCAAGGCAACGGTCAGTCCGAGCTCCGTGGCACGCAGGGCCGTGGCGTAGCCGCCACTCCCTCCGCCCAGGACCACGATGTCGAAGACGGTGTCAGGCACAGTCAGGCTCCCCTCGGGCACGGCAGTGGGTCGGGCGCTCCGGCCATCTTGTCATCACCGGCGAGCAAGCGTGAACCTGAGCGTCGAAGACGAGACCGAAGACCATCGGCAAACATCCTACGTCTTGTCCCGTCGAGCCCTGCACGTGGTGCCCGTACCCTGGACGGATGCGATTGTTCGGGCGACGCCGAGACGAGACCGAAGCCGGCGAACCCCGGCCCGGCGCCGCCACGCGGCGAGCGACGGAGGAGTACCTCGCGGAGTTCGTCCGCACGCGGGTGGGGGTCGAGGCCTACATCGAGCCGGCGACGCGCGTCACGCAGACGACCGTCGTCCTCATCGCCACGACGGGGGAGTGGACCCGCCGCAAGGTCCCGGACCCCCGGACCGCGCGGCAGATCGCCCGGGACCTGTCGATCCCGGTCTACGACGTGCAGCTGACGGGATACCCGCAGCGGATGCGCGACTGGACCTCACGCCAGACGCGCGCGGGACGCTGAGGTCCCGCGCGCCCCGGTGAGAGCCCGGCTCAGCGGGCCTCGAGCAGGCTGAGCAGGGTGCGCACGGCCACCCCTGTCCCGCCGACACCGGTGTAGCCGTGCGCCGCGCCCTCGTTGAAGGCCGGCCCGGCGATGTCGAGGTGCGCCCACGGGGTGTCCCCGACGAACTCCTTGAGGAACAGCCCGGCGGTGAGCATCCCGCCGAACCGGTCGCCGATGTTCGCCATGTCGGCGACGGAGGACTTCAGCGTGGCGCGCAGCTCGACCGGGAGCGGCATCGGCCAGAACTGCTCGCCCGACCGGGCGGCGGCGGTCACCACCTCGTCGCGCATGTCGTCGGTGCCCATCACCGCGGAGACCCGAGGGCCGAGGGCCACGAGCTGCGCCCCGGTGAGGGTCGCGACGTCGAGCACGGCGTCCGGCTTCTCCTCGCACGCGGCGACGAGGCCGTCCGCCAGGACCAGCCGGCCCTCGGCGTCGGTGTTGAGCACCTCGACGGTCTTCCCGCCGCGCTGGGTGATGACGTCCGACGGCCGCTGCGCCGAACCGGACGGCATGTTCTCGGCGAGGCAGAGCCATCCGGTGACCTTGATCGGCAGCCCGAGCTGCGCGGCGGCGAGCACCGTGTGCAGCACGGCGGCGGCACCGGCCATGTCCGACTTCATCGCCTCCATGCCCTTGGCCGGCTTGATCGACAGGCCACCCGAGTCGAACGTGATGCCCTTGCCGACGAGGGCGACCGACTTCTTGGCACGCGGCGGCGCCCAGACGACCTTGACCAGTCGCGGCGGGCGCGTGGAGCCCTGGCCGACGGCGACGAGACCGCCGTACCCGCCTGCGGCGAGCTCCTTCTCGTCCAGGACGGTGACCTTGACCTTGGTGCCCTTGGCGGCTGCCCGCGCCGTGTCGGCGAAGGCCGCGGGGAAGAGGTCCAGCGGGCTGGTGTTGACCAGGTCACGCACGCCGTGGACGGCGGAACCGACGACCTGGGCGCGCTCGACCGCTGCGCGCGCGGCCGAGGACCTCGCCACCGGGGTCACGAGCTGCACCTCGTCCGCCGGCCGCAGGTGCGCCGGGACCTCGCGGTAGCGGTCGAAGGTGTAGGCGCCGATGAGGGCACCCTCGGCGACGGCCGCGACCAGGTCGGCGTCCTTCGCGGGAAGGGCGAGGGCGAGGGAGGTCACGCCGGTCAGCACGCGCGCCGCCGTGCCGGCTGCCCGGCGCAGCGTCTCGGCGCTCACGGGGCCGTCGACCGCGCCGACGCCGACCGTCGCGATGACGGGCGCCTTGGCGAGCCCGGAGGACGGGATGCGGCTCACGGCGTCGATCTCGCCCGACACCCCGAGACCGGGTGCGCCGAGCGCGGTGCGGATGGCGGCGGGCACGTCGTCCCCGAGGACGACGACGGCGCCGGGGGAGGAGGTGGCGACGGCCACGACGAGGACGTCAGCGGCACAACGGGCAGGGTCGGTCGATGTCAGCGTGATCACGTGTCGATGCTAGACGCCGATCCGGCGTGGGCGGCGACCGACGCCGCACGCGGGGCGCCCGGAGGGGTGGCAGGGCTCGATGGGTCCTCCCGCGCGAGCGACCCGCGCACGGGACCGTCCGAAGGACGCGCGGAGGTGCGCGCCGGGGCCTGGCGTCCGTATCGTCGCGCCCGTGTGGACACCCCTGGTCGTGCTCGTCGCCCTCACCTCCGTGCTCCTGGCCGGGTGGGCCGGCTGGTTCGCCCTGCGCGACCGCGCCGTCGTGCTGCGCCAGCTGTGGGGGGCGGCGGTCGTCGAGGGGCTGCTCGTGGTCCAGCTCGTGCTCGCGATCGTCCGCGCGCTCGGTGGGGACGGCCCGCTCGACGCCCCGACGTTCTGGGGGTACGCGGTGACGACGCTCGTCGTGCTCCCGCTCGCGGCGCTGTGGGCGTTCGCCGAGCGCAGCCGATGGAGCTCGGTCGTGCTCGTGGTCGCCGCGCTCACCGTCGCCTTCCTCCAGCTGCGCATGGTGCAGGTCTGGGGAGCCTGACGGCGCCCGTACGCACTCCTCGATCGCGGGCCCTAGGGTCTCAGCGTGAGCACGACCCCCTCGTCCGACGCGACCCCCGTCCCACCCCGACCGACCTCCGCAGGTCCCGGCCGCGCGCTCGTGGCCGTCTACGGGGTCCTCGCCCTGGCGGCGTCCGCGCGCTCCGGCGTCCAGATCCTCACCGACTGGGCGGCGGCGCCCCTCGCCTACGCGCTGTCCGGGCTGTCCGCCGTGGTCTACGTCCTGGCGACCGTCGCCCTGGCACGTGGCGCCGGCCGGTGGCGCGCGATCGCCTGGCTCGCCGTCGGCACGGAGATGATCGGGGTGCTGGCCGTCGGGTCCCTGTCCGTCCTGCGGCCGGAGCTGTTCCCCGACGCGACCGTCTGGTCCGACTTCGGGCTCGGCTACGGGCTGGTCCCGCTCGTGCTGCCGGTCCTGGGGCTGCTGTGGCTGCGCCGCACCCGACCGCAGGCGCCCCCCGTCCCGTCCGCGGCCGGGTAGGTTCTGCCACGTGTACCGGTTGCTCTTCACCACCGTCCTTCGTCGGCTCGCCCCCGAGCGCGCCCATCACCTCGCGTTCACGGCGATCCGGATCGCCGCGGCGACCCCGGTCCTCGGGTGGGCCCTGCGTCGGGCGCTCGCCCCTCGCGGGGTCGCCGTGCGGATCCTCGGCCGGGAGGTGCCCGGTCGGTTCGGCCTCGCGGCCGGCTTCGACAAGGACGGCGAGGGGGTCCTCGGCCTGACGATGCTCGGCTTCGGGTTCGTCGAGGTCGGGACGGTGACGCCCGTGGCTCAGCCGGGCAACGAGCCGCCGCGGTTGTGGCGCGTGCTCGACCAGGAGGCGCTGCGCAACCGGATGGGCTTCAACAACAGCGGGGCGGCAGCCGTCGCGGCCCGGCTGCGCGCGCTGCGCTCCACACCGGCCGGGAGGGCGGCCGTCGTCGGGGTGAACATCGGGAAGAACAAGCTCACCTCCGCGCAGGACGCGGCACAGGACTACGCGACCTGCGCCCGGATCCTCGCACCCTGGGCCGACTACCTGGTGGTGAACGTCTCCTCGCCGAACACGCCGGGGCTGCGCGACCTCCAGTCGGTGGCCTCCCTGCGCCCCCTGCTCGTCGCGGCACGGGAGGCCGCGGACTCCGCGACGGCGCCCGGCCGGTGCCCGTTGCTGGTCAAGATCGCCCCCGACCTGGCCGACCAGGACGTCGACGAGGTCGCGGCCCTCGCCCTCGAGCTGGGTCTTGACGGCGTCGTGGCGGTCAACACGACCATCGCCCACGAGCTGGGCGAGGGAGGGCTGTCCGGCCCGCCGCTCCTGACCCGCGGCCTCGAGGTGGTCACCCGGCTCCGGTCCCGGCTCGGCGAGGGGCCCGTGATCATGGGGGTCGGCGGGGTGATGAGCACGCAGGACGCCCAGGCCTACCTCGACGCCGGCGCCGACCTGGTCCAGGGCTACACCGGCTTCATCTACCGCGGGCCGTTCTGGGCCTCCCGGATCAACCGCGGCCTGGCCCGGCACGAGGAGATGCGATGAGCCCCGCACCGTGGACCTGGCAGATGCTCGGCGAGGGCGGGGTGGTCCTCGACCGTCCCCTGAGCCCCGCCTTCACGACCCGCTTCGACGCGGAGGCCTGGCTCGGGGAGCAGTGGCGGCGTCTGGCCGGCGAGTCCGTCGTGGCGGCCCGGCTGCTCGACGGGGACCGGGTGGTCGGCCCCGAGGTGTCGTTGCGCCGCGACTGAGGCCCGATCACACCAGAACGGCGTCCTGGGGGCGTCGGCCGGGTCGGGACCCGGCGTCGAGGCTGTGCCACGCGGCCGCGAGCGCCGCGACGCCTCTGTCGATGCGGTCGACATCGGCGCTGAACGGGAGACGCATGCGGTTCTCGAACGCGCCGTCGACGCCGAAGATCGTGCCGGGGGAGACGAGGACCCCGTGCTGCGGCGCGACGGCAGCCAGGGTCGAGGACAGCGGAGCCCCGAGGTCGGCCCACAGCGAGAGACCGCCCGCCGGGAGCTCGTGGGTCCACGGGAGCTCTCGCGCCAGCGCGGCGACCAGCGCGTCACGGCGCCCCCTGAGCTCGGCGCGCCGCTCGGCGAGGACCGTCTCCTGCTCCCCGAGCAGCTCGAGCGTGACGAGCTGGTCGAGCAGGCCCGTGCTGAGGTCGTGGCGGGCCCGTTCCTGACCGAGCCGGGCCACGACGTCGCGGCGCGCCCTGACCCAGCCGACGCGCAGCCCGCCCCAGAACGACTTCGACGCCGAGCCGATCGCGAGCAGGTGCGGTCCCGGCGCGGCACCGAGGAAGCAGGGCGGTCCGGCGCCGTCCAGGGCGAGATCCGTGAGGGTCTCGTCGCCGACGACCAGCGTGCGGTGCCGGGCAGCGATCTCGCGGAGCCGCTCGCGGGCGGCGGCGTCGAGGCTGGTACCCGTCGGGTTGTGGAAGTCGGGCGTGAGATGGACCACCCGCGGCGCGCTCTGCCGGATCGTCGACTCCAGCAGGTCGAGGTCGACGCCGCCGACGCCGACGGGTACCGGCACGGGTCGTCCGCCGACACCGCGCACGGCGGAGATCGCGTGCGGGTAGGCGGGGTGCTCGACGACGACGCGCTCCCCGGGCCCGACGAAGGACGCCAGGACCAGGTAGATGGCCTGCTGGGCACCGGTGGTCACGAGGATCTCGTCCGGGCTGGTGGGTGTGCCTCGACGCGTGTAGCGCTCCGCGAGCGCGGTGCGCAGCTCCGGCAGGCCGAGGAAGGTGTAACCGGTGCCCGTGAGGTGCCGCGGCA
>NZ_JBFHHB010000131.1:0-8882 GCF_041597215.1 Actinotalea sp.
GCGATCCGCGCGAGCGCACGCCGGTGCACCTCGGCCCAACGGTCCACGGCAGCGGAAGGCCCCGGGCCGTCGGGACGCCTCGGGACTTGGGCGCGGGCAGCCCCGGCGGCAGGAGCAGCGGCGCGGGCAGCCCCGGAGGCAGGAGCAGCGGCGCGGGCAGCGGGTGCCGGCTCAGCGGGCAGGTACGCGCCGGGCCGCACCCGCTCCCACCGCCCGGCCCGGACCTCCGCGACCGCCATCGACGGCGGGATGTCGCGTCGCAGGATCACCTGCGGCACCTGGGGACGGACGGGCGCTGCGGGGCGAGCGGGCGGGACGGGCGGAGGCTCGTCCGGTGCCCCGTCGTCCTGGCTCCGCTGCACCCGGCCGCCCGCAGGTGCCACAGGTGATCCTGCGGCGCGACATCCCGCCGACGATGGCGATCGCGGAGATCCGCGCCGGGCGGTGGGAGCGGGTGCGGCCCGGCGCCTACCTGGTCGCTGAGCCGGCACCCGCTGCCGGCGCTGCCCGCGCCGCTGCTCCTGCCTCCGGGGCTGCCGGCGCTGCCCGCGCCGCTGCTCCTGCCTCCGGGGCTGCCCGCGCCCAGGGCCCGAAGCGTCCCGCCGGCCCGGCACCTTCCGCTGCCGCGGACAGCTGGGCCGAGGTGCACCGGCGTGCGCTCGCGCGGATCGCAGCCGTCGACGCCCAGCTCACGGTCCGGCACGTCGTGAGCCACGAGTCGGCGGCCCTGCTGTGGGGCCTTCCCCTCATCGGCGACGGAGCGGTCGTGCACGTCATCCAGTCGGTCGCCCCGCATCGCGGCCGGGGTGACGTCCGCCGGCACCGGCAGCACCTGGGGGAGGACGAGGTCGTCGAGCTCGACGGTCGACGGGTCACCTCTCTCGCCAGGACGATCGCCGACTGTGCCTGCAGCCTGCCCGCCCGGGACGGCCTCGTCCTCGCGGACTCCGCGCTGCGACTGGGGCTGGACCGCGAGCGGTGCGACGAGATGCTCCGCCGTCGGGTGGGCCAGCGAGGCGTGCGCCGGGCGATCGAGGTGCTCTCCCTCGCCGACGACGGAGCGGAGTCGCCGGGCGAGAGCCGTCTGCGGCATGTGCTGCTCCGGGCCGGGCTGCCGGCACCGCAGACCCAGGTCCTCGTCGAGACGGACGACGGACCCGCGTGGGGAGACCTGGGCTGGCCCGAGTGGCGCGTCCTTGCCGAGTACGACGGCGTCGCGAAGTACACGGCGGAGTCGACGGCCGCCGCGGCTGTGCTCAGGGAGCGCCGACGTGAGGTCGCCATCGAGCGACAGGGCTGGCGCGTGCTCCGGGCGAGCGCCGCGGACCTGCGACGACCGGGTCCACTGGTCGCCGCGCTCCTGAGGTCCGCCCCGCCGGCCGCTCGCGTCCGCCTGCGTCCCCGTCCCTGGCTCACCTGAGCCCGCCCCCGTCGTCCGAGCCCTGCCCGAGAGACGAGATCGCCGTTCCGTCGCGAGATCGCAGGTACGAACCGGCGATCTCGCAACGAACCTGCGATCTCGCAGGGCACTGAGGGCGGGGCGGGTGCGGAGAGAGGACTGAGGGTGGGGCGGGTGCGGAGGGACGGGTAAGGGTGGGGCAGCGCGCCCAGGGGGTGCGCGCAGAGGGGGTGCGCGCCGAGGGGGCAGCGCGCGGCGGGGAGGGGGCGGGTCAGGGGATCTTGCGGGCGGCGCCCTTGTCGGCGGACTGGGCGAAGAGGGCGAAGAGGCGCAGGGCGGCGCTGACCTCGCGCTTGCGGTCGCGCGGGGTCCAGCCGGTGAGCTCGCGCTCGGCACGACGCCGGGCGAGCTCGTCCTCGGCGACGTGCAGCGTGACGCGTCGCTCGGGGATGGAGAACTCGATCTCGTCGCCGTCCTCCACCAGGCCGATGGCCCCGCCGGACGCCGCCTCCGGGGAGACGTGCCCGACGGACAGGCCGGAGGAGCCACCGGAGAAGCGGCCGTCGGTGATCAGCGCGCACTTCGGGCCGAGGCCCACGCCCTTGAGGTAGGAGGTCGGGTAGAGCATCTCCTGCATGCCGGGCCCGCCCTTGGGGCCCTCGTAGCGCACGACGACGACATCGCCCTCGACGATCTTCCCGCCGAGGATCATCTCGACGGCCTCCTCCTGCGACTCGGCCACCTTGGCCGGCCCACGGAAGGACCACTGGTGCTCGGGCACCCCAGCCGTCTTGACGATGCAGCCGTCCGGCGCGAGGTTGCCGCTGAGCACCGCGAGCCCGCCGTCGACGGTGTACGCGTGCTCGACGGAGCGGATGCAGCCTGTCTCGGCGTCGAGGTCCAGCGACTCCCAGCGGTTCGTCGTGGAGAAGGCCTGCGTGGTCCGCACCCCGCCGGGAGCGGCGTGGAAGAGCTCGACGGCCTTCGCGCTCGCGGAGCCGCCGCGCACGTCCCACTCGTCGAGCCAGGACTGCAGGTCGTTCGAGTGCACGGCGTGCACGCCCTCGTCCAGCATCCCGGCACGGTGCAGCTCGCCCATGATCGCGGCGATCCCGCCGGCGCGGTGCACGTCCTCCATGTAGTAGTTCGTGGAGTTCGGCGCGACCTTGCACAGGCACGGGGTCTCGCGGGAGAGCGCGTCGATGTCGTCCTGGTCGAAGTCGATCTGGCCCTCCTGCGCTGCGGCGAGCAGGTGCAGGATCGTGTTGGTCGAGCCGCCCATGGCGATGTCCACGCGCATCGCGTTCGCGAGCGCCTCACGCGTGACGATGGAGAGCGGGAGCACCGAGGCGTCGTCCTCGGCGTACCAGCGCTTCGCGATCTCGACGGCGGTACGGCCCGCCTCGAGGAAGATCTCGCGCCGCGCGGAGGACGTCGCGAGGGTCGAGCCGTTGCCGGGCAGGGCGAGGCCGATGACCTCGAGCAGGCAGTTCATCGAGTTCGCGGTGAACATGCCCGAGCAGGAGCCGCAGGTCGGGCAGGCGTTCTCCTCGATCGAGGTGATCTCCTCGTCCGAGACGTTCTGGTCGACGGCCTTGACCATCGCGTCGATGAGGTCCAGGCGCGAGCGCACCGTGCCGTCCTCGCCGACGACGACGCGCCCGGCCTCCATCGCGCCACCGGAGACGAACACGGCGGGGATGTTCAGGCGGAGCGCGGCGAGCAGCATGCCGGGGGTGATCTTGTCGCAGTTGGAGATGCAGACCAGGGCGTCGGCCTGGTGCGCGTTGACCATGTACTCGACGGAGTCCGCGATGAGCTCGCGGGAGGGCAGTGAGTAGAGCATCCCGGAGTGGCCCATCGCGATGCCGTCGTCGACGGCGATCGTGTTGAACTCCCGCGCGATCCCGCCCGCCTCCTTGACCGCCCCGGCGACGAGGTCGCCCATGTCCTTGAGGTGCACGTGGCCGGGGACGAACTGCGTGTACGAGTTCGCGATGGCGATCATCGGCTTGCCGAAGTCGTCGTTGGTCAGGCCCGTCGCACGCCACAGGGCGCGGGCTCCGGCCATGTTGTGGCCATGGGTGGTGGTGCGGGAACGCAGCTGCGGCATCGGGACCTCGGCTCGGGGGCGCGGGTGGGCCCCGCGATGATCGGTCCAGGGTAATCCGGGCGTGCGTGAGGTCCGCCGGCGGGTCGCCGAGCGAGACGGCGGGTGGGGAGCTCACGGCCGGCCCGCGGCTACGCAGCGGCGAGAACGGACTCCTCGAGGCGCAGGTAGGAGGCCTCCATGCCGTCGACCATTCCCGTCCCGAGGATCTGGTCGCGCAGCTCGGTGGTCGGGTAGGTGATCACGACGGTGATCAGCGTGCCGCCGTCGATCGGCGTCAGGGTCATCTCGTTGCGGGTCGCGGGCCCGTCGGTGCCCATCATCTGCTCGGTGGTCACGGACCGGTAGGGCGCGGCGGTCTCGAGCAGCTCACCTTCGAAACCGAAGCGTCCTCGCCCGTCGGCCCGCTCCCACACGTAGCGGTAGGACTCGCCCGCCACGGTGGCGATCTCGCAGACCGGCATCGTCCAGCCGTCCGGGCCGAGCATCCACCGGCGCACCAGGTCCGGATCGTGGTGGGCCCGCCAGACCTGGTCGACCGAGCCGCGGATCGCCCGGGTGACGCGCACCACGGTGTCGCTCAGCAGCGCGACCTGCGTGGCACGTCCGGCGGCGAAGGCGGCGAGGTCGGCGAGCACCTCGTCCATCTGACCGAGCGCCGCGGTGATGCCCTCGACCATGCCCATGGCGGCAAGGTCCTCCATCGCGGCCAGGCTCGCGAACGAGCTCGCTGCGGTGAAGCGGGAGCCGGTGGCCGTCTGCTCGAGGTCGACCCGCATCCGGGTGGTGGGCAGGGTGTCGTCGGGGGAGCCGTCCTCGTGGGCGAAGCCGTCGAGCACCTCGAAGCCGCGGCCCGGGTCCACCGACACGAAGGTCCAGTAGCCGCGCGCGCGCTCCCCGTCCGGACCGGTCATCACGTACTCCGACCGGCCGCCCTCGACCATGTCGTGGCGGGTGAAGGTGGCGGGCCAGGTGGGCGGGCCCCAGAACCGTTCGAGCTGGCGCGGGTCGCAGAACGCGTCCCAGAGGCGTGCGACGGGCACCCCGTACTCACCGACGACGGTGAGGGTCAACGCGGTGGGGTCGGATGTGACGGTGCTGATGGGCATCTGAGCTCCTACGGCCGGCGGGTGTTCCGGGGATCGGCGAGAACGTCGTCGAGCTGGCTGAAGCGGGCTCGCCACAGCTCCTCGAGCGAGGTGAGCAGCACCCGGGCACGGGCGATCTGCTCCGGTTCGGCGGCCACGAGGCGTTCGCGGCCGGCGCGTCTCTTCGTCACGAGGCCGGCCTCCTCGAGCACGGCGACGTGCTTCTGCACGGCGGCGAAGCTCATGTCGTAGTCGGCCGCGAGTCTGCTCACCGACGACTCCGCGAGCAGGGTGCGTCGCACGATGTCGCGTCGGGTCGCATCTGCCAGGGCATGGAAGAGGCGATCCGTCTCGTCGTCGCTGAGGCCGGACGGGGTCGGGGTTCGCATATCTACAACCATTTGGTTGTAAGTTAATCGACGCGTCGGGCCCGGTCAACCCTTCCGAGCGCGAGCATGCTCTCCGGGGCTCCGGGGTTCGCGGGCGACATCGCCGGGCGCCGGCAACGGCGTGGGCGTGCTCGACCGAGCGGACGCAGCCGTTCCCCGGGTCGGGCCTCAGGCCCCGTGCTCGCGGATCGCGCGCAGGCGCTCCAGCAGTCGGTCGTCGGGTTCGAGGCCGCTCGCGGTGCCGCGCGCGGTGGCGCCCTCGCCGTGCACGCGCTGGTGGAGCTGCTCCATCATCGTGTCGAGCTGGTGGGCGGTCTCGGCTGCCTCGGTGAGGCTCGTGGCGACGTCGGGCGGGGCCTCGCCCGCGTACTTGTAGAAGATCTTGTGCTCCAGGCTCGCCCAGAAGTCCATCGCGATGGTGCGGATCTGCACCTCGACGGTGACGGGTACGGGCCCCTGCGAGAGGAAGACGGGCACCTGGACCAGGGTGTGCAGGCTGCGGTAGCCGTTCGGCTTGGGGGCGGAGATGTAGTCCTTGACCTCCAGCACGGTGAGGTCCGCCTGTCGGCCGAGCAGCTCGGCGATGCGGTAGACGTCCGAGGTGAAGCTGCACGTCACCCGGATCCCCGCGATGTCCGTGATCTGCTCGCGGATCGCGTCGAACGAGGGCTCGATCCCGCGGCGCACGACCTTCGCGACGAGGGACTCCGGTGTCTTCAGCCGGGAGGAGACGTGCTCGATCGGGTTGTAGGCGTGCAGGTGGGCGAACTCCTCCTGCAGGATCGAGATCTTCGTCGTGACCTCGTCGATCCCGAACTTGTACTGCAGCATGAACCGCGTGAACTCGGCGCGGAGCCGTTCGAGGTCGTCGAAGGCGCTCGTCGTCAGCCCCTCGAGGGCGTCGATGCCCTCCCGGTTGGCCAGGCCGATGGGCGACTCTGTCCCGGTCATGCTGGTGATCAGCTCCTTGAGGGGGCCGTCGATGGCCTCGTCGTGGGTACGGCTCCGTTCCCGGCCCGACGTCGATCGTGCCGGGTTCCGGCGTGCACAGGTCCACGATACGGGGGTGGTCTGGGAGGTCGCTGTGCAGCGGCCGGGAGGGAGCCGGGCGAGGGGCCCGCTCGGACCTCGCCCGGCTCCCGGGCCGGCCTCAGCCCTCGTCGTCGTCCGCGAGGATCCGGTAGAGGTCCTTGCGGGCAGCGGTCAGCACGGCGAGCCCTGCCTCCTGCTGGCGGGCGGTGCCGACCCGCGCCAGCTGGGCGAAGGCCTCGGCGAGCGCGCGGACCTCGTCGCGGAAGGCCCGCGAGGAGCCGCGCTCGGAGTCGGCGACCGTGAAGGGGTCGCCCAGGCGCTCCTGCTCGCGCTCGACGTACTCCTCGCCCGCTTCGGTCAGGGACGCCGTCTTGCGGCCCGCGACCGGCTCGATGACGATCAGCCCCTCGTCCTCGAGCGCGGAGAGCGCCGGGTAGACGGATCCGGGGCTGGGGGTCCAGGCGCCGTCGGACCGCTCGGCGATCTCCTGGATGAGCTCGTAGCCGTGGCGGGGCTGCTCGGCCAGGAGCAGCAGGATGGCGGCGCGGACGTCGCCGCGGGGACGGGGGCCGCCACGGGGGCCGCCGCGGGGACGGCCCCAGCCGGGGTCGCCGAAGCCGAAGCCGGGGCCGCCGAAGCCCGGTCCGCCGCCGCGTCGGCCGTGCCCTCCGCCGTGGCCGTGCCCGCCTCCACGGCGGGGTCGGCCGGGTCCTTCGTCGTCCTCGGGCTCGGGCCGGAAGTGTCGTTCGTCTCGAGGGCCCTGCCCTCGCTCACTGCTGCTGCGGAAGCTCATGGGAGCCCCTCCCTTCTATCTCGATAGTCTGACGATATATCGCGACAGGTTGGTTGACAAGACTGCTGGGTCCGCCACCGGTGCGGCCGGCCGGGAAATACCGTGGCGGGTGGCCGCCCTGCGGCACGGGAGAATGGCGGCATGAGCGCGACAGTGCAGGCGAAGGGGGTGGCCGCCGCCTTCGGCGATCGCACGTTGTTCTCGGGCCTGGACCTCGTGGTCGCCCCTGGCGACGTCGTCGGGCTCGTGGGGCCGAACGGCGCAGGCAAGACGACGTTGCTGCACATCCTCGGCGGGGAACGGCGGCCCGACGCGGGCAGCGTGAGCGTCAGCCCGGCCGACGCCCACCTGGGGCACCTCGCCCAGGAGATCGAGCGACGCCCCGGCGAGACCGTGCGCCAGCACCTCGAGCGGCGCACGGGCGTCGCGGCCGCGCAGAGCGCCATGGACACCGCCGCCGACGCGCTCGCGGCCGAGGCGCCCGGGGCCGAGGACGGGTACGGCGAGGCGCTGGAGACCTGGCTCGCCCTCGGCGGCGCGGACCTCGAGTCCCGGCTCGGCAGCGTCACCGACGAGCTCGGCCTGACCGTCGACCTCGACCACCCGATGACGGCACTGTCCGGCGGTCAGGCCGCGCGGGTGGGGCTGGCCGCCCTGCTGCTCTCACGGTTCGACCTCTACCTGCTCGACGAGCCGACCAACGACCTCGACGCCGAGGGGCTCGACCTGCTGGAGGACTTCGTCGAGCGCTCGCAGGCGCCGATCGTCGTCGTCAGCCACGACCGGGAGTTCTTGTCCCGCACCGTGACGACCGTCGTCGAGATCGATCGCAGCCTGCAGCGGGTCGCCACCTACGGCGGCAGCTACGACGCCTACCTGGAGGAGCGCTCGATCGCTCGCCGTCGGGCTCGCGAGGCGTACGAGGACTACGCCGCCCGCCGCGGCAGCCTCGAGGCCCGCGCCAGGACGCAGCGCGCCTGGATGGAGAAGGGCGTGAAGAACGCCCGTCGCAAGGCGAAGGACAACGACAAGATCGGCCGGAAGTTCCGCGCCGAGTCCACCGAGAAGCAGGCGGCCAAGGCCCGGCAGACGGAGAAGATGATCAGCCGGCTCGCGGTCGTGGAGGAGCCACGCAAGGAGTGGCAGCTCCAGATGAGCATCGCGAGCGCCGCACGATCGGGTGCCGTGGTCGCGGTCGCACGCGGAGCCGTCGTCGAGCGCGGCGGCTTCCGCCTGGGCCCGGTCGACCTGCAGATCGCGTGGAAGGACCGGGTGGCCGTCACGGGGCCCAACGGTGCGGGAAAGTCGACGTTGCTCGCTCTGCTGCTGGGCCGCCTCGCCCCGACGGCCGGAGCGGTGGACCTCGGCTCGGGCGTGCTCGTCGGCGAGGTCGACCAGGCGCGGGCGCTGTTCGAGGGGGACGAGCCCCTGGTCGCAGCCTTCTCCCGCGAGGTCCCGGACTGGCCGACGGCTGAGGTGCGGACCCTGCTCGCCAAGTTCGGCCTGGTCGCCCACCACATCGCGCGGCCGGCGTCCTCGCAGTCGCCCGGAGAGCGGACCCGTGCAGCGCTCGCGCTGCTCCAGGCCCGCGGGGTGAACCTGCTGGTGCTCGACGAGCCGACCAACCACCTCGACCTGCCGGCCATCGAGCAGCTCGAGCAGGCGATGGACTCCTTCGACGGCACGATCCTGCTGGTCACCCACGACCGCCGGATGCTCGAGACGGTGCGCCTGACGCGCCGCCTGCACGTCGAGGACGGGCAGGTCACCGAGGTCACGCAGGACTGAGCGGTTGGAGTCGCGCCGCCGGCGCCGTCAGCGCCTCGCGCCCGCGCCTCCTGCGCCTCGCGCCCGCGCCTCCCGCCCACCGCAGCGGTCCGCCGTCGGCTCTTCCCGCCGGGCCCGCGGACTGGCTACTGTGCGACGACAAGGAGGTCCGATGACCGGAACGGTCCGGCACGACCCGCTCGAACCCGCGTCCGGACCCGTCCCCGGCTCGGCTGACGGCTCATCGCCCGCGGACCCCGCCCCGCCCGGCGACCCCGCTCCGCCCGGCTCTCCCGGACCGCGC
>NZ_JBFHHB010000132.1:0-8750 GCF_041597215.1 Actinotalea sp.
CAGAGCGACTTCCTCGAGCCGGTCGGCCCGAGCTACTGGGAGCGACTGAAGTGAGCCAGCAGACCACTGCCGCGCCCCGCGCCGCCGCCGCCACCGCCGACTACCTCGACCAGCGCACCGGCGTCGGCAAGGCGGTCAAGGAGTTCGCCCGCAAGATCTTCCCCGATCACTGGTCCTTCCTGATCGGCGAGATCGCGCTGTACTCCTTCATCGTCCTGCTGCTCACCGGCATCTTCCTCACCCTCTTCTTCGTGCCCAGCATGGAGCTCGTGGAGTACGAGGGCCCGCTCGCCGCCATGAACGGCGTCGAGATGTCCAAGGCCTTCGAGTCGACCCTGCACCTGTCGTTCGAGGTGACCGGCGGCCTGCTCATGCGGCAGATCCACCACTGGGCCGCCTTGATCTTCATGGCCTCGATCGTCACGCACATGATGCGCGTCTTCTTCACCGGCGCCTTCCGCAAGCCGCGTGAGATCAACTGGGTCGTGGGCTTCACGCTGATGATCCTCGGCCTCGCGGCAGGGTTCTCCGGCTACTCGCTCCCCGACGACGTGCTCTCCGGCAACGGCCTGCGGATCACCGACGGGGTCGTGAAGTCGATCCCGATCATCGGCAGCTACATGTCGTACTTCCTCTTCGGCGGCGAGTTCCCCGGGGTCCACATCATCCCCAGGCTCTTCACGGTGCACATCCTGCTGATCCCGGCACTGATCCTCGCCCTGATCGGGCTGCACCTGTTCCTCGTCGTGCTGCACAAGCACACGCAGTTCCCCGGCTCCGGCCGCACCGACCGCAACGTCGTCGGCTACCCGCTGTTCCCGGTGTACGTGGCCAAGGCGGGCGGCTTCTTCTTCGTCGTCTTCGGACTGCTGGCCCTCATGGGCGCGACGATGACGATCAACCCGGTGTGGAACTACGGCCCGTACGATCCCTCCCCCGTGTCCGCAGGGGCGCAGCCGGACTGGTACATGCTCTTCCTCGAGGGTGCGCTGCGACTGACACCAGGCTTCCTGGAGTTCACCGTCGCGGGCTTCACGATCTCGTTGAACGTGCTCATCCCGGCGATGATCGTCCCGGGTCTGCTCTTCACCGCTCTCGCCCTGTTCCCGTTCATCGAGGCCTACGCCACCGGCGACAAGCGTGAGCACCACGTGCTCGACCGCCCGCGCAACGCCCCGGTCCGTACGGCCTCCGGTGTCTCGATCCTCACGGCGTTCATGGTGCTGGTCCTGGCGGGGTCCAACGACCTCATCGCGACCCACTTCGCCCTGTCGATCAACGACATCACCTGGGTGTTCCGGATCCTGCTCTTCGTCCTGCCGGCGATCACCTTCTGGGCGACCAAGCGGATCGCGATGGGTCTGCAGCGCAAGGACCGCGAGCTCGTCCTGCACGGGCACGAGTCCGCGAAGATCGTGCGGTTCGCTCACGGGGAGTACGTCGAGATCCACCAGCCCCTGGACACCCACGAGCGCTGGCTGCGCGTCCAGCACACGCCCGAGCGCCCCATCCCCCTGCTTCCCGCCGAGGACGCCAACGGGGTGGCGCGCAAGGGCGTCCGCAAGGACGCACTGCGCTCCCGGGTCTCGTCCTTCTTCTTCGAGGACCGGATCGAGCCGGTGACGCCTGCCGAGCTCGCCGCAGCCCACGACCACGAGGAGCACGCGGCCATCGAGGGCGCGGACGGCGGCGCCGGGACCGCGGGTCTCGTCGAGGCCGGCCCGGCCTCGTCCGGTACCGCACTCGGCGGGACGAAGGCCCCCCACGACGACTGAGCGGGTCGCCCTCGCGGTGACCGTCGGCTGGGTGCAGAGTGGGGTACGTCGCCCGGGATCCCCCGGGCGGATGAACGACAGTCGCGCTGCGACCTGACCGGAGGTGCCTCGATTGGCTGACTACGCTCTTCCCGACCTGCCCTACGACTACGCCGCTCTCGAGCCGCACATCTCCGGGCGGATCATGGAGCTTCACCACGACAAGCACCACGCCGCCTACGTGGCCGGCGCGAACACCGCCCTCGAGCAGATGGCCGAGGCACGGGAGAAGAACTCCTTCGCCACCGTCAACCTGCTGGAGAAGAACCTGGCCTTCAACCTCGGTGGGCACGTGAACCACTCGACGTTCTGGCAGAACCTCTCCCCCGACGGCGGGGACAAGCCCGTCGGCGAGCTCGCACAGGCGATCGACGACCAGTTCGGCTCCTTCGACGCCTTCCGTGCGCACTTCACCGCGACGGCCATGGGTATCCAGGGCTCCGGCTGGGCGATCCTCGCCTGGGACTCGGTCGGCTCCAAGCTGGCGATCTTCCAGCTCTTCGACCAGCAGGGCAACATCCCGATGGGCCTGACCCCCATCGTGCTGCTCGACATGTGGGAGCACGCCTTCTACCTCGACTACGTCAACGTCAAGGCGGACTACATCAAGGCGTGGTGGAACATCGTCAACTGGGCAGACGCGGGTGCACGCTTCGACCGTGCACGCACCCAGACCTCCGGGCTCATCGTCCCGTAGGGCGACACCCGGCCGAGGCCCGGTCCCGACAGGGGCCGGGCATCGTCGTGCCTGAGCGGTTCAGTCCGCCGGTCCGATCGCCCCGTCGTCGTTGTTGACGAAGGCCACCTCCCCGTAGGAGTTGTCGACGCAACGTGCCGCCAGTGCCGCGGCCTCGGCGCCGAGCGAGGCCTCGACGTCTGCGACGTACAGGTAGCCGCCTCCACCGGAGACCTCGCTGCCGACCGGCATCTCGACGCCGGAAGCACTCAGGACCGCTCGTCGCTCACCGTCCCAGGTCGATCCGGCCGGCCACACGATCGGGTAACGCTCACCGACCTCGTCGACGGCGAGGTACAGGCAGTCCCCGACGAGCTCGAGCCGACCGCTCACGAGTGCGGCCATGCCCCCGCCGTCGGACGACACCGCGGCGTACCGCAGCACCGGGCCGTCGACGGCCTCGGCCGCCCCGCTCGTGGCTCCGCAGCCGGCGAGCAGGAGGAGCGCCACCGGCCACGGGAACGCCGCCGTTCTCATGGCCGAACGCTACCGGGCACGCCGTCCCGTGTCCGCCACGAGGTGGGCGCTGCCGTCGGTCGCGCCGGGTCTCGCCGCTGCAGTGTCCTGAACCAGGCCCTCAGTGCGCGTGGATCCCGCGGGAGTACTCGAAGACCCAGCCGATCAGGCCGACGATGCCGACGGCCGCGCCCAGGACGAGGAACCACCAGCCGATCGCGAGTGCCGCGAACGAGAGCGCACAGCCCAGGGCAAGGACCAGCGGCCACCAGCTCCAGGGGGCGAACGTGCCCTGCTCCCCGGCGCCGTCGGCGACCTCCGCGTAGGGGTTGTCCTCCGGGATCGGACCGGACCTGCGGCCGGCGATCGCGAGGTAGAAGGCGATCATCCCGGCGAGGCCGGCGCACAGCAGGAGCGCACCGAGGCCGACGGCCTCCCCGTGGCTCCAGATCCCGTAGACGGTCCCCACGAGCGCGAAGAAGCCCGCGAGCACGGTCAGCATGACGACGGTCACCTTCATCGCTGCTCCTGCCCCTCATCCGTCCCCGGTGCCGGCGGCTCGTCGACGATGACGGCTGCGGACTGCTCCGGCTCGTCCTCGCCGTTCGCCTTCGTCGCGACGGCTCCCTCGCGCTCCCCGCGCCGGTCCGCCTCCCAGTCCAGGACGCCGGGATCGGGTTCGACATGGTCCATCGCCGCGACCTCCGGGTGGTGCAGGTCGAAGGCAGGGCGCTCGGAGCGGATCCGCGGGAGCGAGGTGAAGTTGTGGCGCGGCGGGGGGCAGGAGGTCGCCCACTCGAGCGAGGCGCCGTAGCCCCAGGGGTCGTCCACCGTGACCTTCGGCGCGCTCTTCGTCGTGATGTAGACGTTCCACAGGAACGGGAGCGTCGAGGCGGCCAGCAGGAAGGCACCGACGGTGGAGATCTGGTTGAACAGCGTGAAGCCGTCCTCCGGCATGTAGTCCGCGTAGCGTCGCGGCATGCCCTCCACGCCCAGCCAGTGCTGGATGAGGAAGGTCCCGTGGAACCCGAAGAACAGCAGCCAGAAGTGGATCTTGCCGAGCCGCTCGTCGAGCATCTTCCCGGTGAACTTCGGCCACCAGAAGTAGAAGCCGGCGAACATCGCGAACACCACGGTCCCGAAGATCACGTAGTGGAAGTGGGCGACGACGAAGTACGTGTCCGAGACGTGGAAGTCCAGGGCGGGGCTGGCGAGGATGACACCCGTGAGGCCACCGAACAGGAAGCTCACCAGGAACCCGATCGCCCAGAGCATGGGCGTCTCGAACGTGATCTTCCCTCGCCAGATCGTGCCGATCCAGTTGAAGTACTTCACGCCGGTGGGTACCGCGATGAGCATCGTCATGAGCGCGAAGAACGGGAGGAGGACCGCTCCGGTCACGTACATGTGGTGCGCCCAGACCGTCACGGACAGCGCACCGATCGCGATCGTCGCGTAGATCAGGCCCTTGTAGCCGAAGATCGGCTTGCGGGAGAAGACCGGCAGGATCTCGGTCACGATGCCGAAGAACGGCAGCGCGATGATGTACACCTCCGGGTGCCCGAAGAACCAGAACAGGTGCTGCCACAGGATCGCCCCGCCGTTCTCGGCGTTGAAGACCTGGGCACCGAGCCGCCGGTCCGCGCCGAGTGCGAACAGAGCGGCCGCCAGGGGCGGGAACGCCATGAGGACCAGCAGGCTCGTGACCAGCGTGTTCCAGGTGAAGATCGGCATCCGGAACATCGTCATCCCGGGGGCGCGCATCGTCAGGATCGTCGTGATGAAGTTCACCGCGCCGAGGATCGTGCCGAAACCACCGAGGGCGAGGCCGAAGACCCACAGGTCACCGCCGAGCCCCGGGGAGTTGATCGCGTTCGAGAGGGGGGCGTAGGCGAACCAGCCGAAGGAGGCAGCGCCCGCGGGGGTGAGGAAGCCCGACACGGCGATGATCCCGCCGAAGGCGAAGAGCCAGAACGCGAACATGTTCAGCCGTGGGAACGCGACGTCGGGCGCGCCGATCTGCAGCGGCATGATGACGTTCGCGAACCCGGCGAACAGGGGCGTCGCGAACAGCAGCAGCATGATCGTGCCGTGCATCGTGAAGAGCTGGTTGTACTGGTCCTTGCTGACGATCTGCATGCCCGGCTCGAAGAGCTCCGCGCGGATGAGCAGCGCCATCAGGCCGGCGATCATGAAGAACACGAACGACGTGACCAGGTACATGTACCCGATCGTCTTGTGGTCGGTCGACGTGATCCAGCGGATCACCTGAGAGCCCAGGGACCGCTTGCGCGCCGGAAGGACGGCCGCGCTCGGCAGCTCGGCGTAGGTGGCCATCAGTTCTCCCCGGTCACGGCGGACGGCTTGTCGCTCGGGTTGAGGTCGGCGCCGAGGACGCCGGTCTGTCCGGCCGCTGCGAGGTCGGCCATGTGCTGGTCGTACTCCTCCTGCGGGACGACCTTGACGTTGAAGAGCATGCCGGAGTGGTTCTCGCCGCAGAGCTCCGCGCACTTGCCGGCGTAGGTGCCGACCCGCTCGGGGATGATCTGGAAGGAGGTCTCACGCCCCGGGATCATGTCGCGCTTGAAGAGGAAGGCCGGCACCCAGAAGGAGTGGATGACGTCGCGCGAGGCGACCTGGATCTCCACCCGCTTGTCGACGGGCAGGTACAGCGTCGGGAGGGTCTCCGGGTTGCCCGGCTCCCCGATGTCCACGACGTGCTCACCGGAGTCCCAGACGTTCGAGTCCAGGTAGTTGAAGTCCCAGCTCCAGCGCTTGCCCCAGACCTGGACGGTGACGTCCGGCTCCTCGGAGGTGTCCACGATGGCGGACACGTCGCGCTGGGTGAAGAAGTACAGGACGCCGATCATGAGGATCGGCAGGATGACGTACATGATCTCGAGGGGGACGTGGTAGCGGAGCTGGACCGGGAGGGTGTCGTCGTCCCGACGCTTGCGGTAGACCGCGACGCACCAGACGATCAGGCCCCAGGTCAGCACACCGACCGCGAGGGCTGCGATCCACGACCCTGTCCAGAGCGACGTGATCCGCTCGGTCATGTTCGTGACCTGACCGTCCTCGTACCCCGGGAGGAAGCCCCGCTGGACCTCGGCGGAGCAACCGCTGACGGCCAGGGTGAGCACGAGGGCGAGCACGGCGAACCGCGCCGACCGCCTGCGTCGAGGGTGTTGCACGTCCACACTCGCCTTCACGTCAAGACCCCATCGTCGCCGATGGGGTCGGTTGTCCGGTCCCTTCCGGCAGACGCGTCCACCGGGACCTAGGTCCCCACCCTAGCGCCCGGGCGGCTCGCTGGTGTGCTGAACCGCCTCGCGTCCTGCTGCGGCCGAGCCGTAGCGTTGACCTGTGACACAGACCCGGGTCTACCTCGATGCGGGCGGCCGGGCACCTGTGCACCCGGCCGCGCGGGAAGCCCTGCTCACGGCCCTGGAGGACGGCTGGGCGGATCCACGTCGCCTGCACTCCGAGGGTCGTCGGGCCCGTCACCTGCTGGACGGCAGCAGGGCAGAGATCGCCGGGATCCTCGGCTGCCGCGTCGAGGAGCTGCACCTGACGCCGGGGCACACCGCGAGCCTGCACGCCGCCGTCCAGGCGGTGGCCGCGGGCCGTCGCCGAGTGGGCAGCAGCGTCGTCACGAGCGCCGTGGAACGTGCGGCCGTGCTGACCGCCGCCCGGCACGTGGATCGCGATGCCGTTGCCGTCCCCGTCGACCGGGACGCGCGGGTGGACCTCGAGGCCTGGGCGGGTGCGGTCGGCGCGCCCGGCGTCGCACTGGCCGCCCTGCAGCATGCCAACGGCGAGGTGGGCACCCGCCAACCGCTCCGGGACGCGCACGAGCTCTGCCGCGCTGCCGGCGTGCCGCTGCTGGTCGACGCCGGGGCATCGGTCGGCCATGACGACGTGGGCGCCGACTGGGACCTGCTCGCAGCGGACCCTGGCGACTGGGGCGCCCCGGCCGGCGTCGGGGTGCTCGCCGTCCGCTCACGCGTCCGCACCAGGCAGCCGGGGCCCGAGGACGAGGATCCCTGGGCGCCCGGCGGCGTGGGGGTTCCCCAGGCGGTCGCCGCCGCAGCAGCGCTGCGCGCCGTCACGGCCGAGCGCGGTCGGTCCGCGGCCCGACGCCACGGACTGGTCGCTCGGCTGCGCTCGTCCCTCTCCGCCGTCCCGGACGTGCAGGTGCTCGGCGATCCGCAGGACCGCCTTCCGCACGTGCTGACCTTCTCGTGCCTCTACGTGGACGGCGAGTCGCTGGTCGACGCGCTCGACCGGGCGGGCTTCGCCGTCGGCTCGGGATCCGCCTGCACCTCCAGCGCGCTGGAGCCGAGCCATGTGCTCGCCGCGATGGGTGCGCTGACCCACGGGAACATCCGGATCGCCCTCCCGCGCGAGGTGACCGACGCCGAGGTGGACCGGTTCGCCGCTGCGGTCGGCCCAGCCGTCGCCGCTGTGCGCGCGATGCTCGGGGCCGAGGGCCTGTGATCCTCGACGCCCGCGGTCTGCGTTGCCCGATGCCCGTCATCCGCCTCGCGGCACTCGCCCGTGAGGCGGCCCCCGGTGACGAGATCGAGGTGCGCTGGACCGATCCCGCTGCTGCGCACGACATCCCCGCCTGGGCCAGGATGCGCGGTCACGAGGTGCTCGGGACGCACGAGCTGGACGAGGGCTGGGCGACGACGGTGCGGATCGGCGAGCGCGACGCCCCGTGACGGGAACGGGCGGGCACCCGAAGGTGCCCGCCCGGTCCGCCGAGGGATGCGGCTCAGGAGAAGGAGCCCCCGCAGGCGCAGGCGCTGCCTGCGTTGGGGTTGTCGATCGTGAAGCCCTGCTTCTCGATGGTGTCGGCGAAGTCGATCGTCGCGCCGTCGAGGTACGGGACGCTCATCCGGTCGACGACGACCTCGACGCCGTCGTAGTCACGGGTCGCGTCGCCGTCGAGCACGCGCTCGTCGAAGTAGAGCTGGTAGATCAGGCCCGAGCATCCACCGGGCTGCACGGCGACACGCAGGCGGAGGTCGTCGCGACCCTCCTGCTCGATGAGGCTGCGGACCTTCGCCGCCGCCACGTCGGTCAGGACGACGCCGTGCGTCGCGGTCTCGGTCGTCTCGGTCATGAGCCCTCCGCGGGGATGGTCGGTCGCGACCCGGACCAGGCCGGGACGCTGCGGGCTGGACGCACCGCTCGCTCCAGGGTACGTCGTCCCTCGTGCTGCGTCGCTCCCCACTGGTCCCCCGGAGTCATGCCCTCGGCGAAACGCGCCGGGCCGGCAGGCCCCGACCGGTGGGCGGGACGGGTCAGCGCGACCAGGTGATCGCGACGCGCTCGATGCGTGCGGCGAGGCTCGCCCACGGCTCCGCCCGCGCGGAGTCGAGCGCATCGAAGTCCTCGGCCACGGCATACGCACCGGCGATCCCCGCGGCCGACCACTCCCGCCTGCCGAGGACGACCTCCTCGGCGACCACCACGACGGGCACCGCGACCTCGGCTCCGGCCCCCGCGACGACAGGGACCGCCGAGTCGTGCAGGGCGTGCGGGTCGAGGGCGGGGCCACCGGTCACCAGCAGGTCGCAGGTGCGGGCCAGGTCCGCCAGGCCGGCGAGCTCGGCGATCAGCGCGGCGCCCGGGCGCAACCGGGCACCGAGCAGGGCGAGGGCGAAGGCGAGTCCGCCCCCGGCGCCGGCGCCCTCGCGAGAGGCGGCCGCCCGCACGGTGCCGGGCCCGAGCAC
>NZ_JBFHHB010000133.1:0-8704 GCF_041597215.1 Actinotalea sp.
AAGGGGGAGCCGCTCTCGATAGCTATGCCTACGACCTCGCCGTCGTCTCCGCCCCGGAGCCCGGAACGGCCTGCGTCACGCAGGAGGCGAACTGTGTGCTCGAACTCGACCTGACCAACCTGGGCTCAGACCCGTGGTCGCCGCTCGAAACCGTCGACGGGCGTGTCGGCTCAGTTCGACTCGTGGCCTGGTGGCGGGCCGGCACGGAGACCGTCCCTCAGATCGTCGACCTGCCGCGCTCGGTCTTCCCTGGCGGGATCCAGCGGTTGACCGTGGTCCTGGCGCCACCCTCCTCGATCCCCGAAGGGGACGCTCGCGTCGAGCTCGGCTTGGTCCAAGAAGGAATGCCCGGATTCCCGGGACCGAGCGATGGACTTCCCGCGCTCGAACTGGTGATCGCCTCCTGAGCGTGTCCGGCGCGTACGTCCGCGAAGCGGTCGGCTGGTTGAGTGCTCTCAGCGGCCGGGTACCGGCTGCCGTGGGTACAGGCTTGTCGCGGCGCGAACTGTAGGATCGCCTGTCAGGTCGCCACCCGTGCGTGTCCGCGCCGGTGGCGATGCCGTCACATCCCCCAGCCCCGCGGGCTCGAGCGCGCGGGCCCTTGCGTTTGGAAGTCAATGAAGGTCTTCATCCAGATCCCCTGCCTCAACGAGGAGGAGACGCTTCCGGCGGTCCTCGAGTCGATCCCTCGGGAGATCGACGGGGTGGACGAGCTCGAGATCCTCGTGATCGACGACGGCTCGACGGACAGGACGCTGGAGGTGGCCCGCGCGCACGGTGTGACGCACTTCGTGCACCACACGCGCAACATGGGCCTGGCGCGGTCCTTCCGGGACGGGATCGACTACGCGCTCGCGCAGGGCGCCGACATCGTGGTGAACACCGACGGGGACAACCAGTACCCGCAGGACCGGATCGGGGACCTGGTCAAGCCGATCATCGCGGGCGACGCGGACATCGTCATCGCCGACCGCCAGACGCACACCATCGAGCACTTCTCGCCGTTCAAGAAGCAGATGCAGCGGATCGGCAGCCATGTCGTCAACCGCGCGGCCGAGACCGAGCTGCCCGACGCGGCCAGCGGCTTCCGTGCGTACTCCGCGGCCTCGTTGATCCGGCTCAACGTCGTCACGCAGTTCAGCTACTGCATGGAGACGATCATCCAGGCGGGCAACAAGCGGCTGCGCATCGCCTCGGTCCCGGTGGTGACGAACGCCAAGACCCGCGAGTCCCGGCTGTTCAAGAACATCTTCCACCACATGGCCAAGTCGGGTTCGGCGATCATCCGCAGCTACCTGATGTTCAAGCCGTACGTGATCTTCGCGACCCTCGCCATCTTCTTCGGCGTGCTCGCTGCCATCCCCCTGCTGCGCTTCCTCGTGGAGTGGCTGATCGGCGGCGACACGAGCGGCATGGTGCAGTCGCTCATCTTCGGCTCGATCATGGCCGTCGCCTCCTTGCTCTCCCTCGCCCTCGGGGTCCTCTCGGACCTGCAGCGCACCAACCGGGTGCTCCTGGAGGACCAGCTCGAACGGATCAAGGAGATCCAGTACCGCCGGTGAGCCCCGCTGCCGCGCGGTAGGCGGCCACATGCCCCTCGGCGGACCGCGCCCAGGTGAACTCCCTCGCGCGAGCACGGCCCAGTGCCCCGAGCGGGAGGCCTTCCGCCCCGGAAGCGCGCAGGATCCCCGCGGCGAGGTCGGCCGGGTCGGTCGGGTCGACGAGGATCCCCGCGCTCCCGACGATCTCCGCCATCGAGCTGGCGCGCGAGGTGACCACGGGCGTGCCCACCGACATCGCCTCGAGGACCGGCAGGCCGAAGCCCTCCCAGTGCGACGGGAAGGCGAAGGACGTCGCCGCTGCGTAGGCGGCGCGCAGGTCCGCGACGGGGAGCCGGCCGAGCTCGTGGACCCGCCCCGCAGCGGCACCTGTCGCCGACCCGTGACGCTCACCCCAGCCGCTCGGACCGACCAGGACCAGGTCCAGGTCGGGGTCCTCCCGGGCCACGACCTCGAAGGCACGGAGCAGGCCGTCGAGGTTCTTCCGTGGCTCCTGGGTCCCGCACCACAGCACGAAGCGCTCCGGTAGCGCGAGCCGCGCACGCAGGCCGGCCACGTCAGGAGCGGACACCGTCCACGCCGGCGCTCCGTGCGGGACCACGTGCACGCGCTCGGGCTCGATCCCGGCGGCGACGCAGTCCTCGGCCGTGGCCTGCGAAGGGACGACGACCGCGTCGGCCTCGTCCCTGGTCCGCTCGAGTGCGCGGGTGAAGAAGCGCACCCCGCCCGGGGTGAAGTGCCCCGGGTCGCGCAGGAATGCGAGGTCGTGCACCGTCACGACGAGCGGGCGGCGGGTCGGCGGGATCGCCCAGGTGGTCGCGTGCACGACGTCGAGCCCGCGCAGCAGGGCCTCGGGACGGGGGCCCGGGACCCGGTTCCACAACCGGTACAGCGCGGCGCGCGGCAGCGGGAAGGCCCGGACGGGGCCAGGGGGCGTGAGATCGGGGCCCGGCGCTCCGCGGTGCAGCGCCGAGAGGCCGACCGTCGTGACCTCGTCACGCTCGGCGAGCGCGGCGAGCAGCTCGAGGATGTAGCTCCCCGAGCCGCCGGGGACGGCCTGCCAGAGCTGTTCGACGGTGAGCGCGACCCGCAGGCCTGCGTCCTCGCGGCTCATCGGCCACCGCCGTCGGGCACGAGCAGAGCGGCGGGGACGTCCCGAGGGACACTCGCTGACCTGTCCACCTCGCGGCGCCGACGCAGCGCCCAGGGAACGCGCCGCAGGATCGACCCGATCACGCGCAGTCGCCGGCCACGCTCGGGTCCCAGCACCGTGCGCACCAGCGTGCGGGTGGTGGCGCGCAGCACGACGGGCCACGGGGCGTGCACCAGGGCGACGAGCACGCGGTTGCGCTCGTTGTGGTCCTGGAAGAAGGCAGAGGCCGTCCCCGAGGACGCGGCATGGTCGTGCACCGTCACGGCCGACGGGACGTGCTCGATCGACCAGCCCCGACGCCGCAACCGCCAGGAGAGCTCGGTGTCCTCGTAGTACATGAAGAGCGACTCCTCCAGGAGCCCGACGTCGTCCAGGGCAGCGCGGCTCAACGCCACGCAGCCACCGTTGAACCCGAAGACCTCCGCGGGGGCCGGGGGAGCGTCCGCCGGGGCGAGCCAGTCCCGGTCGCGGCCGTTGCCCGAGCGGGTGACCTCGTTCCCGGTGGAGTTGAGCAGGCGGGTCCCGCCCTGCGCCGTCCGCAGCCAGCGGCTGCCGTCCGAGGAGACGAGGGCGCCGGTGGACCCCGCAGGTGCGGGGGCGAACCGCCCGCTGAGGAGCACGGTCCCGGTGGTCGCCCCGACCCGGCGTCCTGCGGCGAACGGGGCCACGAGGTGGGCGACGGTGCCGGGCTCGGCCACCGCGTCGTTGTTGATCAGCACGACGAGCTCGCCCGACGCGGCGCGGATGCCGGCGTTCGCACCGGCCGCGAAACCACCGTTGACGGCACGAGGGACGACGCGGAGGTCCGGCTCCGACGAGAGGGCCTCGACCGTCCCGTCCGACGAGCCGTTGTCCACCACGATGATCTCCATCTCGCCCGGCTCTAGGCTCTGGGCGCGCAGGGACTCCACACACCGCCGGGTGAGGGCCAGGCCGTTCCAGGTCACGACCACGACGCTGACCCGGGGGTCGCTCATGCCCGCTCCGGGCTGCTCCACCGGACCGCGGCGACCACCGCGGCCGCGAGGGTTCCGGCGAGCAGGAGGAGGAGGATCCCGGGGGCGACCGGCGGGGACCAGTCGCCCTCCGCGAGGAGGTTCCACGATCCGGGGGCCCCGAAGACGTACCGGCGCAGGTTCACCGCGAAGGCCAGGAGCTGGACGACCGCCAGGGTGGAGGCCGCGACCAGCACGAGTCGGCGGTCGGCCCACGCCGCCAGCGCCTCGGCCTGCCGGTGAGCGATGAAGCCCGCGACCACCGGCACCCCGACGAACAGCGGCATGGAGTACCGGGCCGTCCAGATGTAGCCGACGGCATGTGCCTGCCAGGCGTGCAGGAGCACGGGGATGACCACGGACATGGCCGCCACTCCGAGCAGCAGGGCCACGTCCCGTCGAGAGGCGATGGCCAGCGCGAGCAGGACCACCAGGCCGAGGACAGCGGCGAACGCGAGCTTCACGGTGGCGGGAAGCGCGGTGTCCAGCCAGCCGAAGTTGCCGATCGAGGTGACCAGGTAGTCGCCGGACTCGAGGAACGTGCGCTTGGCGACGGACAGGAAGGTCAGGTCCGGATGGGTGCTCCCTCCCGCGGCCAGCGTCTGCTCGGAGAAGGTCCACCACAGGGCCGATCCCACCCCGGCCACGATGAGCCCGAGCCACGGCCAGGTCCTGCGGTCCATCGCCGTCGCGACGAACGAGGACAGCGGCGCGGACGCCACGGCTGCGAGGACGATGACCGCGACGTACAGCAACGAGAGCCCTCGCGTGTTCGCCAGCGCGACGGTGACCACCGCGATGCCTGCCGCGCGACGGGTCAGCTGGGCGGGGTCCGGGTACCGCAGCAGAGCGAAGAGGCCGGCCCACAGCGCGAGCGACGCCGAGATCTCGAGCCCAGAGGAGTTCACCACCGAGTTGAGGAAGATCACCATCGGGGTCATCGCCGTGAGCAGCCCGAGGGCCAGGGGTGCGCGGCGGGGGAGACGCGCGAGGGTCGCGAACGCCCAGGCGAGCACGGCACTGGACAGCAGCCCGCTGATCAGGCGCATGAGGTAGATCGTCCACGGCGCGGCCGGGAGCAGGGTCGGCAGGCCGACGATCGCGTAGTACGCGGGGTTGTTGCGGATCACCCAGGTCGGCGCCTGGGTGGGCTCCTCGGCCGCCTCCCCGGTGAGCAGGGGGCCGGCGCAGTCGGCGGAGACCTCGGGCTTGAAGGCGAAGCAGGTCGGGTACGCCATCATCGACGCGTACTCGGCGGGGACGGTCACGATCCCGGAACCGGGGTTGTCGGGGGCGCTCGTGCCGTGCAGGTCACCCCGCACCACCGCCGCGGCCTTGACGATGTGCGCGTTCTCGTCCGGACCCGCCGCCAAGGGGCTGGCCAGCGACCACAGCGCGGTGACCAGCGAGATCAGGGCGAAGGCGCGCCAGAACACCCGGCGGTTCGAGCCGGGTCGTGCAGGTGCCTCGATCGCCACAGCGCAGCCCCCTCCGTTTCGTGACGTCGAGACACTATCGCCTGGGCCGGGCTCCGGAGGTCGGTGGGGTGCCGGGGCGCCACCCCCCGCCGGTAGGGTCGCGGCGTGCGGATCGCGATCGCCTTCGACTGCTTCTTCCCGTTGAGCACGGGAGGGGGCGAGCGCCTGTACCGGCTGCTGGCGGAGTCCTTCGCGCGCCACGGGCACGAGGTCACCTACCTGACCCGGCAGCAGTGGACGGGACCGGCTCCGAGCGTGCCGGGCGTGAGGGTCCGGGCGGTCAGCGGGCGGACCGGCCTGTACGACGAGCACGGCAACCGCCGGCTCCTCCCGGCGTTGCGCTTCGCTGCCGGCCTCGTCCGGTACCTCGCTCGGCACCGCGGGAGCCATGACGTCGTCCTGGTCAGTGCCCTCCCCGTGCTCAACGTCTTCGCCGTGCGCCTCGCGCTCGCCGGGAGCCGGACGCTCGTCTGCGCCGACTTCCTCGAGGTGTGGAGGCGCGAGCAGTGGCTGGAGTACTCGGGCCCCGTCGTGGGGCGGGTGGCGGCGACCCTGCAGCGGTGGGCGGCGCGGGTCAGCCCGCTCGTCAGCTGCCACTCCCGGCTGCACGCCGAGCGACTGGTCGCCGACGGGACCCCGAACGCCCCGCTGGTGAGCCCCGGCCTGATCCACGGGGCGGTCCTCGGCCCGGCGAACGAGGCAGCGGCCGAGCCGCCCACCGTCGTCTACGTCGGCAGGCACATCCCCGACAAGCAGGTCGACGCCATCCCGGCCGCGGTGGCCTGGGCCCGCACGCAGATCCCCACGCTGCGTGCCGTCGTGCTGGGGGACGGGGGCCAGCGACGGGCGGTCCAGGCCGAGGTCGATCGCCTCGGCCTGACCGAGGACGTCACGCTTCCCGGCTTCGTCGAGCAGGAGGAGCTCGACCGGCACCTCGCGGCCGCCGCATGTCTGGTGAACCCCTCCCGACGGGAGGGCTACGGGCTGGTGGTCGTGGAGGCTGCGGCGCACGGGACCCCGGTGGTCCTGGTGGACGCGCCGGACAACGCCGCGGTGGAGCTCGTCGAGGACGGGGTCAACGGTGTCGTCGCGACCTCGCTCGCTCCCGAGGTGCTCGGGGCGGCGCTGGTGCGCGTCGTGCTCGCCGGGCCGACGATGCGCTCGACGACCCGCGCCTGGTACGAGCGCGCCGTACGCGAACGGACCGTCGAGGTGACCGCCGAACGGCTGCTCGCCGCCTTCGCAGAATCGCGTCGCCGATGACGCCGTGGCGTCGGGTGGCCGTTGGTACAGTGACGCGCCACGACCTGCCTCCGGACGGATCAGCATGACTCTCGCGCAACGCTGCGAACTCACCATCCTCATGCCCTGCCTCAACGAGGCGGAGACGCTCGAGACCTGCATCCGCAAGGCGAGGGGCTACCTCGAGCGGTCCGGCGTCGAGGGCGAGATCGTCATCGCGGACAACGGCAGCACGGACGGCTCGCAGGCGATCGCCGAGTCGCTCGGCGCGAGGGTCGTGCCCATCAGCGAGCGTGGCTACGGCGCTGCCCTCATCGGCGGCATCGCCGCCGCCCGCGGCCGGTTCGTCATCATGGGCGACGCGGACGACTCCTACGACTTCTCCGCGCTGGACCCCTTCGTCGAGAGCCTCCGGGCCGGCAACCAGCTCGTCATGGGCAACCGCTTCCGCGGCGGGATCGCGCCAGGGGCGATGCCGCCGCTGCACCGCTACCTCGGCAACCCCGTCCTGTCCGGGATCGGCGCGCTGTTCTTCCGGCCGGGGGTGCGCGACTTCCACTGCGGACTGCGCGGATTCGACCGCGAGGCGATCCTCGGTCTCGGACTGCGCACCTCCGGGATGGAGTTCGCCTCGGAGATGGTCGTCAAGGCGACGCTCGCGAAGCTGCGCATCGCCGAGGTGCCGACGACCCTGAGCAAGGACGGCCGCTCCCGCCCGCCGCACCTGCGCAGCTGGCACGACGGGTGGCGGCACCTGCGCTTCCTGCTGATCTTCTCGCCCACCTGGATGTTCCTCTACCCGGGCGCCGTGCTCCTGGCGATCGGTGCCCTCGCCAGCCTGGTCCTGCTGTTCGGGCCCGTCGCCGTCGGCTCGGTCGGCTTCGACGTCTCGACGATGGTGTACGCGGCGGGCGTCGCGGTCGTGGGCTACCAGGCCGTGCTCTTCGCGATCCTCACGAAGGTCTACGCCGCGGAGGAGGGCTTCCTCCCCGCCGGGCCACGGTTCCGGGCCCTGGTGGACCGGCTGACGATCGAACGCGGACTGCTCGTCGGCCTCGCCATCTTCGTGCTCGGGATCGCGGTGGCGGTCGTCCAGGTCCTGCGGTGGCGGGAGACCGGGTTCGGCGGCCTGGACGCGCGGCAGGCCGTGCGGATCGCCGTGCCTGCGGCCCTGGGCCTGATGCTCGGGTTCCAGACGATGATGTCGGCGATGTTCATCGGGATCCTCACCGTGCCGACCCGCGCGCGGAGCAACCCGCCGTCGACGGTCGAGGTCGCGGACGGCGCCGAGGCCACCGAGGTCGGGGAGCGGTGACCGAGGGCGGACGGGTGCGTCTCGCCGTCGACCTGCTCTACTACACCGGCAAGCGTGGCGGCACCGAGACCTACGCCCGACAGGTCCTCCCGCGCCTCGCCGCCGCCTGGCCGGAGCTCGAGCTGGTGGGGCTCGTCGGCTCGGCGGGCCTCGAGGAGGTCTCCGGCTGGTTCCCCGGCACGGTGCACCCCGTGCCGTTCGTCGGGGAGAACCGCCCGTTGTGGGCCCTGGCGGAGACGGCCCTGATCGCCCGACGCACGGCGCGGCTGGGCGCTGACCTGCTCTGGTGCCCCGCCAACTTCGGTCCCGGCACGGGATCGGTCCCGCGCGTCGTGACCCTGCACGACGTGATCGCCTTCGAATTCCCGAACCCGGAGACCAGCCGGGTCACGCAGGAGGTCACGACCTGGATCATCCGGCGGACCGCCCGCACCGCCGCGCACGTGATCACGGACAGCGAGGCCTCGGCGCAGGCCGTCGTCCGGGTGCTCGGCATCCCGCGGGACCGGATCACGCCCACCCCGCTGGCGGGCAGCTCGCCTGCGGCCGTCGAGGACCCGGACGCCGAGCTCGCGGCACTCGGGGTGGACCCCGGCCGCGCTCTCGTGCTGAGCACGGGGAACCGGATGCCGCACAAGAACTTTGCCGGGCTGCTTCGCGCGCTCGCCCGGATCCCTGCCGGGCAGCGCCCGCAGCTCGCGCTGACCGGCAGCCACGGCGACGACCCGCTCGCGCCCCTCGTGGCCGAGCTCGGCCTCGCCGAGGACGTCCTCCTGCTGGGATGGGTCACCTCCGCCCAGCTCGAGGCGCTGTACGGCCGAGCGGCGGTCTACGCGTGCCCGTCCCTCTCGGAGGGGTTCGGGCTGCCCGTGCTCGACGCCATGCGCCGCGGCTGCCCCGTGGTCGCGGCCGACATCCCCGTGCTGCGCGAGGTGGGGGGCGAGGCCGCGCGGTACGCGGAC
>NZ_JBFHHB010000134.1:0-8689 GCF_041597215.1 Actinotalea sp.
CTCGAGCTTTCCGCGCATCTCGCGCGGCACCGAGCGAACGGTCGTCTCGAAGACCTCGTTGAGCCAGTCGTGCGCGACGAACTCCTCGTCGTCGCCCTGGCGCTCCATGCTCGCGCGATAGGTGTCGAGGTCGTTGAGGAGCCGGCGGGCCTGGTTCTCCTCGACGTCGAGGCCGGTCAGGCGCATGAGGCGGCGCGAGTGGTGCCCGGCCTCCACGACGCGGGGCTGGATGCGCACCGTCGTGCCGTCCACGTCCGTCGTGATGTCGAGCTCGCCGACGTCGAAGCCCATGGCGTTGAGACGCTCCATGCGCGCCGTGACCCGCCACCGGTCGCCCGCCCCGAAGGACTCGGCGCCCGTGAGGGCGGCCCAGAGCTCCTCGTAGCGCTCGACGAGGCGGGCGCCGACGGCCACCGTGTCGACCCCGCTCTCCAGGAGGTCACCTGCCTCGAGGTCCATGAGCTCGCCGATGATGTTGACCCGGGCGATCTCGAGGTCGTAGCCGCGCTGACCGTCGGTGAGCTTGGCGTGCAGGTCGCCCGTCTCCGCGTCGACGAGGTACGCGGCGAACGCCTCGGCGTCGCGCCGGAAGAGCGTGTTCGACAAGGAGACGTCGCCCCAGTAGAAGCCCGAGAGGTGCAGCCGCACCAGGAGGACGGCGAGGGCGTCGATGAGCCGCTCGGTCGTCCCCGGCTGGAGGGTCTGGCTGAACAGGGCGCGGTACGGAAGGGAGAACTGCAGGTGTCGCGTGATGAGCACGGCCTCGAGCCGGGAGCCGTCCGGTGCGCGGCGCCCGGTGATGACCCCGAGCGGCTCGACGCTCGGGACGTCGAGCCGGCGCAGCGCGCGGAGCAGCTCGTACTCGCGGTAGGCGACGGTCTCCCCGATCTCCTTGACGGCGATCACCTTGCCGGAGAGCCGGACGAAGCGGACGACGTGCCGCGAGATCCCGCGGGGGAGCGCGGCGAGGACCTCGGCCGGCCACTCCTCGAGCGGCACGTCCCAGGGGAGGTCGAGGAGCGCCGGGTCCGGGGCGGCCGCGGTGATCTGCAGGGAGTCCGGCACTGGTGCTCCTTCGTGACGGAGGGCGGGGCGGCCGGAGCCGTCCCGCCCTCCTCGATCGAGATCGATCAGCTGCTGATCAGACCGTGATCCGCTGGCCGGAGCTCGCGGAGAAGGTGTGACGCTCGCCCGGGCGGATCGCGACCCACACCGTGTCACCCTTGCGCGGGGGAGTCCGCGGGTCGACGCGCACGATGACCTGCGCGTCGCCCGCGCCGGAGTGGATCTCCTTCGCGTCCTCGCCCGCACCGGAGATGCCGCCGTAGACGAACGCGTCCGAGCCGAGCTCCTCGACGAGGTCGACGGAGATCGGGAACGCACCGACCGTGGACTCGCTCACGACGTCGAGCGACTCCGGGCGGAAGCCGAGCGTGATGCGGCCCTTGTCCTCGGGCGTCAGGGCGGAGATGACCGTGCGCTCCAGCGGGATCGCCGTCTTGCCGAGGTGCGCGGCACCGTCGGAGACGTGGAAGGTCCCGATGTTCATCGCGGGCGAGCCGATGAAGCCGGCGACGAACACGTTCTGCGGGGTGTCGTACATGTCCCGCGGGGTGCCGACCTGCTGGAGGATGCCGTCCTTGAGCACGCAGATCCGGTCACCCATGGTCAGGGCCTCGGTCTGGTCGTGCGTGACGTAGACGGTCGTGACGCCGAGCCGGCGCTGGAGCGAGGCGATCTGCGTACGGGTCTGCACGCGGAGCTTGGCGTCCAGGTTCGACAGCGGCTCGTCCATGAGGAACACCTGCGGCTGGCGCACGATCGCGCGGCCCATCGCGACACGCTGACGCTGGCCACCGGAGAGGGCCTTCGGCTTGCGGTCGAGGTACTCGGTCAGGTCGAGGATCTTGGCTGCCTCCTCGACGCGCGAGCGGATCTCGGCCTTCGGGGTGCCGGCGATCTTCAGCGCGAAGCCCATGTTGTCCGCGACGGACATGTGCGGGTACAGCGCGTAGTTCTGGAAGACCATCGCGATGTCGCGGTCCTTGGGCTGCACGTCGGTGACGTCGCGGTCCCCGATGAGGATGCGACCGCCGTTGACGTCCTCCAGGCCGGCGAGCATGCGCAGCGAGGTCGACTTGCCGCAGCCGGAGGGGCCGACGAGGACGAGGAACTCGCCGTCCTCCACGTGCAGGTCGAGCGAGTCGACCGCGGGCCGCTCGGTGCCGGGGTACAGGCGGGTTGCCTTGTCGAAGGTGACAGTGGCCATGATGAGTAAATCCCTTCACCGGCAGGTACGTGCCGGACGATCCGTTGTGAATGGGAGGTGGTGTCGGCATCGACACCCGGATCCGTGGACTGGTGCCCAGGAACCGCGTGGGCCATCTTGCCACAAAGCTCCGGATCGTGGCCGGGATCCGCCGAGCGGATCTCGGCGGGGCACCGGACGGAACGCCCGGGCGAGGCGCGACGACCGCCGCCGCCTCGGAGCGCTCCCGCTCCGGTCAGCCTCCGTCGACCAGGTCCGCGAGGCGGGAGAGGAAGGCGGAGACCTGTGCGGTGTCCTTGACGCGGAAGCGTGCCGACGTCGCGCCGGGACCCACCCGGATGGTCACGTCGTCCTCCCCGAGGGTCGCGAAGGCCCGCTCGTCCGTGACGTCGTCACCGGCGTAGAGCAGGTAGCCGGCGCCGACCTGCGTGCGCAGGTCCGCCAGCGCCTCGCCCTTCGTGGCCGTCGAGACGGAGAGCTCGACGACGTCCTTGCCCTGCATCGTGTCGACGCCCTCACGGTCGCCGAGGCGGACGGCGTGCGCGACGAGGCGCTCGGTGTCCGCCGGGGTGGCCTGGCGGGTGTGCAGGACGATCGTGGTCGGCTTGTGCTCGACGCGCGCGGAGGTCCCGGCGACGGCCTGGTCGAGCGCGGCGGACAGCTCGGCGTGCAGGGCCTCGGCCTCCGGGGAGAGCAGGTGCTCGTCCCGCTGGAAGCCGCCGTCCCAGATCCCGCGCTCGGCGCCGTGGCTGCCGATGAGGATCGTGCCGTCGGGAACCTCGGTCCGCGCGAGCAGGTCGTTGAGCCCGCGGCCGGAGACGAGAGCCAGGCGGACTCCCGGGACCCGCCCCAGACGGTCGAGCGCACGCACCGAGTCGGGCGTGGTGCGGCTGTCGGCCGGGTTGTCGACGAGGGGCGCGAGGACACCGTCGAAGTCGAGGGCGATGAGCGCCGTGCCCCCGGCCTGGACACCGTCGGCGAGGCGCTGGAGCTCTGCGTCGAGCCGCGCGGTGAGGCGACGGTCGCGGCGGGCATGACTCTGCGGGTCGTCGAGGGCCTCGAGGAACCGCGAGGACCAGCGGCCGACGTCGTCGCTCAGGACGCGCCTGCGCAGGCGGCGCATCCTCGTACGCGTCTCCCGAGGGCTCATCGTCGCTGCGTGGGCGATGACGTCCTTCAGCCCGTCGATGTCGTGGGGGTTGACCAGCAGGGCCCCGCTCAGCTCGTCGGCCGCGCCGGTGAACTCGCTCAGGACGAGCGCACCCCTGTCGTTCACGCAGGTCGCGATGAACTCCTTGGCCACGAGGTTCATCCCGTCGCGCAGCGAGGTGACGAGCATGACGTCGGCCGCCAGGTACAGCGCCGCCATCTCCTCCGGGGGGTAGGAGTGGTGCAGGTAGTGGATGGCGGGAGAGCCGATCGCGCCGTGCTCGCCGTTGATCCGCGCGACCAGCACCTCCACCTCGTCGCGCAGGTGCTGGTAGGCGGTCACGTTCTCGCGGCTCGGGCTCGCGACCTGGACGAGCGTGGTGCCGGGGACGGTCAGGCGACCGTCCTCCAGGAGCTCGCCGAACGCCTTGATCCGGTGCCGGATGCCCTTGGAGTAGTCGAGGCGGTCGACGCCCAGCAGCAGCACCTCGGGCGAGCCGAGGTCGCGGCGGATCTGCGCGGCCCGTTCGCGGATCTCCGGGGTGCGGGCCAGGGTGTCGAACTTCGCGGAGTCGATCGAGATCGGGAAGGCGGCGGCGCGCACATGGCGCTCCTTCGTCCCGTCGGCTCCGGCCGGGATCGTCAGGACCTGGCCGCGCGTGGAGACGTCCGTCCACCTGCGCACGACCCGGATGAAGTTCCCGGCGTCACCTGCGCGCTGGAAACCGATGACGTCGGCGCCGAGCAGCCCCTCGACCACCTGACGTCGCCAGGGGAGCTGGGCGAAGAGCTCGAGCGGGGGGAAGGGGATGTGGTGGAAGTACCCGATCCGCAGATCGGGGCGCAGGGCGCGGAGCAGGGCGGGGACCAGCTGGAGCTGGTAGTCGTGCACCCAGACCGTCCCGCCCTCGTCCGCCTGCGAGGCCGCGTACTCGGCGAACCGGGCGTTGACGCGCCGGTACGCCTCCCACCAGTGCCGGTGGTACTCGGGGGCGCTGATCACGTCGTGGCTCAGCGGCCAGAGCGTGTCGTTGGAGAAGCCCTCGTAGTAGTCCGCGATCTCCTCCTGCGAGAGCGGGACCGGCACGAGGTGCTTGCCGTCGGCGTCGAAGGGCTCCGGTGCGTCCCCTGCCGAACCGGACCAGCCGACCCACGCCCCGTGCGTGGCCTGCATCACGGGTTCGAGGGCGCTCACGAGGCCGCCTGGCGACCGGCGCCACGACGTCGAGCCGTCCTCGGCGACCGTGAGGTCCACAGGAAGGCGGTTGGCGACGACGACGAGCGGATAGGTCACGGTGGCTCCTCCAGTGGTAGCAGCCCGAGGCTATCGGGTGCGCCGCAGCACGCGCGCGCCACGGCGTCGGGCGAGCCGTGCGCGGGTAGCGTGCCCGGCATGGAGCGGATGGGACTGGCACCGGGCACCGAGCTCGGCGGGTACCGCGTCCTCGCCCCCCTGGGCCAGGGCGGGATGGGTGCCGTCTACCGTGCGGTGGACGCCGACGGCGTCGGCGTCGCGCTCAAGCTCCTGCACCCGCACCTGGCCGACGGGGCCGCACGGGACCGCCTCGCCCGCGAGGTCGCGGCCCTGCAGAAGGTCCGGCACCGCGGCGTCGCCCGCGTGCTGGACGCCGAGCTGGACTCCTCGGAGGCCTTCGTCGTCACCGAGCTCGTCGAGGGGACGGACCTCGCGTCGAGCGTCGCGATCGACGGGCCTCTCGGTGGTACCAGGACCGACGAGCTGGCGGACCTCGCCGAGTCCCTCGCCGATGCGCTCGACGCGGTGCACGCGGCGGGCGTCCTGCACCGCGACCTCACGCCGGGCAACGTGATGGTCACGGCCGACGGGCCGGTGCTCATCGACTTCGGCATCGCGCAGGTGGTCGAGGACGGGAGGTTCACCACGGCGGGTCAGGTCGCGGGGACCCCTGGTTACCTGAGCCCCGAGCTCCTCGCCGGGGCCGAGCCCGGGCGGAGGGACGACTGGTGGGGCTGGGCGGCCGTGCTCGCCTTCGCTGCGACCGGTCGGCCACCCTTCGGCGTGCGGCCCCTCGCCGCGGTGCTGGCCCGGGTCAGCAGCGGTCGGCCCGACCTCGCGGGTCTCGAACCGAGGCTCGCCGAGGTCCTCGGCGGGGCGCTCGCGCCCGAGGCGGCCGACAGGACCGCTCCGCGCGACGTCGTCTCCGCCGTGCGGCGGATCGCCGAGGACGGCCCGGTCGACGATCGTGCGGAGGACCTGGACGACTCCACCGGCCCGACCCAGGTGCTGGGAGCCGGGGGGACCCGCGTGCTCGGCGTCGCGGGAGGGATCGGTTCCGGGAGTGTGGCGGGGGCCCCACCACCGCCACCGCCGGGGCCGCCCGCCCCGCCAGGAGGCGCGCCGTACCCGCCTGGGCCGGAGTGGACGGCCGTGACACAGGTCGTGCGGCCCGAGGCCGTCCCGCCGGGGGAGGCCGAGCGGGGGCAGCCCTCCCCGCAGCAGTACGCGGACCCCTACCCGCCGCAGTTCGCGGAGCCCTACCCGCCGCAGGACGAGGGTCAGGACGACCCGGGGGAGCTGCCCGCCCCGGCACCCCGTCGCGGGACCGTCCTGGCGCTCGGCGCCGCCGCGCTCGCCGCCGGGACCCTGTGGCCCGGCTACGCGCTGCTCGCGGTGGTGGTCCTCGCCGTCGTCGCCCGGAGCGTCGGCCTGGACGTCGACGCCCACCTCACCCGCCGGGCACGTCGGGGGCAGCGGCGCACCGACACCGCCCGCGCGGTCCTGCTCTGGCCCTGGTACCTCGTCCGCGGGGTGATCGGGGTGTTCCCTGCCGCGCTGGTCGCCGCCAGCGCCGCGCTGCTGGTCGGCGGCGTCGGCTGGTGGGTCCTGGGGTCCGATCGTCTCGTGCTGGTCCCGGCGGCGGCGGGCGAGGCAGGCGAGCTCGGCTCCAACGCGCCGTGGCTGACCTCTGCGCTGCTCGCCGTGACGGTCCTGGTCGCGGTGAGCACCGTGTGGTTCGGGCCGGCGTCGGCACGGACCCGTCGGGGCGCCCGCTGGGTCCTCGGGTCGATCGCGCCCGGCCCGGCCGGTGCCGCCGTGCTGGTCTTCCTCGGGCTGGCCGTCGCGGCGGTGCTCACCGCCGTCGTGCTCCAGGGGACGCCGATCGACTGGTGGCCGCTGACCGGGCCGCCGAGCCTGTGAGCCGGCCGTCCACCGTCCGGCGCAGTCCGTGATCGCCGACCTGTGACTCCGGGGGTGGCGGCCCGTACGCTGGTCCCCATGAGACGGCGCCCGGGACGTGCAGCGCCCGCTGCGCCGTTCGCGTTGCGGGTCCTCGGTCTCGCCGCCGTGCTCACGCTCGCGGTGTCGGTGGTCCCCGTCCTGGTCCGCAGCGGCTCGCTGCTCGTGCACCAGTGCGTCAGCGACGGTACGGCGGGCTGGCTCGGCCTTCGCCTCGCGTTGCTGCGGCCGGACGCGAACTGCCCGACCGGGACGCTCGCGGTGGGTCCCGACGGCGGTCAGGCCCTCGCGATCGTCGTCCTTGTCGCCGTCCCGGTGCTCGTCGCCCACCTGGTCGCGATGGCAGCGGGGCTCGGCCTCGCCCGCCACGCGCGACTGCTCGTCGGCGCCGTCCTGCGGCTGCTCGGCGGGCCGTTCCGCACTCGCCCCGCACCTGCCACGACCCTCGTCCGTCCGGTCCGGCTCCTCGCCCTGGTCCGCACCGTCCGCGCCCCGGGACCGGTCGACGTCCGGGTCCCGTTGCGACGGGGTCCCCCGCTCCGGTTCGCCTGACGTTCCCGCGCGCCCGGCGCGCCGTCCTGCCGAACCCTGGAGAGCCGCATGACCGAACCCTCGACCGATGCCCGACGGGGCGATCCCGTCTCTGCCACCGACCCTCCGCGCGGCCGCTGGCCCGCGGCCCAGCCCTGGGTCTCGACCGTCCTGCGGTTGGCTCTCGCCGTCATCCTGCTCTGGGCGGGCGGGGCGAAGGTCGGCGACCTGCCCGCCAGCGTGCGAGCGGTCCGTGCCTTCGAGATCCTCCCGGAGGTGCTCGCCAAGCCGGTGGGCTACGGGCTTCCCGTGCTGGAGGTCGCCCTGGGGCTGCTGCTCCTCGGCGGACTGCTCACGCGGTACGCCGCACTGCTCAGCGCGCTGCTGATGGCCGGCTTCGTCGTCGGCATCGTGGCGGCATGGGCCCGCGGGCTCTCCATCGACTGCGGCTGCTTCGGCGGCGGCGGCCCGACGGACCCCGCCAACACGCAGTACCCGCTGGAGATCGCCCGAGACCTGGCGATCCTCGCCGGAGCTCTCGTGCTCGCCCGGTGGCCCCGAACCCGATACTCGCTCGACACCTCCCTCGGCCTCGTCGCGCCGAGCGCGCAGGCCTGAACCGGAAGGACCCTCATGTCCCCCTCTGACCGTCCCACCAAGAACGACCGCCGCGAGGAGGCCCGCGCCGCGGCAGCCGCCCTGCGGGAGAAGCAGGCGAAGGCCCAGGCACGTCAGCGCACGATCGCCATCGCGGCCCTGGTGGCCGGGCTCGTCGTCGTCGGCGTGCTCGTCGCCGTCATCCTCAACCAGGGCAAGACCTCTGCCGGCGCCCAGGTGACCCCCGAGGTCTCCAGCGCCCGCGGTGGCGTGGTGTTCGACGAGTCCGGTGTGGTCATCCCCCCGGCCGACCAGGACACCACCGGCGACGACGGCTCGACGACGGCCTGGCCCGTCAACTCGGGTGACACGCCCGTCGTCAGCGTCTACTTCGACTTCATGTGCCCCTACTGCGGCCAGTTCGAGACGGCCGTCGGCCCGACGCTCGACGAGCTCGCCGCCTCCGGGGAGATCCTGCTCGACTCGCACCCCGTCTCGATCCTGGACCGGTTCTCGGCGGGCACCGGCTTCTCGACCCGCTCGGCCGCGGCCGCGTGGGCGGTCGCGGAGGGCTCTCCCGAGCACTACACGGCCTTCGTCGAGGCGATGATGGCCCAGCAGCCGGCGGAGAACACGGCAGGGCTCTCCGACGAGGAGATCGCCGCGATCGCGACCGGGGTGGGCGTCCCGCAGGAGGTGGCCGACGGCCTCGCCGACGGCACCTTCACCTGGTGGGCGACCCAGGCCACCGACCTCGCCTCGCAGGACCTGGGGAGCCTCGCCACCCCGACCGTCCTGATCGACGGGGTCAAGCTCGACCCGAGCACGACGAACTACTTCGACCCCGAGACGCTCAAGGCCGCGATCGCGGCTGCGCAGGGCTGATCTCCGCGGACGGCGGCGCCCCCGGCCACGAGCCCGGGGGC
>NZ_JBFHHB010000135.1:0-8658 GCF_041597215.1 Actinotalea sp.
ACCGCCAGCGCGGAGTCCTCGGCGTCGACGTCCAGGTCGAAGGCAAACTCGTCGTCACCGGTGGCCGCTTCGCCCCGCGGCTCGCCCATGCCCAGGTCGAAGTCGCTTTCGCCGGCCTCCAGCGTGATGTCCTCGCCACCGGGCCCGGCTGCATCGTCGCCCGCTGCTAGACCGAGGTCGGCGGTGTCCGTCCGACGCGGCGTCTCGCCGGTTTCGCCGCCCAGCCCCTCGCCGAGGTCCAGATCGAGCTTGGCAGCACCGGAGGGTTCCGACAGTTCGGCGAGGGTGTCCGCTTCGCCGGTCCCGCCCGCACCGGTCAGCCGAGCAGGGCGTCGACGCGCGCGGCAGCGTCGTCGAGGGCCTGCTCGACGGTCTTGCGTCCCGCCGCGGCGTTGCCCAGCTCCTCGCCGACGATGTCCTGCATCTCCTGCTGCGAGGCGATGACGGGCGGCAGCACGGTGGCCTCGAGGGAGTCGAAGACCACCTGACGGCTGGCCGGCGGCGTCACGTCGAGGTAGGTGGCGAGCTTGGCCGTGTCAGAGATGGGCGGGAGCTCCCACGAGGCGGCGAGGCGCGTGTCGACCATCGTGTCCGAGCTCGTGAGGTACTCGATCCACGCCTGGGCCGCCTCCTGCTTGTCGCTCGAGGCGGAGACCACGACACCGTTGGTGAACATCGCGGACGCCTTCTGGGTGTTGCCCGGCTCGACGGCGATGTCCCAGTCGAGGCCCTCGACCTCGGACAGCCCGTTGAACTGCCAGATGCCGTTGACCCACATGGCCAGCTTGCCGTCCTTGAAGAGGTTGGTGTCGAAGTCGGGCGTGCCGGCTCCGTCGGCCTCGGTCGGCATGGTCGTCCCGGGCTTGGAGGTCAGCCAGGTGGCGGCCTCGATGCCGGCGGGGCTGTTGAACGTCGAGGCGGTCATGTCGGCGTTGAAGAACTCCCCGCCGGACTGCCCGAGCGCCTTGTAGAACTCGAAGAAGGAGACGGGCTGGTAGTAGCCCCAGACCCCGGCGTCGGGGTCGGTGAGCGTCTCGGCAGCGGCCTGGGCGTCGGCCCAGGTCCAGTCGGCGCTCGGCGTGTCGAGGCCGGCCGCCTCGAAGAGCGCGGCGTTGTAGAAGAGCACGACGTTGGAGAACGACTCGGGCAGGCCGTACTGGGCGCCGTCGAGGGTGAACGCGTCGAGGAGCGAGGCCGTGTACGGGGCCGCGTCGACCCCGCTCAGCTCGGCGAGCGAGCCGTTGGTCGCGTAGGTGACGAAGTTCTCGTAGTTGAGCTCGAAGGCGTCCGCCTCGGTACCGCCGGCGACGGCGGTCTGCAGCTTGGTGAAGTAGTCGTCGTAGGGGATGGTCTCGACGTCGACGGTGATGCCGGGGTTGTCCGCCTCGAAGGCGTCGACGATGGCCTGCAGGTTCTCCTCCTGACCGCCGTTGGCCGAGAAGTTCATGTAGCTGATGGCGACGGAGGGCTCCTCGCCCTCGGTCGCGGTGACCTCCGGCTCGCTCGTCGCCGATCCCTGGCCGCAGGCGGCGAGGGTCAGTGCCAGGGCCGTCCCGATGGCCAGGCCACCCACGCTCCGCGCCCGTCGGATGATCGTGCTGCGCTGCATGACTTCTTCCTTTCGTCGTGGACGGCGGGTTGCCGGCCGGGGGGAGCTACTTGAGACCTGTGTGCGCGAGGCCGGCGATGATGTGCCGCTGCGCCAACAGGTAGACCAGGGCGATCGGCACGATGGAGACGACCGATCCGGCCATGACCACGTCCCACTCGGTGGTGAACTGGCCCTTGAGGGTCGCCAGCCCGAGCGGAAGGGTCATCAGCTCGGGTGAACGGATCACGACGAGCGGCCACAGGAAGCTGTTCCAGCTCGACATGAAGGCGAAGACCGCGAGGGTCGCCAGGGCCGGCCGGATCAGCGGGACGATGATCGTGGCGAAGATCCGCAGGTGCCCGGCTCCGTCGATCGTCGCGGCCTCGTCGAGCTCGCGGGGCACGCCCTCGATGGCCTGCTTGAGCAGGAAGATGCCGAAGGCCGAGGCGATGGACGGGGCGAGGAGCGAGAAGTAGGTGTCGTTGAGGTTCAGCCGGGTCATCTCGATGAACAACGGCACGACGAGCACCTGCAGAGGGATCATCAGGGTCGCCAGGTACAGGCCGAAGACGACGTCCTTCCCGCGGAAGGTCATCCGGGCGAAGGCGTAGGCCGCCATCGACCCCGTGACGAGCTGCAGGAGCGTGGTGGCCACGGCGACCCCGAAGGAGTTCGCCACGATGCGCAGCATCGGCAGCGCGTCCAGGAGCGTGCGATACGCGTCGAGCGTGGGGTCCTCGACGACGAGGCTCGGCCCGCCGGCGAGCGACCCGCGCGGGGTGATCGAGGTGATCACGGTCCAGGCGAACGGGAAGAGCATCGCCGCGGCGCCCAGCGTGACCCCGAGGTACAGGGCCCAGGTGCGCCAGCCGGCCGGGCGCCGCCGGACGGCTGCGCGCGCCGCCGTCGCCGGCGTGGTCAGGGTCTCAGGCATAGGTCACCCACCGGCGCTGTCCGCGCATCTGGAGCGCGGTGATCAGGAGGATGACGACGAAGAGCAACCAGGAGAGCGCGGAGGCCTCACCCGCCCGGCCGTAACGGAAGGTCAGGTCGTAGATCTGCCCGACGACGACCTGGCTCGACCCGGCCGGCCCGCCGCCGGTCATCACGTACACCTGGTCGAAGACCTGGAAGCCGTTGATCAACGAGATGACCAGCACGAAGAAGGTCGACGGTGAGAGCAGCGGGAGGGTGATGAGGCGGAAGCGCTGCCAGGCGTTCGCCCCGTCGACCCATGCGGCCTCCTGGACGTCGGCGGGGATCGCCTGCAGGCCCGCGAGCAGGATGACCATGACGAACCCGAGGTCCTTCCACGCCGAGGCGAGGACGACCGAGGCCATCGACCAGGCGGGGTCGGTCCACCATCCCGGCTGCGGAAGGTGCAGGAACCCCAGGACGGTGTTGACGATGCCGTTGTTCGGGTTGAGCAGCCACTGCCAGACGAGGGCCACGACGACCCAGCTGGTCACCACCGGGAGGAAGTACGCGGCGCGGAAGAAGCTGCGTCCGCGGAAGGCCCGGTTGAGCACCATCGCGAGCCCGAGCCCCCCGACGTACACCAGGGGCAGGTACCCGACGATGTACAGCAGCGTGTGGCCGAAGACCCGGCGCGTGGCAGGCGCCGTGAGCAGCGAGGTGTAGTTGTCCAGGCCGGCCCAGGTCATCGGTGAGATGAGGTTCCAGTCGTGCAGGCTCACCCAGAGCGACCCGGCCATCGGCGCGAGCGTGAAGAGCACGAGCGGGATCGCGCTGGGCAGCAGGAAGGCGAGGACCCACAGGCTGTTGCGGCGGCCGCGGCGGCGCGCGACGGATCCGCGGGCGCTCGGGCGGCGCGCGCCCTGGCCGTCCCGCGCAGCGGCGCTCGCCACGCTCGTCATCTGGGCCATCACCGCCGCCTCGTCGCGCGGGGCTCGCTCCCGGCCCCGGCGTGCAGCCGCTCGCGGACCAGCTGCCCCTGGTCGCCCGCAGCACCGGTGGCGTCGAAGGGCGTGGCGAGCACCAGTGCAGCAGCGCCCAGCGCCCACTTGTCCTCGGCCCACGGCTCGATGACGAACGGGATGTCGCGCTTGTTCACCATGAGGTGGCCGCGGAAGGACGGGCCGAACCCGGGCTCCCAGTGCCGCCAGGCGTCGATCCCCTCTCCGAGCAGCACGATCACCGCGGGGTCGACGGTGTGCACGACCCCGGCGAGTGCGCGACCGAGCAGCACTCCGGCCTGGCGGTAGATCTCCCGGGCGTCGGCGTCGCCCCGCTCGGCTGCCTGCCGCAGCCCGGCGGAGGTCCCGCGCGGACCCACGACCCCACGCTCGAGGGCCTGGCGGAGCAGGGCGTCGTCGCCGACGTGCGCCTCGAGGCAGCCGTGCGAGCCACAACCGCACAGCGGACCGTCGACGGTCATCGGGATGTGGCCGATCTCGCCGGCGCCGCCCGACGCGCCGCGGTAGATGGCACCGTCGATGACGATCCCGCAGCCGATACCGCGTCCGATCGTCACGACGAGGTAGGAGCCGTGGTCCCGCCCGGAGCCGTAGAGCTGCTCGGCCACGGCGAGGGCGTTCACGTCGTTCTCGACGAGCACCGGCACCCCGAGCGTGCGACGCAGGATCCCGCCGACATGGACGTCGGACCAGCCGAGCGTCGGGGCCTCGACGACACCGGAGGCCTGGGAGTCGACGGACCCGGGGATCCCCACCCCGATGCCCAGCAGGTGCCCGGAGCGGTCGTCCATCGCCGAGCCGAGGATGTGGACGAGCGCGTCGAGCGCATCGGCAGCGCTCGGGTCGAAGGGGTAGGAGGTCGAGCTGCGCATCGTCCCGTCGAGGTCGACGTCGACGATCGCCACGTGGTCGGCGGTCACCTTGGCCCCGAGCACACCGCCCGCCGAGCGGACCAGTCCGAGCAGCCGCCCGGGGCGTCCGCCGCTGGACGGTGCGTGGTCGAGCTCGACGACCAGACCGCGGGCGATCAGGTCCTTGGTGACCTGGGTGACGGTGGCGGGGCTGACGTCCAGGGCCCTGGCCACCTCGGCGCGCGAGGTGGGGCCCCGGGTGCCGAGCAGGCCGAGCATCGCGGAGGGGACGAGATCGCCGCGGGCTGCTGGGCGGGACTGGCCGGACATCGAACTCCTTCGTTCGGGACTTGCTTTAGTCCCAAACTAACGAGAGCGGTGCCGGCTGTCAATCACCCGCCCGACGGGGAGCGCCGCGCTCCGGGAGGAGCGCGATCCCCTCGGGGAGACCGGTCACCTCGGCGTCCTCGCCCACGGCCCGCACGGTCACCCGTGCGTCGGCGATCTTGAGGTTTCCCAGGGTCAGCGGCAGGTACTGCTCGGGCAGCACGGGGTCGACCCGCAGCGTCCCCGTCGGCACGGAGGGCTCGAGGCGCAGCAGCGTCCGCAGCAGGTGGATCGGCGCGGCGGCCGCCCACGCCTGCGGGGAGCACGAGGTCGGGTACGGCACCGGCTCGGCGAACTCCTCCCGGTCGAAACCGCAGAAGAGCTCGGGCAGACGGCCGCCGAAGTGCTCGGCGGCGTCGAGCACCGCCGTGGCGACGCGCCGGGCCTCGGCGACATGGCCGTACCTCATCAGCCCCGCCGCCACGAGCGCGTTGTCGTGCGGCCAGACGGAGCCGTTGTGGTAGCTCATCGGGTTGTAGGCACCCATGTCCGAGGCCAGCGTCCGCACTCCCCAGCCGCTGAACATGCGTGCGGAGAGCAGGTGCTCGGCGAGGGCGCCCGAGCGGTCGTCGTCCACGATCCCGGACCACAGGCACTGCCCGATGTTCGAGGTCAGCGCGTCGATCGGCCGCTTGTCCCGGTCGAGGCCCTCGGCGTACCAGCCGCGGTCCGGCAACCAGAAGCGCTCGTTGAACGCCGCCTTGAGCGTTGCGGCCCTCTCCGCCCAGCGGCGCGCCCCCACGCCGTCGCCGACCGCCTCGGCGAGCCGCGCCCTGGCCGTGTACGCGGCGTAGGTGTAGCCCTGGACCTCGCTCAACGCGATGGGAGCCTCCGCCATGCGGCCGTCGGCGAAGTTCACGCCGTCGAAGGAGTCCTTCCACCCCTGGTTGACCAGTCCCCGCGGCGTCGCGCGCTCGTACTCGACGAAGCCGTCCCCGTCGCGGTCGCCGTACGTCTCGACCCACTCCAGCGCGCGGTCCGCATGCGGGAGCAGCGGGACGAGCTCGGCCAACGGGGCGCCGAAGCGGTGCAGCTCCTCGAGCAGGACGACGAAGAGCGGGGTCGCGTCGGCCGTCCCGTAGTACACGTTCCCGTCGGAGAGCTCACGAGCGGCCCGTGGCCCGAACCGCGCCTCGTGCGCGATCCGTCCCGGCTCCTCCTCCGTCGCCTCGTGGAGGCGTGAGCCCTGGAGCTCCGCGAGCGTCCGGAGCGTGCCGAGCGCCAGCTCACGGTCGAGCGGGAGCAGCATGAGGGAGGTCAGCAGCGCGTCCCGCCCGAAGAGCGCCATGAACCACGGCGCGCCCGCGGCGACGACGACACGGTCCGGGTGCCGCGGGTCGAAGATGCGCAGCGAGCCGAGGTCCTCGATGCTCCGGTCGAGGGTGCGACGCAGCTCGGCGTCGGGGGTCGTCACCTCCAGCGCCGCTGCGCGCCACGTCCGCATCCGCGCGGCGGGCGTCGCCTGGACCGACGGCACCCCGCAGCGGTGGCTCGGGTGCAGCGGTACCCCGTCGACGACGACGTCGACCTCGGCCCTGGCCGTCCACCGGGCACGGGGTGGCAGCGCCAACCGCCAGGACACCCGACCCGGGCCGAGAACGGGGTCACCGTCGGCGACCACGGCCGTGGCCCGCCCCTGCCCGTCGCCGACGGGCTCGATCCACACGGCGCCGTCGCGCACCGAGGAGCGCACCTCGGTCCCGGGCTCGACGAGGCCCTCCTTGACCTCGAAGAGGTCGGCGAAGTCGGCCGTGACCTGGATCGCCAGGGTGCAGTCGACCTCGGCACCGGAGAGGTTGTGCACGGTGAGCTGATGGCACATCCCCTCGCCGACCCGCCGCTCGATCTCGACCAGCACGGAGCTGTCCGCCCGGCCGGGAAGCGGCCTGGCCCGGACGAGGTGGGTCGCGGCGAAGGGGTCCGCCCCGGCCCGCACCGTGAGCGGCTCGAGCGGTTCCCCGTCGAGGGTGACGAGCCACCCGGAGAGGTACCGCGTGTCGCGCAGGAAGAACCCCGTCGGCGATCCGGGGTGGATCGTGCCGCCGACGTCGCCGATGCAGAACGTCGTGCCGTCCACCAGGGTCACGCCCTGCGACGGTGCCGGCGGTCCCCCCTCGTACGCCCATCCGCTGATCACGGCACACCCTCCTTCTCGATCGACCATGCGGGACCGACCCTGCGCAGGACGAGTCCCCGCGACCTCGCCGTGCGCCCGCCGACGAGGACGGGCACCGCCCGGTCCGCGACGACCCTCGCCGTCGCGCCCTCGACGCTCACCCGGACCCGCGACCCTCCGAACCGCACGCCGAGCTCGGCGCGTCCCCACTCCTCGGGCAGCCGGGGATCGACCTGCAGCCCGTCGGGAGTCGGGACGAGACCGAAGAAGCCCTGCGCGTACGCCTGCCACAACCCGCCCATCCCGGCCAGGTGCACCCCGGCGCCCGTGGTCCGCGCGAGGTCGTCGAGGTCGATCCGCGCCCCGACCCGGAACAGCCGCAGCGCCTCCGCCGACCGGCCCGCGCGAGCCAGCACCGAGGCGTGCACACCGGGCGAGAGCGAGGAGCCGTGGCAGGTGAGCGGCAGGTAGCGGTCGAGGTCCGCCTCGAGCGAGCCCGCCGGCAGCTCGTCGGGGACCAGGTGGTGGGCCATGACCACGTCCGCCTGCTTGACGATCTGTGCCCTGCCGACGACCTCCGGGCCGAGCAGGACGTCCGCGGCGAACGGCCGGCCGGCGAGGTCGCCGAGCGAGAACGGCTCGAGCTCGCCGAAGCCCGTGAACTGCTCATGGGTCCCGGTCGCCGGGTCGTACCCGTCGACGAGCGCACCGGCGAGCCGCGACCACGCGGCCCGCTCGTCCGCCGACGCGCGGCCGGCGGCGAGCGAGGCCGCCGCCCTGAGGTTCCACCGCGCCATCACGTTGGTGAACGCGTTGTCGCTCACCCCGCTGTGGTACTCGTCGGGGCCGATCACACCCTCGAGGTGGGCGCGGCCGGAGCCGTCCCAGCGCGCCCGGTCCGCCCAGTAGCGTGCCCCCTCGACGACGAGCGGCAGGCCCCGCCCGGCGAGGAACGACCGGTCACCGGTCCACGCGGCGTACCGGCAGGCGGCCCAGGCCACGTCCGCGACGATGTGCACCTCCTGCTCGCCGGTGAGGATGGCCACCGGCCGGACCGGGTCGGGCGCCCAGTCCGGGGTGATCTCCGTACCGTCCCGCCCCGACTCCCAGGGGAACCTCGCCCCGGCGCGCCCCTCGGCCCGCGCCCGCTCCCGCGCGGCCCCGAGCCGGCGGAGCCGGTACTCGAGCATGGCCCGCGCGCTGCGTGGCCGGACGGCCGCCAGTGCGGGAAGGACGAAGACGTCGGCGTCCCAGAACACGTGCCCGCGGTAGCCCGGCCCGCTCAGCCCACGGGCGCCGACGGCCGCCTCGCCCTGCTCGCCGGCGGACCCGAGGAGGTGGAAGAGCGCGAGCCGCAGCGCGAGCTCGCTGTCCGGGTCGTCGGGGATGGCCACGTGGGAGTCCTCCCACTGGCGCGCCCAGTGCTCGCGCTGCTCGGCCAGGAGCGGCCCGACGCCGCGGTCGAGCGCCTCGCGGAGCGCGGCCGCAGCGGACGCCCGGGCACCTGCGGTGGGGGGCTGGGCCACGTAGGCCGCCATCCGCTCGACCTGCCCGCCCCGGACCTGCTGGCGGGCCACGGCGGTGATCGCGCCACCGGTGCCGCGGGTCGCGGCCCACGACAGCCCCGCCTCCCGACCGCGGGACGCCGCGACACCGTCGGGGAGCGCGAGCGGAGTGCCCCCGCGCAGCCCGTCCGCCGCCGCCCCCCGGACGACGACCCCCGGGCGGGCGACGGCGGCGAAGCGCAGGCTTGCGATCCCGCCGGCGGGAGCGGCG
>NZ_JBFHHB010000136.1:0-8564 GCF_041597215.1 Actinotalea sp.
CCTTGGCGACGAAGGCCTTGATCTGCTGCTCAGGAGCGGTCAGCCACGCGGCCAGCTCACGAGCCTCCTCCGGGTGCGCGCCCTGGGTCGGGACCGTCAGGAACGAGCCACCCCAGTTGCCACCGCCACCGGGGAAGGTGTCGGCGATGTCCCAGCCCTCGACGCCAGCAGCGTTGCCCTCGATGACACCGAGCATCCAGCCCGGGCACAGCATCGTGGCGAAGCCGTCGTTCTGGAACGCGTTGGTCCAGTCCTCGCTCCACTGCGCGTACCGGGCCGAGAGCCCGTCCGTCACCGCGGCGGTCAGGACGGTGTCGTAGATCTCCCGCGCCTGGGTGTTGTCGGCGAGCGGGATGGGGGTGCCGTCGCTCTCCTCGTAGGCGTTCTCGACCTGGTTGATCATGCCCTGGTAGATGGCGCCTGCGGAGTCGAACCACGGGATGCCGGAGGCGGCGGTGAAGTCCTTGCCCGCGTCGAAGTAGTCCTGCCAGGTCGAGCCGAGCAGGTCCGCGACCTCGTCGCGGTCCGTGGGCAGGCCGGCGGCGGCGAACAGGTCGGAGCGGTAGCAGACACCCTCCGGGCCGATGTCCGTGCCGTAGCCCAGGAGCTGACCGTCCGTCGTGGTGGCCTGCGCGACCTTCCAGTCCAGCCAACGGCCCTCGACGTCGTCGCTGGTGAGGTCGACGAACTTGTCGGGGTACTGCATGAGCTCGGGCAACCAGTCGACCTCGATGGCCTCGATGTCGGACAGTCCGGAGCCGGCGGCGAGCCGGGTGTTGAGGTTGTCGCGCGCCTCGTTGGAGGTCGCGGCCTTCTTCTGCTCGACCGTGATGTTCGGGTTGAGCTCCATGTACTCGGTGATCAGGTCCTCGTAGCCGAACTCGTTGAACGTCGCGACCGTGAGGGTGATCTTCTCGTCACCCCCGGTGCCCGACCCGCCGTCCGAGGTGTCGGTGTCACCGGCGCTGCTGCAGCCGGCCGCGACCAGTGCGAGGCCGAGCGTGCCGGCGCTGATCGCCATCCACGACTTGTTGGTTCTCCGCACGTCTGACTCCTTTGTCATCGAGGCGACCAGGCCGCCTCAGCAGGGCCCACCGCCCGAGGATGTCCTCGGAGGTGCTTCCGGGGTTCTCGCGTCACCGTCGGGGAGGCGGCGCTGCGAGCCCCGGGGCGAGAGAGCGTTCTCTCGCGCTGAGATAACGCTCTCTCAGGTCCGGCGCCGCGTCAAGACCTGTGATGAGATCGTGACCCTCGGCGACGGTTCCCCGGCCCCTCGTCCCCCGCGGGAGACCGTCGACCCACCCCCCACGATCGACCCCTCGGGGCCATCGCGCGACCGCAGCGATCGACCGGGCACGAGGACCCCGATCGGTGCGCGAGCCCGTCAGACGTCGACGAGTCTGAGCCGGACGCGCAGGGACCCGTCGACCTCCAGGCCCTCCGCCCGGCGCACCGCCTTCTTGATCGGCAGGACGTACGTGCCTGCCTTCGAGTCGGGGAAGATCGAGGTCCGCCAGGTGGTCGCGCCGACGGACACCTCGACCCGCAGCGAGCCGAACCCCCGTGCGGTCGGCCCGGCGAGGTCGAGGACCTCGTCGGCTACGTCCGTCGGCAGGCTCACGAAGGTCCAGCTGTCGGTGCGCGCCTGCCACTGCCACAGCACGGCGTCGAACTCGTAGCCCATCGGTACTCCAGCAGGTCGGCGGTTCACCGCATCCTCGCACGCCCGTCCGACGGCGACGCCGGGCGCCGGGCGCCCGGCGTCCGGGATCAGGAGACCGGCAGGCTCGCCGCCGGTCCGCGCACCGCGCAGCTGATCTCGATCGCGGCCGGATCGCCGTGGAAGGTGCCGACCTCGAGCCTCAGCTCTCCGGCGAAGGGCACCCAGGTGCCGGCCCCGACGTCCCAGGTGTCCAGGGCCGACGTCCGGAGCCGGACGTCGACCGCTGCCCGACCCCCGGCGTCGACCTCGACGCGGGCGAAACCGAGGAGCTCGCGCACGGGCCGCTCGGGATCGGACGGGACCCGTGTCCCGTAGACCTGGACCACCTGGGACCCGGCCCGCGGTCCGGGGCACTCCAGGTGGGCGCGGACCAGGAGCCCGTCGGCGTCCGTGCGCGCCTGTGCGGCGGTCAGGGTCACGGGGGCGTAGCCGAGACCGAAGCCGAAGGGGTACCGCGGTGCGACGCCGGCACGGTCGAGCAGGCGGTAGCCGTACCACCGGTCGTACTCCACGGCAGCGGCCGCACGGTCGAACGCCTGCAGGTGCGAGGTCGCGCGCGGGACCACGAAGGGCAGTCGCCCGCCCGGCTCGACGAGCCCCAGCAGGACGTCGGCGAGGGCGTCCCCGCCCTCCATGCCGGAGTACCAGCTCAGCAGGACCGCGGCGGGCAGGTCCACCCACGGGTCGACGACGACGGCGCTCCCCGCCACCACGACGACGACCGTCCGCGGGTTCACCTCGCAGACCGCCCTGATGAGGTCCTCGTGCTCGCGCGGCAGCCGCAGCTCGGCCCGGTCCCCACCGCTGCCCGAGCCGAAGGTCCCCGCGTTGCGGCGCTGGGCCGCCTCGAACGCCTCGACGAGAGCGGGGTCCTCCGCGGGAGGGAACACCAGGTCGATCAGGCTCCGGTTTCCGTCGTCGACGTACTCGCCCTCGTCCCGCGCTGTGTACCCGACGACGACGACAGCTGTCTCGCAGCGCGCCGCAGCGAGCCGCGCGGGCTCGAGGGCATCGGTGGCCTGCACGACGACGCGCTCCTCGCCGAGCGCGTTCCGGAGCCCAGCGACCACGGTCGAGACCTCCGGTGCACGCACGTGCGAGGACCCGAAGTCACCGGTGTTGACCAGGTCGGCCAGGCTGCCGATCACAGCGACGGACCCGAGCGCTGCGGCGTCGAGCGGGAGCACCGGTGTCCCGGCGAGGGGGGCGTTGCGCAGCAGGACAGCGGACCGCTGCGCGGTACGGCGCGCGAGGGAGCGGTGCTCCGCGCTCGCGACCACGGACACCGGGGGCACGGCCGCCGTCACCTGCGCCGCGAAGCGCAGCTGCATCCGCAGGATCCGTTCGCAGGCCCGGTCGACGTCCGCGAGGTCGAGCGAGCCGTCCTCGAGAGCCGCGGGAAGCACCTGGGCACGTTGCTGCCGGAAGGGCATCTCGACGTCCAGCCCGGCGCGCAGGGAGTCGATCGGGTCCCGGAGCCCGTAGATGAAGTCCGAGACGACGAAGCCCTCGAAGCCCCACTCCTGGCGCAGCACCGTGGTCAGCAGCTCCGGGCTCTGCCCGGCCCACTGCCCGTTGACCGCGTTGTAGGCGCTCATCACCGAGGCGGCGCCCGCGTCGATCACCTGACGGAAGTGCGGGAGGTAGACCTCACGGAGCACGTCGCCCGCGACGCTGACGTCGACGGTGAAGCGAGCGTTCTCCATCGAGTTGAGGGCGAAGTGCTTGACGCAGCCCATGACGTGCTCCTGGGCGCCTCGCAGGAGGGCCTCCCCCATGGCGCCGAGGAGCACCGGGTCCTCGCCGTAGGTCTCCTGCGCGCGACCCCAGGCCGGGTGGCGCAGGAGGTTGATGCACACCCCGCCGAAGTAGTTGCCGCCCTGAGCGCGGATCTCGGCGCCGATCGCCCTGCCGATCTCCCGCTCGAGCTCGATGTCCCAGGTGGCACCGCGCGCCATCGCGACGGGGAAGCTCGTGGACCGGCCGACGACGCAGCCACGCGGTCCGTCGGCGAACCGGATCCCGGGGATCCCGAGCCGGTCGACCTGCCCGGCGACGATCGGCTCGGTGTTGTAGCCCTGCTCGTAGAAGCCCAGCATCCCCTTCCAGAACTCCCCGTCCCCGTCGAGCAGCCCGAGCTTCTCCTCGGTCGTCAGCTGCGCCAGGAGGAGGCGCACCTGGCCGACCTCGTCCGCACCTGCTCGCAGGGCGTCGACCGAGTCGTCAAAGCTGTGAGGCATCAGGGAGTCCTTCGGGTTGGTGGTGCTCAGGTACGGGGACGAGGCGACGCTCAGGGGTCTGCTCACTTGCCGAACCCGGCCGTCATCCCGGCCAGCAGCTGCCTGCGGCCGAACACGTACAGGGCGAGGATCGGCAGGCTGGAGAGCACCACCGCGGCGATGACCGCCGGCACGTTGATCGTGAACATGCCCTGGTAGGACGTGAGCGCGAGCGGGAGCACCCGCGTCTCGGGGCTCTGCGTGAGGATCAGCGGGAACAGGAACCCGTTCCACACGTTGAGGCCGTCGTAGATGGCGACCGTGACGATCGCCGGGCGGCTCAGCGGCACGGCGAGCCGCAGCATCGTCTGCCACTCGCTCGCTCCGTCGATCCGCATCGCCTCGAACAGCGGCCCCGGGATGTCCCTCAGGAAGTTCACCAGGATGAGCACGGTGATCGGCAGGGCGAACGTGACCGAGGGAAGGATGATCGCGAGCAGGTTGTCGTACAGACCCGCCTTCACGATCATCAGGTAGATCGGGATGATCGTGGCCTGGAGCGGGATGGCCAGACCGAGCAGCAGGACGTTGAACACCCGGCGGGTCCGCGGGCCCGGAGCGCGCACGATCGTGTACGCGCACAGGTACCCGACCACGACGATGATCAGCACCGCCGAGACGGTCACCACCGCGGAGTTGAGCAGGTAGCGCCAGAAGTCGTTCTCCAGCACGAGGCGGTAGTTGTCGAGGGTCGGGTTGCTCGGCGGGACCAGCGGGTGGTCACCGAAGAACCCCTGCTGGGTCCGCACGCTCGTGATGACGATCCAGTACAGCGGGATCGCCACGATCACGAACCACAGCCCCGACAGGATGCCGCCGGCCACATTGGGCCGAGCGCCGTGGGGCGCACGGGCGGGCTGCGACCTGATCATCTTGACCGGCGCCGTCCGAGTGGGGGCAGTCGTGGTCATCGGGTCACTCTCCGTCCAGCTGGCTCTCCATCCGGGAGAACCCGGAGGCGGTGGAGATCGTGAGGGACAGCACCATCCCGAGGACGACCAGCACGACGGCGATCGCACTGGCGAGGCCCATCTGGTTGCCGGTGAACCCGGTCAGGTACATGTCGAGGGGAAGGATGCGGGTCGCGTTGCCGGGCCCGCCCTGGGTGAGGATGTAGATGAGGTCGAAGTACGTCAGGGCACCCACGAGCATCAGCGTCGACGACGTGACGATCGTGTACCGCAGCTGCGGGAGGGTGATCGCCAGGAACTGCCTGACCCGTCCGGCACCGTCGATGGCGGCCGCCTCGTAGAGGGACTGCGGGACCTGACGGGCGCCGCCTTGGTAGAGCAGCGTGTGGAACGGGATGAACTGCCACGCGATGATGAACGCGACCGTCACGAACACCCGGTCCGGATCCCCGAGCCAGTTCTGGTTGAGCCACGCCAGCCCCGGGCCGGCGAAGAGGCCGAAGTTCGGGTCCAGCAGGTTCCGGAAGGCGATCGCGATGGCGGCGGAGGACAGCAGCAGCGGGACGAAGTAGACGACCGCGAGGATCTCGCGGTACCGCTGCCTGCCGGCGAGGAAGACCCCGAGCAGGATCGAGACGGGGGTCTGCACGGCCCAGGTCAGCACCATGAGCTGGACCGTGAGCCACAGTGCGTGCCCGGTGTCGTGCGTGGTCAGCAGCGCACGCCAGTTGTCCAGGCCGACCCACGTCGGGTCGCCCAGCCCGCTCCACTCGGTGAAGCTCAACCACACCGCTGCCCCCAGGGGCACGATCGCGAAGGTGGCGAAGAAGACGAGCGCCGGGAGGGTGAGGAGCACCGAGGGGCCGGACCGACGCACAGGCCCGGCCCCTCGCTCGCTGTGTGCGGTCATCCCTGAGCCGCGGCGTCCATGTTCTCGGAGAACTCCTGCGGAGTGATCTGGAGCAGGAAGACCTGCTCCAGGTTCGTCAGGAGCGCTTCAGCCTGTGCCGCGTCGAGCGCCTGGTCCCAGGAGAGCTGGAAGTTGCCCGCGGCCTCGGCCGTCTCGTAGATGAAGGCGTTCCACTCCGGGGCGGAGGACGCGGCGATCGCGTCCTCGACACCGGAGATCGGCGGGACGGCACCGGTGTCGACCAGCTCGGCGATGTAGGTGTCGTCGAAGACCCCGTGCATCAGCCAGTCGGTGGCGTTGGCCTTGGCCGCGTCCGACGCCCCGGCCGAGACCTGGAAGTACGAGGACAGGTTGCCCGTCACGTTCGCCGGGTCCCCCGTGCCGCCGGCCACCGTCGGGAAGGTCGTCCAGCCGAGCTTGCCCTGCTCGAGGAACTCCGGGGCCCCGCTGAGGAAGGTGCCGGAGTACGCCCAGGCGCCCATGAGCTCCATGGCGGCCTTGCCGCTGTAGACCAGCGCCTCGGCAGCCCCCTGGTTGGCGTCGATCGAGGAGTACCCGTCGACGAAGCCGTCGGCCTCGACGAGCTCCTGGATCATCGTGTTGGCCTGGATGATGGCCGGGTCCTTCCAGGCGTCGGGCTCCCCCGCCACGACGGCGTCGAAGACCTCGGGGCCACCGATCCGGTCGGTGAGGTAGGCGATCCACATGAGGTACGGCCAGCGGCTCGCTCCGCCGACCGAGAACGGCGCGATGCCCTGCGCGTTGAGCTCCTCGACCGCGGCCATGGTCTCGTCCCATGTCGTGGGAACCTCGACACCTGCCTGCTCGAAGACGTCCTTGTTGTAGTAGATGACCACGGGCTGCACGCCGTTGTACGGGGTGCCGTAGATCGTGCCGTCGACGGTGCCGCCCTTGAGGACGGAGGGGAAGATCCGGTCGCGCAGCGCCGGCTCGGCGTCGTAGGCGTCCTGCAGGGAGGCGACCTCACCGGCGTCGACGTAGGTCTTCAGGCCGCCGCCGCCCCAGCCGGAGAACACCGAGGGCCCCTCCCCCGCGCTGACAGCCGTGCGCAGCTTGGACTTGTACGGGTCGTTCTCGAAGACCTGCAGCTCGATCTGCCCCTCGGCGTGATCGGCGTTCCACCGATCGATCGAGGCCTGCAGCACGTCATCCGTGCCGGCCGTGACCCAGACGGTCGTCACGTCCCCCGCGCCGGCGGCCGTTGCCGCTCCGTCGCCGGTGTCGTCGGTCCCGCCGCTGCATCCCGCGGTCACCAGCAGTGCGCCCGCCGCGACAATCGCGCCGAGCCGCCGGAGTGGCTTCTTTGCCATGCGTGTCTCCTCACATCACCGTGTCGATCGAGTCGAACCTCAGTTTCGCAAGTTCATTTCACTTCCGATCTGAACTTGCGCAACTTTCGAGGCGAAGTTACGCTACGAATCGGCACAGGTCAAGTGCCTCCACGTCCTGGTCGAAGGGAAGACGATGGCAGGGGACACGACGCAGCGCGAGGCTCGTCCGGGACGGACCCGGGCGACCCTCCAGGACATCGCAGCCGAGGCGGGGGTCTCGGTGCCCACGGTCTCCAAGGTGGTCAAGGGCCGGTCCGACGTCGCCCCCGCCACCCGCGCCAGGATCCAGGCCCTGCTCGACGAGCACGGGTACACCCCGCGCAACCGCGCCTCCGCACGGACCCCGACCCCCACCCCCCGCGTGGTCGAGCTGTGCTTCGACACGATGGACTCGACGAACAACCTCGCGACGATGCGGGGCGTCCTCGGACTCGCCGATCGCGAGGGAGTCGAGGTCGTCGTCAAGATCGCGCCCCACACCAAGGGCCCTGCCTGGGCGGACGAGGTCGTCTCCGCCCACCACGCGGGCGTGATCCTGGTGACCTCCCTCCTGGACGAGGCGCAGCAGGAGCGGTTCGCCGAGGCGCGCGTCCCCGTCGTCGTGATCGACCCGGTCAACGTGCCAACGGACTCGATCCCCTCGGTCGGGGTGAACAACTTCACCGGTGGGTACCTCGCGACGAAGCACCTGCTCGAGCTCGGGCACAGGCGGATCGCGATGATCCAGGGCATCGCGAGCGAGTGCGCGCAGGCGCGTTTCGCCGGCTACCACGCGGCTCTGCGCGAGCACGGGGTCGTGCCTCCCGACGCGTACGACGAACGCGGGGAGTTCCGGTTCGAGCAGGGCCGCCAGGCCGCCCTGCGTCTGCTCGACCTCGGGGAGCCACCGACAGCGATCTTCGCCGCCAACGACCTCGAGGCCCTCGGCGTGCTCGACGCCGCCAGGACACGTGGCGTGCGGGTCCCCGAGGACCTCTCCCTCGTCGGATTCGACGACGCGCTCCAGGCGACGTCAGCCTCCCCACGCCTCACCACCGTGCGCCAGCCCTTCAGCGAGATCGGGTCGACGGCGCTCCAGGTGCTGCTCCAGCTCGCGAACGACGTCCCCCTGGCGACCAACCGGCTCGAGCTCTCGACCCAGCTCATCGTGCGGGAGTCGACGGCGGCTCCTCCGTCCTGAGTCCCGACCGTCCCGTCGCACGACGGGCAGCACGCCGACTCCTCATCGCCTTCTCCCCCGCGTCGACCGCGAGGACGACCACCGGGGTGAGCAGGGCCACAGCGCCGCCCGCGAGCCCGGGCAGGTCCTGGCCCAGTGCGGCCGCGACCGGGCCCACCAGCAGGGTGATCGCCGAGAAGCCCAGCCCGACGAGCACGGCCGGGCCAAGA
>NZ_JBFHHB010000137.1:0-8514 GCF_041597215.1 Actinotalea sp.
CCCTCGACCACGTTCAGGCCTGAACGGGCTCCTGGCCCTCGGGCACGAAGACGACCACGCCGAGTGCCGGCACCCGGATGCTCGCCGAGCAGGGCTGCGCGTGCGTCGGGTGGTCGTGGGCCTCGATCCGCCCGAGATTGCCGACCCCCCAGCCTCCGTAGGCCTCGCTGTCGGTGTTGAGGGCCTCGCGCCAGGCGCCGCCCGAGGGCAGGCCGAGGCGGTAGCCCTCGTGCGAGGTGCCGGCGAAGTTGACGACGACGACGGCCGTCCGGCCGGTCCCGTCGCGTCGGATGTACGTCAGGACGTTGTGGTCGGCGTCCTGCGAGTCGATGAACTCGAACCCTGACGGGCTGGAGTCCAGCGCCCACAGGGCCGGCTCCTCCCGGTAGAAGCGGTTCAGGTCGGTCACCAGGGCACGGATGCCCTGATGCGTCGAGTAGTCCAGCAGGTGCCAGGGCAGGCCGACACCCTCGTCCCACTCCGAGGTCTGCCCGAACTCGCAGCCCATGAAGAGCAGCTGCTTGCCCGGATGGGTCCACTGGTAGGCGAGCAGGGAGCGGACCCCCGCCGCCTGCTCCAGGTGCTCCCCTGGCATCTTGTGCATGAGGGAGCCCTTGCCGTGGACGACCTCGTCGTGGCTCAGCGGCAGGATGAAGTGCTCGGAGAACGCGTAGACGATCGAGAAGGTGATCTCGTTGTGGTGGTACCGACGGTTGATCGGGGACTCCGCGAGGTAGCGGAGCGTGTCGTTCATCCAGCCCATGTTCCACTTCAGGCCGTAGCCCAGGCCGCCGTGGTCGGTCGGAGTGGTCACTCCCGGCCAGGCCGTCGACTCCTCGGCGATCATGAGGATTCCCGGCGTGCGGCGGTAGGCCGTCGCGTTCGCCTCCTGGATGAAGCGGATCGCATCGAGGTTCTCCCGGCCGCCGTGGACGTTGGGACGCCACTGCCCCGCGCTACGGGAGTAGTCCAGGTACAGCATCGAGGCGACCGCGTCGACGCGCAGGCCGTCGATGTGGAACTCCTCGAGCCAGTAGGTCGCGTTGGCCACGAGGAAGTTGCGGACCTCGTTGCGGCCGAAGTTGAAGACGTAGGTCCCCCAGTCGGGCTGCTCGCCGAGCAGCGGGTCCGGGTGCTCGTACAGCGGGGTCCCGTCGAATCGGCCCAGGGCCCACTCGTCCTTGGGGAAGTGCGCCGGCACCCAGTCCAGGAGGACCCCGACGCCCGCCTGGTGCAGCCGGTCCACGAGGTACCGGAAGTCGTCCGGGTGCCCGAAGCGCGAAGTCGGCGCGTAGTAGGAGCTCACCTGGTAGCCCCAGGACCCGCCGAACGGGTGCTCGGCGACCGGCATGAGCTCGACATGGGTGAAGCCCGTGGACACGACGTGCTCGGTGAGCTGGTCGGCGAGCTGGCGGTAGGTCAGTCCCGGACGCCATGAACCCAGGTGCACCTCGTAGACGCTCATCGGGCCCGAGTGCGGGTCGCGTGAGGTGCGCCGGTCGATCCATGCGTCGTCGGACCAGGTGTAGTCGGACTCCACGACGACGGACGCCGTCGCCGGAGGGATCTCGGTTCCCTGGGCCATCGGGTCGGCCTTCTGCCGCCACGAGCCGTCCTGGCTGAGGATCTCGTACTTGTACCGGGTCCCGGCACCGACCGACGGGATGAAGATCTCCCAGACACCCGAGTCGCCGAGGGAGCGCATCGTGTGGGGGGTGCCCTGCCAGTGGTTGAAGTCGCCCACGACGCGGACCGCGCGGGCGTTCGGTGCCCAGACCGCGAACGCGGTCCCCGTCACGTCGCCCATCAGACCGGGGTAGTGCCGCACGTTCGCCCCGAGCGCGGTCCAGAGCTCCTCGTGACGGCCCTCCCGGATCAGGTGCAGGTCCATCGGGCCGACGGTCGGCAGGAAGCGGTACGGGTCGTCCGTCGTCGTGGTGTCCTGGCCGTAGGTCACGCGCAGCCGGTAGTCGGGGATCGCCGTGCCGGCGAACGCGGTGACCCAGACGCCGCCGTGCTCGTGGACGGCCTCGTGCTCGCCGTCGGCGGTGAGGACCACCACGCTGTCGGCCAGGGGGCGCAGCGTCCGTACCGTCACCACGCCCTCGTCCAGGTGCACCCCGAGGATGCGGTGCGGATCCTGATGCACCCCCGCGGCGATGGCGTCGAGCTCTTCGGTGAACACCGGTCGTGGGGAGGGCGTCGTCGTCATGGTCCTACCCTGGCACCGACGGCGGCTCGGCGCACACAGCGGCGCCCGGTTCGGCGTCCCGAGGCGTCACGATCCGGTCACGAGCGGTGGGCCCCGACGCTCAGCTCTCGTCGCTCGCGAGCAGGCGATCGACTCCTGCGAGGGGGATCGCTGTCCACGACGGCCGGTTCCGCGTCTCGTAGACGACCTCGTAGAGGGCCTTGTCGAGCTCGAGCGCCCGGAGCAGGGTCGTCTGAGCGGGGATGTCCGTCGACGAGCCCAGGGCGGCGGACTCGGAACGGTAGCCCTCGGTCAGCGCGGACCTGGCCGCCTCGAGCCATCCCGGATCGCCGGCCCCGCCGACGGCGGCCGCGTAGTCCAGGGAGCGGAGCATGCCGGCCAGGTCGCGCAGAGCGAGGTCGGGGCGCTCCCGCTCGGCAGCGGACGCCGAGGGCTCGCCCTCGAAGTCGAGGACGAACCAGCCGCGGTCCGGCGAGTGGAGGACCTGGCCCAGGTGGTAGTCGCCGTGCACCCGTTGCAGGGCGGGAAGGGTGCCGACGGTGCCCACGAGATCGAGAACGCCCAGCACCCGCTCGGCCCGGTCGGCGAGCGTCGGGACCGCGTCGATCGCCGCGGCGGCCCTGGCTCGCAGTGTGCCGACCACGGCCGCGACGTCGGCGGGGCCCTGCTCGGTCGGCAGGGCACGGCGCAGGGCCGAGTGCAGCTGCGCTGTGGTCCTGCCCAGCTCGTGGGTGAGCCCGCTCACGTCCTCGCCGGCTCCGGCGCGGGCGCAGGCCAGCTCGAACCCGTCCCGGGCGCCCAGGACGAGCTCGCTCACCACGCCCAGGTCGCCGGTCGTGCCCTCCGTGGCGCCCTCGGCCGACCACGAGCCGCTGAGCCAGCCGAGCGGGCGTGGCACCCCCGTCCATCCGGCGCCGTGCAGGGCGGAGGGCACCGCGACATCCGGGTTGTGCCCGGGCGTCACGACGCGGAAGACCTTGAGGATCGCCGGTGGCTCCGCACGGGGGAGGAGCACGGAGGTGTTGGACTGCTCGCCCGACAGCACCCGTGCGGCGCCAGGGGCGTCCAGGTCGCCTGCGACGAGGTCGGGCGGCAGACCCCCCTCGCGGCGGGCGAGGCCGAGCCAGGCGCGGAGGAAGGCCGGGTCGGCGCAGCCGTCGAGGACCTCGAGGTCCACGCCCTCGCGCCGGACGGTGCCCAGCGCCTCCGGTCGGCCGGCGGCGGCGCGCAGGACGACGGGGACCTGCAGCACGGCTCCCGAGCCGAGCCGGAACAGGTGCAGGCCGACCTGGCCGGCGCCCAGCGGGTCGACCAGCTCGATGACCCCGACCGGCTCGGGGGCCGACTGCGTCCCCTTGGCCGGGTACCACCGGCGGCCGGGCAGCCACCCGAGCAGGAGCGCGAGGACGTCGGGCTCGCTCGGACCACCGATCGCCGGGACCCCGTCCGTGGGCGGCGCCATCAGTCCGTGACCTCGGGCGGGCCGATCGCCAGCCAGAAGAAGTCCCGCGACCCGAGGGTGATCCCCACGGTGCCGTCGGCGGCCACCTCGGGGAACGCGGCGCCGCCGAAGACGTCGTGCAGCGTGTGCCCGAGGTGCTCCGGGAGCCGGAGCGTCGCCGAGCGTGGCGTCGCGGCGAGGTTCGCGACGCACAGCACGGTCTCCTCGGCGTTGCGCCGCAGGTAGGCCAGCACCGACTCGTCGTCGCACGCGACGGCGACGAAGTCCCCGTTCCCGAAGACGGGGTGCTTGCGCCGGATGGTGAGCATCCCGCGCACCCAGTGCAGAAGCGAGGTCGTCTGGGCGAGCTGAGACTCGACGTTGATCGCCGCGTAGGTGTGCACGAGGGACTGGACGACGGGGAGGTAGAGCTTGCCCGGATCGGCGGTGGAGAAGCCCGCATTGCGGTCAGGGGTCCACTGCATCGGGGTGCGGACCGCGTCGCGGTCCGGCAGCCAGATGTTGTCGCCCATGCCGATCTCGTCGCCGTAGTACAGGCACGGGCTGCCGGGGAGGGACAGCAGCAGGGCGTGGGCGAGCTCGATCTCCGCACGCGAGTTGTCCAGGAGCGGGGCGAGGCGACGCCGGATCCCGACATTGGCGCGCATCCGGGGGTCGGGGGCGTACCAGCCGTACATCGCGGCACGCTCCTCCGTCGAGACCATCTCGAGGGTGAGCTCGTCATGGTTGCGCAGGAAGGTGCTCCACTGGCCGCCGAGCGGGATGTCCGGGGTGTCGGCCAGGATGTCGACGATGGGGGCCGCTCGCTGGTCCTTGATCGAGTAGAAGATGCGGGGCATCACCGGGAAGTGGAAGCACAGGTGGCACTCGGGCTCCTCGGGAGTGCCGTAGTACGCCGCCACGTCCTCCGGCCACTGGTTCGCCTCGGCGAGCATGATGCGACCAGGGAACTCCTCGTCGACCATCGCCCGGATCTCGCGCAAGTACTCATGGGTGCGCGGGAGGTTCTCGCAGTTCGTGCCCTCCTCCTCGAAGAGGTACGGGACGGCGTCGAGGCGGAAGCCGTCGACCCCCATGCGCAACCAGAACCGGGCGACGTCCTTCATCGCCTCGCGCACGTACGGGTTCTCGAAGTTGAGGTCGGGCTGGTGGCTGAAGAACCGGTGCCAGAAGTACTGACGACGGACCGGGTCGAAGGTCCAGTTCGAGGTCTCGGTGTCGACGAAGATGATCCGCGCGTCCTCGTAGCGGGTGTTGTCGTCGCTCCACACGTAGAAGTCGCCGTACGGGCCTTCGGGGTCCGACCGCGAGGCCTGGAACCACGGGTGCGCGTCCGAGGTGTGGTTCATCACCAGGTCGATGACGAGCCGCATCCCTCGGGCGTGCGCGGCCTCGATGAGATCGGCGAAGTCCTGGAGAGTCCCGTACTGCGTCGCGATCGAGGTGTAGTCGGCGATGTCGTAGCCGCCGTCGCGCAGCGGGGAGGGGAAGAACGGCGGCAGCCAGAGGCAGTCGACGCCGAGCCACTGGAGGTAGTCCAGGCGCTCGATCAGTCCGCGCAGGTCACCGGAGCCGGCACCTGTGGAGTCGGCGAAGCAGCGCAGCATGACCTCGTAGAACACGGCGGTCCGGTACCACTCCGGGTCGTCGCTGAGCGGGCTCGGCGACATCGACGGCAGGTGGGTCGTGGCCGAGGGGCGCGGCGGAAGGGCCCGGGTCGGATCGACCGGTGGGGGGGAGGCCGCGACCTCCACGGCGCGCATCGTTCCGGTGTCGACGGGGACCGGCTCGTTGGGGCGATCGGTGCTCATCAACGCTCCACGGTCAGGACGTGACCGCAGCGGGTCCACGGGTCGAGCCGGACGAAGGGGTCGGCATCCCAGGTGTACGACTCCCCGGACAGGAGGTCCCGGACGACAAGGGGGGAGTCGACCTCGACGCCGAGCGCCTCGAGATCGAGGTGGACGACCGTCTCGCGCGTGTGGTGCGGATCGGTGCTGAGGACCACCAGGACGGTGTCCGCGCGCCCGGTGGGGGACTGGGCCGCGTCGACGTGGCGCGAGAAGCAGATCACGGCGTCGTTCCCCGTGGGGTGCACCGTCAGGCCGCGCAGGCGCTGCAGGGCGGGGTGCTCCTTGCGGATCGCGTTGAGCCTCGTCAGCAGGTCCGGGATCCCCGTCTGCTGGGCAGCGACCCAGTTCCGGGGCCGGTACTCGTACTTCTCGTTGTCGATCTGCTCCTCGACGCCGGGACGCGGGACGTTCTCCACGAGCTCGTAGCCCGAGTAGATGCCCCAGGTCGGTGCTCCCGTCGCGGCGAGGATCGCGCGGATGGCGAAGGCAGGTGCCCCGCCGTACTGCATGTACGGCGTGAGGATGTCGTGCGTCGTGGGCCAGAAGCTCGGCCGCATGTACGCGGCCGCCGGTCCGGAGACCTCCTCCAGGTACTCCTCGATCTCCTCGCGCGTGTTGCGCCAGGTGAAGTACGAGTACGACTGGTGGAAGCCGATCTTGGCGAGGGTGTGCATCATCGCGGGACGCGTGAAGGCCTCGGCGAGGAAGATCACGTCCGGGTGGGCAGCGTTGACGTCCGCGATGAGCCATTCCCAGAACTCGAGCGGCTTGGTGTGCGGGTTGTCGACCCGGAAGGCGGTGACCCCGTGGTCGATCCACACCTGCAGCACCCGCCGCACCTCGGCGTAGATCCCCGCCGGGTCGTTGTCGAAGTTGACGGGGTAGATGTCCTGGTACTTCTTGGGCGGGTTCTCCGCGTAGGCGATCGAGCCGTCGAGGCGGGTCGTGAACCACTCCGGGTGCTCGGTGACCCACGGGTGGTCGGGTGAGCACTGCAGGGCCAGGTCCAGGGCGACCTCCATGCCCAGGCCCCTGGCACGGGAGACGAAGGCGTCGAAGTCCTCGAAGGTGCCCAGGTCCGGGTGGATCGCGTCGTGGCCCCCCTCGGGCGCACCGATCGCGTACGGCGAGCCCGGGTCGCCGGGGGCGCAGGTGAGCGAGTTGTTGCGGCCCTTGCGGTGCGTGGTGCCGATCGGGTGGATCGGGGTGAGGTACACGATGTCGAAGCCCATCGCGGCGATCCCCGGCAGCCGCTCGGCCGCGGTGCGCAGCGTGCCCGAGCGCCAGGAGCGCGCCGAGGCGTCGTAGGTGGCGCCCTCGGAGCGGGGGAACATCTCGTACCAGGAACCGGCCAGTGCGAGCTCTCGCTGGACGGTGAGCGGGTAGGCCGGTGAGGACGAGACCATGTCGCGCACGGGGTGCGCGTCGAGCACCGTGACCACGGGGGCGGCGAGGCCCGCCTCGAGGCGTCGGCGTGGCGGCACGTGGGTGTCCCGCAAGCCGGCGACGGCGGCCGACAGGGCCTGGACCGCTTCCGACGGCAACCCCTCGCGTGCGGCGGCCCGCTCGAGGAGGGCAGCGCCCTCGGCGAGCATCAGCTCGGTGTCCACCCCTGCATCGATCTTGATCGTCGCGTCGTGCACCCAGGTCGCGTACGGGTCGGACCAGCCCTCGACGCGGAAGGTCCACGCCCCGGTCGCGTCGGGGACGAGGTCGGCGCGCCAGGTGTCCAGACCGGCGTTGACCCGCGTCATCGGTACCCGGCTGTGCTCGGACCCGTCCGGACCGATCAGCACGGCCGTGGCGGCGACGGCGTCGTGGCCCTCACGGAAGACGCGAGCGCCGATCTCGACGGCCTCGCCGACGACCGCCTTGGCCGGCCAGCGGCCGGCCTCCAGGACGGGGGAGACGTCGACCACCGGGATCCGGCCGACGGACCGCACGCCGGGAACGGCAGGCGCCGGGGGTGCAGCGGGTGCAGCCGGCACCGCGTCCGCCCTCGGTGCTGCGGGTGCGGCTGCAGGGGGCGCGGCGGGTGCGGCGGGTGCGGCGGCCGTGGGCCCGGCGCCCTTCGCAGGGCCGGGCTTGGGGCTCTTTCCCGAGCCGCCGGCCGAGGCCGGACGACCCGATCGGCCGGAGCGGCCGGGAGGCGGGGACGGGCGCGGGGGCTGCGTGGGCGGGGTCACCCCTTGAACCTACCGACCGTGATCCGTAGTCGGCACGTCCGGAGCCCAGGAACACGGCGATTTCTCGGACCTGGTCCGCCGGCACGCCGCTTCGTGGACGCCGGTCGTCAGTCCTCGAGGGGAGCGACCGGGGCCGCCGGGGCCGAGTACAGCCGGACCGACAGCGCCTCGACGAGCAGCGAGGTTCCGGGCCGGACGGCGCCGTTGCCGTTCGCCGCCGGCCCGCCGGGCCGTTCGAGGTCGTCCGGGTGCTCGGTCGTCGAGTCCCACCGCAGGTGCCACTCCGGCACGCCCTCGGCGAGCTCGACCGAGACGGGGTCGAGTGCACCGTTGATGAGGAGCAGCACGGCGGAGCCGTCGCAGGCGGTGCGGACCATCTGGATGGTCCGCACGTGGGGGTCGTTCCACTCGTGCGTCTCGAGCGGCCGACCCGCGGCGCTGCGCCAGTACAGGTCGGGTCGGGGGTCCTCGCAGTCCGGTCGCGGAACCCCGCGGTAGAAGCGGTCGGCGCGCAGCGCGGGGAGCTCGCGGCGCAGGCGCAGCAGGTGCTGCGCCGTCGAGAACAGGTGCTCCCGCCACGGCGAGAGCTCCCAGTCGATCCAGGAGATCTCGTTGTCCTGGTTGTACGCGTTGTTGTTGCCCTGCTGGGTCCTGCCGACCTCGTCGCCCGCGGTGAGCATCGGCACGCCGGCGGAGAGCAGCAGCGTGGCGAGCAGGTTGCGCATCGACTGACGCCGCAGCGGGAGGATCTCGATGCCGACGCCGGGATCGCGGGCCGGGCCCTCGATGCCGTGGTTCCAG
>NZ_JBFHHB010000138.1:0-8512 GCF_041597215.1 Actinotalea sp.
GCCGGGCCGGCCGACGGCCGCGCCGGCGACCAGACCGACGGCGACGGCCGGGCCCTCGAGCAAGGAGATCGGGGCCCCGCGGTGGTTGGTCCTGGTCCACCGGGGGTCGGCCCCGCCGAGGAGGGCGTCGAGGCCTGCCCTGGCCGCACGAGTGCCGACCGCGGCCACGAGCCCCGAGCGCACGACCGCTCCCCAGGAGGCGGATCCGTGCCGGCCGCCCGTCCTGCGCCTGGCGGCGCCCATCCTCGTCCTCAGCCTTCGGGGGCGGGCGAGGTCGCGTCGCCCGCGGCGTCCGTGGGCTGCGGGACGGCAGGGACCCGCTCGAGCGGCAGGAGCACCACCCGTCCTGGCATGGCAGCCGTCGCCAGCTCTCCGACGCCGTAGTGGCCGACGGTCCCGTCGACCGTGGCCGACAGCGCCATCGGGACCGAGACCTGGCCGGCGAATCGCTGGACGTTGTCGATCGTGGCGATCGAGGCGGCGAGGTCGGAGGACGAGCGCAGGCTGGTCAGCACACCGGGCTCGCTCACGACGCCGCCGGCCACCACGACACCGGCGCTGCGCTCCTGCGCGGACCGGGCGATGAGCGTCACGGCGTCGATCTCCTCCGCGGTGACCTCCTGCGCGGCCGGGACATCGGCCGTGGTCGCCTCCGGAGCGGCCGTGGTGTCCTCGGTCGTCTCGGACACGGTCCCCGTGGTCTCGGCGTCCGTGTCCTCGGCGGTGACCGGTCCGGTCAGCACGACGACGGCGTCAGCGGCCGTCGAGACGGTGCCGTCGATGGTGATCAGCCCGGCGTCCCCCGACATGAGGTCGAGCAGCACCCCTGCGTTCTCCGAGATGGCGGCGAGATCGGTCGGATCCGCTGTCGTCAGCGCCTGGACCAACGCCTCGGCGAGCTCGACGGCCGTTCCGGCATCGGCGGCAGGGCGGGGGTCGAGGTAGCCGACGAGCGTGCTCGCGAGCGTCCCTCGGAAGGCCGTGCGCGCGGGGTCGGTCCACTCGGAGGTGACGGCGACCCGTGCGCTCACGGATGCCCCTGAGGCGGTGAGCTGGGCGAGGACGCCGTCGGCGACGGACTGGTCCACCGCACCGATCTGCACGACCGCCACCCGATACCCGGGAAGGATGCCGTCGACGAGGTCCGGGGCGACGGCGGCGAATGCCTCCTGCTCGTCCTGCAGCGACCCCGTGGCCTGCTCGAGCTCGACGCGCAGCTCGTCCTTCTCCGCGCGCAGCTGGTCGACCTGCCCCGTCAGGGTGTCCCCGATCGACTCCTTCAGGGGGCCGGCACCGAGAGCGATCCCGACGGCGAGGGCGAGGAACACCGAGATCAGGGAGACGATGTGGTACCGGAAGTCGATCACTGTGAGTTCTCTCGGTTCGAGGCGGTGGGCATCATGTGCCGCCGCCGACGAGCGTGTGCAGGGTGGACCAGAGGTCGTCGAAGCCGGCCCCGATCAGGCCGAAGAGCGTCTGACCGGCGGTGGTGGAGGCCAGCGCCACGACGAGGGCGAGGAGCCCCGCCAGGACGAGCCAGGCGAGCTGCCAGTTCGAGATCCGCTGGCGGTACAGGCGCGAGACGCCCTTGGCGTCGATGAGCTTCCCGCCGACCCGCAGCCGCGTGAGGAAGGTGCTCGCCATCCCGGAGCGGCCCTTGTCGAGGAACTCGACAAGGGTCGCGTGCGTGCCGACCGCGACGATCAGCTCTGCGCCCTTGTCGTCCGCGAGGAGCATGGCCACGTCCTCGCTCGTCCCGGTCGCGGGGAAGGCGACGTGCCGGACCCCGAGCTTCTCGACGCGTTCGACACCGGGGGCCCTGCCGTCACGGTAGGCGTGCACGACGATCTCCGCGCCGCAGGTGAGCGAACGGTCCGAGACCGAGTCCATGTCACCGACGATCAGGTCGGGCTTCCAGCCTGCCTCGAGGATCGCGTCGGCTCCCCCGTCGACGCCGATGAGCACCGGCCGGTACTCCTTGATGTACGGGCGCAGCGCGACGAGGTCTTCCTTGTAGTGGTAGCCGCGCACCACGATGAGGACCTGGCGCCCCTCGATCACGGTCTCGATGTCCGGCACCCCGACGCCGTCGAGCAGGAGCTCACGCTCGCGCCGCAGGTAGTCCATCGTGTTGGCCGCGAAGGACTCGAGCTGGACGGCGAGTCCCTCGCGTGCGGCCGCCATCGCCTCGGCGACCGTCCCCTCGTCCTGCAGGACACCCTCGGCCACGAGCCGGTCCCGCTCGAAGACGGCCGAGCCGACCACCCGGACGGTGTGTCCCTCGACCAGGGTGAGGACGTCGGGGCCGAGGTCGTCCAGCAGCGGGATGCCTGCGGAGACCAGGATGTCGGGGCCGAGGTTCGGGTACCGGCCGGAGGTCGAACGCGCGGCGTTGAGCACGGCTGCCGGGGCACACGCCAGCAGCGCCTCGGCCGAGACCCGGTCGAGGTCGAGGTGGTCGATGACAGCGATCTCACCCGGACGCAGTCGCTTCGTCAGGCTCTTGGTGCGGGGGTCGACACGGACCACGCCGTGCACCCCAGGTTCCTGGGGCGGGGCGGGAGTCTTGCGCAGGCTCAGTCTCATCGGGGCCTATCGTCCCACGACGGAGCGCTCCAGGAGCTCAGCCGCGTGCTGGAGTGCCGTGTCGGTGACCCGCCCGCTCAGCATCCGGGCGAGCTCCGCGACCCGGTCGGCACCGGTGACGGCGCGCACGTCGGACGCCGTGACGACCTCTGCCCCCTCCTGCTGGGACTTGCGCACGACGAGGTGGTGGTCGGCGTAGGCGGCGACCTGCGGGAGGTGCGTGACGACGACCACCTGGGCCTGCTGTGCCAGCTCGGCCAGGCGCCTGCCGACCTCGACGGCTGCCCGCCCGCCCACACCGGCGTCGACCTCGTCGAAGACGAACGTCGCCGGGCGGGAGGCCCCGGAACCGGGGGCGGTCGCCAGGGCAACCTCCAACGCCAGCATCACGCGGGAGAGCTCTCCGCCCGAGGCCCCGACGCCGAGCGGGCGTGCGGTGGCTCCCGCGTGCGGGACCAGGAGCATGGCGACGTCCTCCGCCCCCCACGGGCCCCGCTCGCTCAGCGCGTCGACGCGTACCTCGAGCCTCGCGTCGGGCATGGCGAGCCCGGAGAGCTCCTCGCTCACGGCGTCCGCGAGCCGCTCCGCCGCCACGGTGCGGCTCGCGGTGAGGCGGGCGCCGAGCTCGGCGAGCGATGCCTCGAGCCGCGCGATCGCTGACTCGAGCTCCTCGGCCCCCTCGGCCGTGTCGATCCTGGCCAGACGCAGTCCCGCCTGCGACGCCCAGTCCAGCACCTCGTCGACGGTGCCGCCGTGGCTCCGCGCCAGCATCGTGAGCTCGGCCCGGCGCCGGTGGATCTCCTCGAGCCGTGCCGGGTCGGCCTCGAGGTCCTGCCCGTAGCGGGCGAGCTCGGCCGCGAGGTCCTCGAGCAGGTATCCGACCTCGGCCGCGCGGGTGGCGAGCGAGGCGAGCTGGGCGTCGTGCCCGCCGACGCTCTCCAGGGCACGACGAGCCTGCTCGACCACGGGGGCGGCACCGGGCGTGTCCATCCCGGAGGTCCCGACGATCATCCGGTGGGCGAGTGCAGCGGCCTCGGCCAGGTCCTCCGCGTGCCCGAGCCGCTCGGCCTCGGCGGCGAGCTCGGTGTCCTCACCGGGGCGGGGATCGACCCGCTCGACCTCGGCGAGCCCCGCGCGGAGCAGCTCGGCCTCGCGGCGCCGGTCCTCGACGTGCGCGAGGAGGTCCTCACGGTCGGCCTTCGCCTGCTGGAGTGCGGCCCAGGTCTCGCGGTAGGCCGCGAGCTCGCCCAGGTGCGCCGGCCCGGCGAAGCCGTCGAGGGCCTCGCGCTGGCGCCGTGGCGAGCGCAGCCGCGTCTGGTCCTGCTGCCCGTGCACCGTGACGAGCTGGTCGGCGATCTCCACCAGGACCGCGGCGGGGACCCCCCGACCGCCGAGGAAGGCCCGTGACCGTCCCGCTGCCGCGACCGTCCGCATCGCCAGCAAGGTGCCGTCCTCGTCCACGACGGCACCTGCCTCGCGCGCCCGCTCGGCCACCGCCGATGACGGGTCCACGACGAAGCAGCCCTCGGCGGTCGCCCGCTCGGCCCCGGCACGCACCAGGGCAGCATCGGCCTTCCCCCCGAGGATGAGGGCGAGACCGGTCAGCACCATCGTCTTCCCGGCCCCGGTCTCCCCCGTGATCGCGGTCAGGCCCTGCCCGAGCGGGACGCGGGCCGAGACGATCACGCCGACGTCGTCGATCCGCAGCTCCTCGATCACGCCGGGCCGCCCTCGTCCCGGCCCGCCTCGGACCACGAGCCCCACGGCCGGGCGTCCTCGGCGTCGTCGGCCGCACGACCCCGCCAGCCCGTCACGGGCAGGTCGAACCGGGACACGAGTCGGTCGGCGAAGGGAGCCCTGCCGAGGCGGGCGAGCCGGACGGGGACGGCACCCCGTCGCACCTCGATCCGGCTCCCCGCAGGGACGTCGTGCTTGCGCCGTCCGTCACAGGTCAGCACGGCGTCGCTCGACGAGCGCGCCAGGACCTCGACGGCCAGCACGGAGCTCGGTCCCACGACGAGGGGCCGAGCGAACAGCGCGTGCGCGGACAGCGGGACCATGAGCATCGCGTCCACGTCCGGCCACACGACGGGCCCGCCTGCGGAGAACGCGTGCGCGGTCGATCCGGTGGAGGTCGACATCACGACACCGTCGCAGCCGAAGGACGACAGCGGCCGTGCGTCGACCTCGAGCACGACCTCGACCATGCGGCTGCGGTCCGCCTTCTCCACGGTCGCCTCGTTCAGTGCCCAGTCGTGGACGGGAGGCAGGCCAGGGCGGAGGATGCGGACGTCGACGGTGCCGCGCTCCTCGACCTCGTAGTCACGGGCCGCGACCCGCCGCACGACCTCCTCGACCTGCTCACGCTCGCTCTCGGCGAGGAAGCCCACATGCCCGAGGTTGATGCCCAGCACGGGCACCTCCGTTCCCCGGGTCAGCTCCGCGGCGCGCAGGATCGTGCCGTCACCGCCGAGCACGATGACCATCTCGCAGCCGTCCAGCCCATGGTGCGCGTCCTCGCGCACGGGTCGGATACCGGCCTCGGTCAGCGCCCTGACGACGACCTCGCTCGCCCGGACGGCCTCCTGCCGCCCGAGGTGGGTGACCACCAGTACCGATCGAGTCACGCGAGCCTCCTCGGGACGCCGCGGTGCGGGGGTCGCACCAGGCATGCACGGTCCTCGTGCACGGCCGCGGCGACCGCGGCCTCCAGACGACCGGTCAGGTCGACGGGTAGCGGGGCACCGGCGGGCTCGCGCAGCCACAGGAAGTACTCGTGGTTGCCGGCCGGACCGGGCAGGGGGCTCGGGACCACGGCGTGCACCACGAACCGCCGCGCAGCGGCGGTCGCCACCGCGAGCACCGCCTCGGCGCGTGCGGTGGCCGAGGTGACGACACCGTCGTTCCCGAGCCGCGTGCGCCCGACCTCGAACTGCGGCTTGACCAGCACGAACAGCTCGCCGCCCTGCTCGACCACCTCGCCGAGCACCGGCAGGACGAGGGTGAGCGAGATGAACGACAGGTCGCCGACGACGACCGAGGGCCGGGGTCCGAGGTCGGAGACGGTCAGGTCACGCACGTTGAGCCCCTCGACCGAGGTCACGCGGGGGTCCTCGGCGATCGGCTGGGCGAGCTGACCGTGCCCGACGTCGACAGCGACCACATGGGCGGCGCCGCGGCCGAGGAGCACCTCGGTGAAGCCGCCGGTCGACGCACCGACGTCGAGGCACCTGGCACCCGCGACGGGCAGCGCCGAACCGTCGAGGCGCTCCGCGAGGTCGAGGGCGCCGGCCAGCTTGTGACCGCCGCGGGAGACGTAGTCGACGTCCGGACCGTCCACCACGAGCTCGTCCGCCGGCCCGACGGGGAGCGAGGGCTTGAGCGCTGCCTCGCCACGGACACGCACGTGACCGGCGGCGATCAGCTCCGCCGCGCGCGTGCGGGAGCGGACCAGCCCTCGGCGCACCAGGGCGCGATCGAGTCGTTCGCTCGTCACTCGAGATGCTCGTTCAGGCGATCGGCCAGGGCGGCGTGGACCGCCTCGAAGGCTGCGACGTGCTCCCGCACCGGGATCGCTGCGAGTCCGTCGAGCGTGGTCAGTGCCTCGTCGACAGCGGCGTCGCCCGTGCTCGGCCGCTCGGCTCGCTCCTGCTCCACGTTGTCTCCCCGTCCTCCCGTGCACGCGTGCCGACTGCTGTCGCGATCACGCCGACACCACGCTACCCGTCGTCGAGGGCCCCTTCGTGCTGTCCACCACTCGTGCGGGAGCCCGACCTCAGCCCTCGTCGACGTGCAGGGTCGGTACCGTGCCCGGATCGACGGGCTGACCGCGATCGGCCGCCTCCCATGCGGCGGAGCACGCGGCCCGGACGAGGTCGAGCGACCCAGCGGGACCGTCGAGCTCGAGCACCCCGGCGCTGACCCTCGCCCGCGCCCGACCGCAGCGCCACCACCCGTCGACCGGCTCGGGTGCCCGATGGGCGACGAGCAGACTGCGCAGGTCGGCGCCGAGGTACGACGGCCGATGCTCCGGCGGCGCGAGCACCGCGTCGCGGGCGTCGGACACGCCGGTCAGCACGTGCAGCCCGGGGTAGTCCGCGGCCCGCGCGCCTCCCAGGTCGGTGTCCAGGCGATCCCCGACGACGAGCGGCCGTGCCGCACCCCGTCGCTCGACCGCGAGGTGGTACAGCGTGGGCTCCGGCTTGCCTGCGCTCACCGGCTCCACCCCGGTCGCGGCACGCACGACCCCGACCAGCGCGCCGTTGCCGGGCGCGAAGCCGTGCTCGTTCGGGAGGGTGAGGTCGAGGTTGCTCGCCACGAACCAGGCGCCCCGCTGGACGGCGTAGGACGCCTCCGCGAGCTGGCGCCAGCCGATGTCGGGCGCGAACCCCTGCACGACCGCGGCGGGGTCGTCGTCGGCAGAGGCGACCACGACGAGGCCGACCGCCTTCACCGCGGTGACCAGCCCGGCTCCGCCCACCACGAGCACCTTCGAGCCCGGCTCGAGCCGACCGGCCAGGACGGCGGCCGCCGCCTGGGCAGCGGTCATCACGTCGCCCGGCTCGCTGGGGATGTCGAGTCCGCACAGCTGGGCGGAGACGGACTCGGGTTCCCTCGACGCGTTGTTCGTCACGAACACGACGTCCATCCCGGCCGTGCGTGCGCCGGCCAGGCCCTCGGCAGCGTGCTCGATGGGGTCCTTGCCGCGGTAGGCCACGCCGTCGAGATCGACGAGCGCGAGGTCGTACTCCTCGGCAAGGGGTGCGTCAGTGCTCAGCAGCATCGGGACCTCCGGTCGGGCTCGTAGCATCCTCGCTCACCGGAGCGTCCTCCTCCTCGGTGAGATCGACCACGACGATCTCCTCGTCGACATCGGGGAGCGTGGCGCGGAGAGCGTTCGCCTCCTCGGTGCGTCCGAGCGCGTCGAGCACGTCGGCACGCACGCCGGCCACCCGCTCGGCGAGCTCGCCCGTCGCGCCCAGCACGACCGGGGCCTGCAGCACCATCATCGCGGCATCGGGCTGTTCCAGGTCGAGCCGTGCCCCGGCGACGACCAGCGCGAGCTCGACGGCGCTCTCGGTCGAGAGCTCGCCGGCACCGTCCTCCAGTGCGAGGGCAAGGGCCCGCTCGGGACGCCCGAGCCCCCGTTCGCAGTCCGCCATGATGGCGAGGTGCTCCGAGGAGCCGTTGAGCCGACGTACGGTACGCAGCTCGCGCAGCGCCTCGGCGAACCGCCCCGTCCGGTAGGCGGTGAGCCCTGCGGCCTCCCGCACGACGTCGACGCGGCCCGCCCGACGGACGGCCGCCTGGGCGTGCTCGTAGGCGAGCTCCGGCTCCTCGTCGACGAGTCGGCCCGCCATCACCAGGTGCCGGGCGACGCCGTCGGCGTTCTCCTTGCTGAGAGTCCGCAGTCGGCCACGCGCGACCCGATCCAGGTCGGATGCCACGACGTCCTCCGGCACGAACGGCGCGCGCGTCCGGTCTCCCGACTCCGGCCGGTCCGTACCGCTCCGCGCCGGGCCCGACCGGGCCGGTCCCGCGGGCCGGCCCGAGGACCCTGCGCCGGCGCCGCGAGGCGCGCCACGCCGTTCCGGGGCACGCCCCGAACGCGCCTGGCCGGAGCCACGCTCGTCGCTTCGCCCCTGGTACCCGCCGGACCGTGGCGCAGCACCACGGGGTGCACCACCACGCTCGCCACCGCGCGGAGCGGCACCACGCGGAGCAGCACCACGGTCACCACCGCGCGGAGCGGCACCACGATCGGCACGCGGGGCACCGTCGCCCCCACCGGCTCCGGAACCACGGGGGTCCGAGGCACGGCCCTGGCCGGCTCCCGAGCGCTCGCTCGCGGGGCGTCCGGAACGCTCACCGCGCTCCGCGGACCGGCCACGGTCCGACGACCCGGAGGGCTGCCCGGACGCTCGCC
>NZ_JBFHHB010000139.1:0-8493 GCF_041597215.1 Actinotalea sp.
CTCCTCCGTCGTCTGCGTCCGGAGCCGGACCTTCGCCGTGTAGTTGCCGAACGAGCCGGTCTTGCCGACCAGCTCGGCACTGGTGAGCACGGTGATCGTCGGGCGGGCCGCGATCTGCGCGAGCAGCTCGGCGATCTGCTCCCGTCCGCTGCGATCGTGCGGGAACATCGGACCGAGCCGGGCGAGCCGACCACCGAGCTCGGCCTCGCGCTCCACGAGCGTCACCGCGATGCCGATGTCCGCCAGGCCGATCGCGGCGCGCAGTCCGGCGACCCCGCCACCGACGACCATCGTGGCCGGGACGGTCTCGATCCGGAGCGGCTCGAGGGGGGTCGAGAGCCGGGTCTTGGCGACCCCGGCCTGCACGAGTCCGATCGCCTTCGCCGTCGCTCCCGCGCGATCGTCGGTGTGCGCCCAGGAGTCCTGCTCGCGGATGTTGACCTGCGTGTACGCGTAGGGGTTGAGGTCCGCCCTGGTGGACACCCCGCGGAAGGTCACCTGGTGCAGCTTGGGCGAGCAGCTCGCCACGACGAGTCCGTCGAGCTGCTTGCCACGGATGTCGTCGATCATCTCGTGCTGGGTGCCGTCGGCACAGGCGAACATCGTCGTCTCGGCGACGACCACGTCGGGCTCGGCGCGCAGGGCGTCGCGCACCTGGGCGACGTCGACGTAGTCCGAGATGTTCCCCCCGCAGTGGCAGATGTACACCCCGATCCGCCGCTCCCGACCGGCCTCGGGGACCTCGTCGCTCGTCGTGCCGGCGACCGGTACGGGGATCGGGTCGTTGCTCACCGTCGGCTCCTCGCTCATGCCGGGACCCCGGCGCTCACCTTGGCGTGCTCGAGATGAGCGGCGACCTGGGCCACCGCCGCGCCCGCGTGCACGATCGTGTCGACGATGTCCTTGGCCCCCGAGGCCGTGCCGGCGACGAACACGCCGGGGATGTCGGTCCGGCCGGGGTCGAGGTCCTCGCTCGGCTCCGCGACGTAGAAGTGCTCGTCCATCGCGAGCTGCTCCCCGGTGAAGAGCCGCTCGACGTCCCGGTTCGGCTGGATGCCGACCGCGAGGACGACGAGGTCGTACTCGGCCTCGACGATCGCCCCGGTCCCCTCGGTGTCCTCGTAGCGCAGGACCAGGTCACCGTTCTCCTTCTCGGTGATCCCCGAGACCCGGCCGCGGATGTACTGCGCGCCCATGTCCTTGGCCTGCTCGTAGAACTCGTCGTACCGCTTCCCCGAGGCACGCATGTCCATGTAGTGCATCGTCACGTCCGCGAGCGGGAGCGCTCCCATGATCAGCTGGTTCTGCTTGATCGAGTACATGCAGCAGACCTTCGAGCACAGCGGGTTGCCGACCTGCTTGTCCCGCGAGCCCGTGCACGAGATGTAGGCGATCCGCTCGGGCACCTTGCCGTCCCCCGGCCGCAGCACGGTGTTGTACGGCCGGGTCGGTGCGAGCAGCCGGTCCATCTGCATCCCGGTGATGACGTTGGGGAAGCGGCCCCAGCCGTACTCGGGCTTCGCGTCGGCGGCGAAGAGCTTGTAGCCGGTCGAGACCACCACGGCACCGACCTCCACCGTGGAGACCGTCTCCTTCTGGTCCATCCGGATCGCGTCGGCAGGGCAGACCCGCACGCACTCCTGGCACTCGGAGCACACCCCGCAGTCCAGGCAGCTGCCCGCCCCTGCGCGCGCCTGCTCGGGGGTGAGCGCCGCCTCGATCTCGTGGAAGTCCCGCGGGTGCGGCACGAGGTCGACCTCTCCCTTGATGGGGTTGCGGTGCCCGTAGGCCGTCTGCCGGGACAGGACCCGGTCCTGGTCGATCGTGTCGATCCTGTCGTCCAGGGCGGTGAAGCCGTTCAGCGGCCTCCCGGTGACCCAGCGGTCGACCATGTGGGCGACGCGCCGCCCGGCACCGATGGCCCGCGTGATGTCGGTGGCACCCATCGTCACGTCCCCCGCGGCGAACAGGTACGGGAGCTCGGTCTGCAGGGTCTGCGGGTCGACGGCGATCCGTCGGCCCTTGCCGATCCCGACCAGGTGCTCGTAGAGCGTGGAGTCGGGGCTCATGCCGATCGTGGAGATCACCATGTCGCAGTCGAGCGTCGTCTCGGCTCCCGGCACCGGCTCGGGGCTGCGCCGGCCCGAGGAGTCGGGCTCGCCGAGCCGCATCGTCTGGAGCCGGATGCCGCTCACCCGCCCGTCGCTCGCGAGGACCTCGATCGGGGTGACCAGGAAGTCGAAGACCGCGCCCTCCGCCTCGGCGTCGTCCGCCTCCACGTGATGGGCGGGCATCTCGGCCCTGGTCCGCCGATAGACCACCCGCGCCTGCGCCGCGCCGAGCCGCAGGCTCACCCGGGCCGCGTCCATGGCCACGTTCCCGCCCCCGACGATGACCACCCGCTTCCCGGCCAGGTCGGGGGCCGTGTCGTTGGCGACGGCGGCGAGGAAGTCCAGGCCGGTGACCGAGCCGGCGACGTCCTCGTTCGGGACGGCCATCGCCGTCGCCTCCTGGGTACCGGTCGCCACGACGACGGCGTCGTAGCCACCGGACTCCTTCAGCGCCTCGAGGTCGGTGATCCTCGCGTCGCACTCGATCTCCACCCCGATCGACGTGAGGTTGGCGATGTCGGCGTCCACGACCTCGTGCGGCAGCCGGTAGGCGGGGATGGCGTGCCGGAGGTAGCCCCCAGGAGCCGAGCGCTTCTCGAAGATCGTGACCTGGTAGCCCTGTCGGGCGAGCTGCCATGCTGCCGTCAGCCCCGCGGGACCGGAGCCCACCACGGCGACCCGGTGACCGTTCTGCGGTGCGATCTCGACCACCGGCCCCGCCGGGACCTCACCCGCGGTGGCGTAGTGCTGGTCAGCGGCGAACCTCTTGATGAGGCGGATCGGCACGGTACCCTCGAGCTTGGCGCGCGAGCAGTCGGACTCGCAGGGGGCGTAGCAGGCCCGGCCGAGGGTCCCGACGAGCGGGGTGGCGTCCAGGACGAGCTGGAAGGCCTCCTCGTCCTTCCCGCTGCGCACGAGGGAGACGTAGCCGTGCGCCTTGATGCCGGCGGGGCAGGCCCCGATGCACGGCGAGGTCCCCTCGCGCGTCAGCACCGCCTTCTTCGGCACCGCCTGGGGGAACGGGATGTAGGCGGCGCGGCGAGCGACGAGGTCGGAGTTGAACTCGTCGGGGACGGCGACCGTGCACGCCGTCTGGCAGTCGCTGCAACCGGTGCAGGCCGACCAGTCGACGAATGTCGGCTTCTCCTTGACCTCCGCGCGGAATCGGCCCGACGCGTCGCGCGTGATCCCGGTCACCTCGGAGTAGGTCTTCGTGGTGATGTTCGGGTGGTTGATCGTCGAGGACATCTTCGGGCCGGAGATGCAGCTCGCGCAGTCGAGGGTCGGGAAGACCTTGGACAGCAGGATCATCCGTCCCCCGACGCTCGCCTCCTTCTCGACGAGCAGCACCTTGTAGCCCATGTCCCCGAGCTTGATCGACGACTCCATGCCGCCGATCCCGCTGCCGATCACCAGGACGTCGTAGTCCATCTGTGGCTCCGCTCCTGTCAGGCCGGATCCGCAGGGACCCGGCCGCGTCCTAGATGAAGAGGTTGACGTTCGCCTCGTCGGCGTCGCCCAGGTAGCTCGCGACCCCGGCGTACTCGAGCCCGTCGATCAGCTCCTCGGCCCGCAGGCCCATGACGTCCATCGACATCGTGCAGGCGATCATCTTCACGCCCTGCTCGCGCGCGGTGTCGATGAGCTCCTCCAGCGGCATGATCTTCTGCTGACGCATGACGCGGCGCATCATCTTCGCGCCGGCGCCGGCGAAGTTCATGTGGGACAACGTCAGCTTTCCGGGACCGCGGGGCATCATCGCCGCAAAGGCCTTCTGCACGGGGGACTTCCCGGTCGTGGCGACCTTGTCCGGACGCCTCAGGGCGTTGAGGCCCCAGAAGGTGAAGAACATCGTCACCTCATCGTCCATCGCTGCCGCACCGTTGGCGATGATGAAGGCCGCGACGACTTTGTCGAAGTCGCCGCTGAATACGATGATGGTCTTCTTGGTGGTGTCCACCGTGGGGTCCCTTTCCTGTCCGTGCCGAGGTGCCGGTCAGCCGACCGGCACCTGCCGAGAGCCGAGCCGGTTCAGGGCATCGGCGAACTCCCGCATGTACTTGGCGAACGGCTCGGCACACACCGAGCAGACGGCCGCCATCTTGAGCCGGTTGGGCTCGAGGCCCTTGTCCTTCATGAGCTCCTGCGCCTGGGCGGCGATCCGCGAGGTGCGCTCGGCGCAGTCCGGGAGGAAGGCGCACTCCTCGCCGTCGGAGGCGATGAAGACCCCGTCCTGACCGGACTCGAGGGCGTGCACGATCCAGGCAGGCTTGATCCCGCTGCTGCACGGCATCGCGAGGACCGAGACCGTCGCGGGGTAGTGCAGGTGCCGGCTCCCGGCGAGGTCGATGCCCGGGTCGGAGATGTTGTTCGTGGAGAACACCAGGATCCGCGGCTCAGGCCCGTCGTCCTCGGTGCGACTCATCAGGACGTCACTTCATCTTCTTGAGGAAGAGGCGGAGGAAGCCGCCGTCCTCGTAGCTGCCCAGGTAGTCGTGGCCCATCTTCTTCGACCAGGCGGGGAGGTCCTTCAGGGTGCCGGAGTCCGTGGCGAGGACCTCCATCACACCGCCGACCGGCACCGAGCCGATGGCCTTCTTCGCCGCGAGGATCGGACCGGGGCACGAGGTCCCCCTCGCGTCGACGACCTGGGTGTCGGTGATCGCCTTGAGCTCTTCGATGGCAACCGTCATGGTGCGACCTCCTGAACGGGGCGCAGCGACCTGCGCCGAGGTGGGGTGTGCCCGCTGCATGCCGGGGAACCCGGGGACGGGGTCTCCGGCTCGGCCCTTCGCTGGACTCTGGTGCATCGGCACAGGCCAACACTCCACCCGGGACCGCGGGTCCGGAACGGGCCCGAGGTCCTACCCCGGGGGGTATGCGTTGCCCAATGCACCACGTTTTTATTCCCGATCCAGAATTGCCTCCTGCGCCATGCCGGATGATCCGGTCGGCGCCGTGCCTATTCGGAAGAAAAACGTCCGCGACCGTGAATCACGAATGCACGCACGGTGCACGCCGGTGGAATGCAAAATGGCATGGCACGGTCGTCGCCGTGCATTCTTCGGGACGCGCGGTGGGACGCGGACCGCGCACCTGCTGTCGCGCTCGACGTCGAGGAGGGCAGCGGGATCCGGGACGACCCACCGGAGACGACATCGCGTGCCCCTGCCCGCTCCCCCGTTTGCCCTTCCCGGGGAGCCTGAACCGCGACCGGCCTGTTGGTCGCCGTCAGGGACTGCCACCCGCCCCGCCTCGGTGCCTGTGACGTCGGGCCCGCTGGCGGATCGGGACGCACCGTGCGACGGGATGTCGTCCGTCGACACGTGCGTGAGATCCAGGACGCCGTCGAAGCGTCGTCCACCCACTGTATCGACCTGCGGTCGGAATCCTTGAGCGAATATCCCCCGCTCGCCCCTATCCGCGCAGGCCCTCTCGCTCGGCACCCGCGACGCACGGGGCCGCGCGCAGGTGCACAGTAGGCACATGGCACCCGAGTTCCGACCGCCCGTCCCCCTGCGCCGCCCCAGCGCCGAGACCCCCGTGAAGGTGGCCGTCGTCGGCGCGGGCGGCTGGGGAGAGCAGCACGCCCGCGTCTTCGCCGATCGCCCCGACACGACGCTGTGCGCCCTCGTCGGCCGCGACCCCGGCCGCACCGCCGCCCGCGCCGAGTCGTACCTGACCCGTGCCTACACGGATCTCGACCGGATGCTCGACACCGAGCAGCCGGACCTGGTGACCGTGAGCCTGCCGAACGAGGAGCACTTCGGGACGACCCTGCACCTCATCGAGCGTGGCGTCCCCCTGATGGTCGAGAAGCCGCTGGTATTCGACCTCCAGGAGGCCGACACCCTGCTGGCCGAGGCTGCGCGACGCGAGCTGTTCTTCGCCATCGACCTCAACCACCGTTATGCCGAGCCCGTGCAGCGGCTGCACCGGGCGATCGAGGCAGGAGAGCTCGGAGAGCTCGTCTTCGCCACCTGGCGCTTCGGCGGGGAGGCCAACCTCGGCACCTCCCGCCACGCCAACCTCATCGAGACCCAGGTGCACGGCCTCGACATGCTCGAGCACCTGTGCGGACCGATCGCCTCGGTCATGGCCCAGACCTTCGAGCGCACGCATCCCGGCGTCGTCACGACGCTGGCCGTGGCCCTGGAGTTCGCGAACGGTGCCGTCGGCACCCTCCTGGGCACCTACGACTCCTCGTACGCCTACCCGGGCACCCACCACCTCGAGGTCAACGGGACCCTCGGCCGAGGAGTCGTGCTCGACACGGTGCGCAGCCTCGAGCTGTCCGTCGCAGGGGACGACACGACCCGCCTCTGGCGCGCCGGCTACTTCGACGACGAGGCGAGGAGCTTCCACGCGACCCTCGACCGGTACGTCGACGCGATGCTCCACGCCTTCCGCGCAGGCGACGAGCCGCCGGTCCCCGCCACGGCAGGCCGACGGGCGCTCGCTGTCGCCCACGCGATCATCCGCTCGGCCGAGGAGGGCGTCCGGGTGCGCACCGACTGACCCTCGGCGCGGCATGACGCGCTCGCCGCGCGATCCACGGTTGGATGGGTGGATGGACTACCGACACCTGGGAAGCAGCGGACTCAAGGTCTCCGAGATCACCTACGGCAACTGGCTGACGCATGGGTCGCAGGTCGAGAACGAGACCGCGACCCGGTGCGTGCACGCCGCTCTCGACGCGGGGATCACCACCTTCGACACCGCTGACGTGTACGCGAACACCGCCGCGGAGACCGTCCTGGGCGAGGCGCTGGACGGGCTGCGCCGCGAGTCGCTGGAGATCCTCACGAAGGTCTACTGGCCGGTCGGCCCGCAGGGGCCGAACGACCGCGGGCTCTCCCGCAAGCACATCCTGGAGGGGATCGACGGCTCGCTCTCCCGACTGCGGACCGACTACGTCGACCTGTACCAGGCGCACCGCTACGACCACGACACACCGCTCGAGGAGACGATGCAGGCGTTCGCCGACGTCGTGCGCGCGGGCAAGGCCCTGTACATCGGCGTCAGCGAGTGGACGGCGGAGCAGATCCGCGCGGGCCAGGAGCTCGCCTCAGGGCTCGGCTTCCGGCTCGTGTCGAACCAGCCGCAGTACTCGATGCTGTGGCGCGTCATCGAGGAGGAGGTCGTCCCGACCTCGCGCGAGCTCGGGCTCTCCCAGATCGTGTGGTCGCCGGTGGCCCAGGGCGTCCTGACGGGCAAGTACCCGCCGGGCGGCGCGCTCCCGGCGGGATCACGGGCGACCGACGAGAAGGGCGGCGCCCGGATGATCTCGCGCTGGATGCGCGACGACGTCCTGGAGCGCGTGCAGGCCCTCGCGCCGATCGCCGGCGAGCTCGGGCTGAGCATGGCTCAGCTCGCGGTGGCCTGGGTGCTGCAGAACCCGAACGTGGCGAGCGCGATCATCGGCGCCTCGCGGCCCGAGCAGGTCGGCGAGAACGTCGCCGCGTCCGGCGTCGATCTCCCGGCCGAGGTGATGGCGAGGATCGACGCCGCGCTCGGCGAGGTCGTCGAGCGCGATCCGGCACGCACGGCGGAGAGCTCTCCTCCGACGACGCGCTGACCGAGCGGATCAGTCGAGCTCCGCCAGCCGCATCGCGATCGGGCTGGCGGCCTCGACGGTCCGCGAGACGGTGCAGGAGCGGTCGTGGGAGATCTGGAGGGCTCGAGGGAGCACGGCGCGCGCGGCGTCGCCTGCCTCGCCCTCGGGGAACCGCACGTCGAAGGTCACCGCGAGCTCGCGGAGGATCGACCCCTCTGGCTCCTTGACCTTCTCGGCGTCGACCCGCGCGACGAACCGCGTGGGCTCGGCGCGCCTCGAGGTGACGACCTCGATGTCGACGGCGGCACAGCCGGCGATCGCGACCATCAGCAGCTCGACGGGGCTGAAGTCGGACTCGTCCTGGGTGCCGAAGCGCAGCTCTCCGCCCCGCACGTTGCGGGCCAGGTAGCCGCCGTCCCCGATGCGTTCGATCTCGACGTCGCGATGCGTGTCACTCATCGGGGCATCGTCGCACGGTCGGCCACCGCCGAGCGCGGCAACGGGCAGGAACCGTCGTTCTCGAGCCGCCGCACCAGCGCCCAGCCGAGCAGGACGACGCCGCCGGCCGCCAGGAACGGCTGCACGGGGGCGAACCACTGCAGTGCTCCCGCGTAGCCCAGGGCGAGGAGCGCGAGCTTGTTGCAGACCGGGCACCCGACGGCGAGGAAGGTGAGCAACCCGCCGACCATCCCCGCACGGCCCTGGGTCACCCCGTCGGGATCCGCCGGTGCCTCCCCCGGCCCGAGCTCGGCCGGCTCGACCGCCGGGGCCTGCCGGACGTAGGTGGCCACGAGCAGCCCCGACAGCGCCGCCGTCACCAGGAGC
>NZ_JBFHHB010000140.1:0-8483 GCF_041597215.1 Actinotalea sp.
CCTGGGCCTGGGCCTGGGCCTGGGCCTGGGCCTGGGCCTGGGCCTGGGCCTGGGCCTGGGCCTGGGCGATGTTGAACGGGCGTGGTGTCACGCGGTCCTCTCGGTCGATGTCCGCCACTTCCTTGCTCCACGGTCCCCCGCCAGCCCGTGGCTCACCTCGGGGATCGACGAAGATCCGACGAGGATCTCGAGCTCGAGCGCACGGCTCCACACGCCGGGTCAACCGGGCCAATCCACGGCAGGCTCATCCGAGGGCGTCGATAAGCGACGTGGTGGGGTGGACGCAGCACCGGGCGTCCACCCCACCCGGTCAGCTCACCGTCACGGCCCTGGGCGCCGCCTGCACCCGGTGGCTCTGGACCTCGGGGGTGACAGTGGTCGAGACCGCGCGGAACCGGCGAAGACGCAGGCTGTTGGTGACCACGAACACCGAGGAGAACGCCATCGCGGCGCCGGCGATCAGGGGGTTGAGGAGCCCGGCGACTGCCAGCGGGATCGCCGCGACGTTGTAGGCGAATGCCCAGAACAGGTTGCCCTTGATCGTCTTGAGCGTCTGGCGCGAGAGCCGCACCGCATCCACTGCGGCGCGCAGGTCACCACGGACCAGCGTCAGGTCGCTGGCCTCGATGGCCACGTCGGCTCCCGTGCCCATGGCGATGCCCAGGTCCGACTGGGCCAGGGCGGCGGCATCGTTGACACCGTCACCGACCATCGCGACCACCCGTCCGGCCGCCTGCAGGTCCCCGACCACCCGCACCTTGTCCGCGGGCATCACCTCGGAGATCACCTCCTCGATTCCCACCTCGTCCGCGATCGCCCTGGCGGCACGGGCGTTGTCACCGGTCAGCAGCACTGGGCGCAGGCCGAGCGCGACGAGCTCGCGCACCGCCTGCGCGCTGGTGGCCTTGAGCGTGTCGGCGACCACGACCAGCCCCCGCAGCTGCCCGTCCCAGCCCGCCGCGACGACCGTGCGTCCAGCCGACTCCGCGCCGTCCAGCGCGGCGAGGAGCACCGGATCTGGAGCGGCGGACCAGCGCTCGGCGAGCCACCCCATGCGGCCCACGACGACCTCCCGGCCGTCGACGGTCCCCTCCACACCCAGGCCCTGAAGGCTGGTGAACGCCGCGACCGGTGGCAGCACGCCGAGCCGCTCCCGTGCACCGCGAGCGATCGCAGCAGCGATCGGGTGCTCGGACGCGTCCTCCAACGCACCGACCATTCTCAGGAGCTCATCGCCATCGGTGCCGGGCCCGGCCACGACATCGACCAGGCGCATCGTGCCCGTCGTCACGGTCCCGGTCTTGTCCAGCACGATCGTGTCCACACGCCGGGTCGACTCCAGGATCTGCGGGCCCTTGATCAGGACACCGATCTGGGCACCCCGTCCCGTGCCCACCATGAGAGCGGTCGGCGTGGCCAGGCCGAGGGCGCACGGGCACGCGATGATCATCACTGCGACGGCGGCCGTGAAGGCCAGCTCCGTTCCTGCGCCAGCGCCCAGCCAGAAGCCCAAGGTCGCAACGGACAGGGTGATCACGATCGGTACGAAGATCGCCGAGATGCGGTCTGCGAGCCGCTGCACCGGGGCCTTGCCGGTCTGCGCCTCCTCGACCAGCCTGGCCATCTGCGCGAGCTGGGTGTCGGCGCCGATCCTGGTCGCCCGGACGACGAGCCGACCCCCGGCGTTGACCGTCGCCCCGGTGACCGAGTCCCCTGGGCCGACCTCGACGGGGACCGGCTCGCCGGTCAGCATCGAGGCGTCCACAGCAGAGGTCCCCTCGACGATCTGCCCGTCGGTGGCGATCTTCTCCCCTGGCCGGACCACGAAGTCCTGGCCGACGACCAGCGCGTCGATGCTGATGCGGGTCTCGACGCCGTCGCTCAGGACGGCGACGTCCTTGGCACCCATCTCCAGCAGCGACCGAAGTGCAGCACTGGAGCTCTTCTTCGCCCGCGCCTCGAACCATCGGCCCAGAAGGATGAAGACCGTGACCGCGGACGCGACCTCCAGGTAGATGTCCGCCGAGCCGCCCCCACGTTCGGGCACGAGGCTGAAGCCCATCCGCATCCCCGGGTCGCCGGCGGCGCCGAAGAAGAGCGCGTACAGGGACCACAGGAACGCCGCGAGGACTCCAACGCTGATCAACGTGTCCATGGTTGCTGCCGCGTGCCGCGCGTTCGTCCACGCCGCACGGTGGAAGGGCCATGCACCCCAGACCACCACGGGCGCCGTGAGGGTCAGCGCCAACCACTGCCAGTTGTCGAACTGCATGGCCCCGATGGCCGAGAGCACGAGCACCGGCGCGGTCAGGACCGCCGACACGATGAGACGGTGGCGCAACGCCGACGCCTCGTCAGTCGGGGCCTCGGCTTCGCCGGCGACCGCCACGCTAGTGCTGGCCTGCTCGCGCAAGCGCGCCGAGTAGCCGGTCGCCTCGACCGAGGTGATCGCCTCCTCCACCGTCGCACCGTCCGCGAGCTCGACCTTCGCCCGCTCGGTCGCGTAGTTCACGCTCGCCTCGACGCCCGGGATCCGGTTGAGTCGCTTCTCGATCCTGGCGGCGCACGACGAGCACGTCATCCCACCGATATCGAGCTCGATGATGTTGCTCATGACACCTCCCCGCCCTGGACCACGACCCCGACGTCTGGGCGTGCGGCCGTGATCGGCCCGGCTGCGGTCCCGACCACCAGACCCAGTCCCAGTGCGACAAGAAGTCCTGCGGCGAAGAGCGTCAACCGCCTGGCGTCCGTCACGCCACAGCCCCCGTCACGACGTACCCGGCCTCGTCCACGGCGGCGCTGACGGCGTCCGCGTCCACCGGCACCACCCCGCTGACCCGAAGGAAGGACGTCCCGCCCGGCACGAGCTCGACCTCGACGCCGGTGACTCCGTCGACCTGGCCGACCTCCGTCGAGACCGCAGCGACGCAGTGTCCGCACGTCATTCCCGCGACGGTGTAGGTGGTCGTCGTGGTTGTCTCCATGGGGCTCTCCTCGTTCGAACGCGATGCGCGACCACACGGTCAGCACCCCCCATTGATACCCCTAGGGGGTATCAATGAGAAGCCCAAGCCTGGCTTCTTCATCGAACGTTGACGAGACGTTGCCGCAGGCGTCGCCGGCAGCGACGCATTCGGCGCTCAGCCATCTACGGCACCCCTGAAGCGCGCGGGCTGAGGGCGCGGCCCACGGCGGGCCGTCCTTGTCAGTCAGCGGTCGGCGCCGCTGCTCGAGTGGGGGAGATCGGGCTCGCCTGGGACCGCGACGCCTACCTAATCCAGACACCCCTCCCTCCGACGTTCGGAGGGCGAGCCGATGCGGCCTGCGAGGGAAGCACACGCCCACCCATGCCTCGACCGGCCCAGCGCACCCCCGCCTGCAGGACGAGCCCACCCCACCGCCCCCTGGGCTGCGGATATACCCCTGCTGGGTGTACACACCGGCAGAACCCGCACCATGCAGTCCGAACTCCAACCCATGTAGGTCCGACGAAGGGTGCCCTCCCGGCCGCGTCCCAGCCTCTTGGCGACCCGAAGGCTCCGAGGGTCACTGCTCGTGCGCGTCCGACTCCCTGCGGTGTGCACCAAGGTAGAAGGCCTCGAAGGCGAACACGGCGACGATCATCGCCGTGGCGAGCACGACGATGAAGGGGTCCTGGCGGGCCCGGATCGCGACGAAGGCGCCAAGGATGATGGTGTCGGCGACGATCGCGGCGATAAGGACGCCCGGGCGCGCGCCGACCTCGTTGCGCAGGTGCCGAAGGACGCCCCAGTGGATCGCCATGTCCATGACGAGGTACAAGATCGCGCCGACCGCGGCGATGCGGCTCAGGTCGAAGAGGGCAGCCATGACGGCAGCGACGACGACCGTGTAGACGAGGGTGTGCTGCTGGACCCGGCCCGGCATACCGAAGTGCCGGTGCGGGATGAGCTTCATGTCGGTGAGCATGGCGAGCATCCGCGAGACGGCGAAGGTGCTCGCCAGGAGGCCCGATGCCGTGGCGATGATCGCAATGACCACAGTGAAGACAACCCCCGTCCCCCCGAGAGCGGGCCGGGCCGCCTCGGCCAAGGAGTAGTCCCTGGCCTGGACGATCTCGGGGATCGTCAGCGCGGAGCCGACGGCGACGGCGACGGCGAGGTAGACGACGGCGCAGACGGCGAGCGAGATGACGATCGCCCGGCCGATGTTCCGGCCGGGGTCCACCACCTCGCTGCCGCTGTTGGTGATGGTGGTGAAACCCTTGTAGGCCAGGACCGCCAGCGCGGTTCCGGCCAGCAGTCCGCTCACCGACGCATCGATGGCGCCGCCGGAGGGCACGGGCTGGAAGTCGAAGCCGGCTACCCACAGGGTCACGACGGCGAAGGCCAGGATGCCGCCGACCTTGAGGACGGCCGCGACCTTCGAGACGGCGCCGATCGCCTTGTTTCCGGCGACGTTGACACCGAAGGCGGCAAGGATGAGCCCGACAGCCAGGACCGGCACCCAGAAGGCGTCATCGACGTCGAGCAGCTGGACCACATACGTGCCGAAGGTGCGCGCGACCAGGCTCTCGTTGATGACCATGGAGAAGGCCATGATCATCGAGGCGGTGGCCGCGACCGCCGTGCGGCCGTAGGCCTTGGACAGGATCATCGCGATCCCCCCGGCCGAGGGGTAGGCAGACGACACCTTGATGTAGCTGTACGCGCTCAGGCCGCTCACGAGCCCCGCGAGCACGAACGCCAGCGGGAACCAGGCCCCGGCGAGGCCGGCGACCTGCCCTGTCAGGGCGAAGATGCCCGCCCCGATCATCACACCGGTACCCATCGCGACGGTCCCGGCCAGGCTCAGGCTGCCCTTCCGGTAATCCTCACTGGTCACCGTCCAGCCTCCTTCTGGAATACGGCACTAGGTTCCCCCTCCTCGCACGGGCCTCCCGTGCCGCATCGCGGTCGGCTCGACACGGGACACCACCGACAAGCGCCCACCGGCGGCGGCCAGGTTCGCGGGCCGCGTTCGCCTGGTGACAGGTCCCCGGCGCCTCCACCGTCGGCACCTCAGCCCCACCACCGACGAGACCACCCAACCCCCTGGCCCGCCAGCCCGCCCACTTCTTCATCGAACCTTGACGCCTGTGCCGGGGGTTCTTCGTCGGGCGACGTCAGGCTCGCTCTTGTCAGAACACAGCGCCAGAACCCGGGCGCCACCCGACCCCGAGAGCAGGTCCGGACCATGCACGGTCAGCACGGCGTGAAGAAGCATCTCCTGAGCATGCTCGGGATCGGCGGGCTGATCTTCGTCGGCCTGCTCGTGTCGGGCCGGTCAGCGAGCGAGGCGCTCTACCTGGCGGCGGTCCTCGCCTGCCCGGTGATGATGGTCGGCATGATGCTGATGATGCGCGGGCAGCAGCACGACGATGACCACCCCACGGACGAGGTCACCAAGCAGGGCGCAGTGGCAACGGACGCCGAGAGGACCGAGGTGGCGGCAGACCACCGGCACCGGTGACGCCGAGGCGAACCGTCGACCACCGCACCGCGAACCGACCGCACGGGAGACTGCCCTGATGATGACCGCCCGCACGAGCGCACGTCTCGCGTCCCTGGTGGCACTGGCCGCGCTGCTGACGGCCTGCGGGTCCGCGCCTGCGACCCCGATCGCCACCTCGACGCCTGCCGGCGTGCAGTCCCCCGCGGCGGAGGCGGACGAGCACAACGAGGCCGACGCGACGTTCGCGCAGATGATGATCATTCATCACCAAGGCGCGATCGAGATGGCCGAGCTCGCCGTCACGAGCGCCGCGAGCGACGAGGTGCGCTCGTTGGCCGAGCGGATCGCCGCCGCGCAGGGCCCCGAGATCGAGCAGATGAGCCGCTGGCTCGACGGATGGGGTGAGGACCAGCCCGACACGGCCGACATGACGGGAATGGGCCATGCGGGCATGCAGATGGAGGGGATGGACCAAAGCGCTGTAATGGCGGAGCTGGCGACGCTAGCGGGCGCCGACTTCGACCGGCGCTTCCTTCAGCTCATGATCGAGCACCACCGGGGCGCGATCGAGATGGCTGAGGACGCGAGGGCGCAGGGCGTCCACCCCGACGCGCTCCGCCTGGCCGGGCGCATCATCGACGCACAGTCGATCGAGATCACCGAGATGGACAACCTGCTGCGCTCGAGATGAGGACAGATCTGCCGGGCTGGCGAAGTCCGCTCGGAACCGGCGCCATCGCGCCCCGACATCCGAACCTGCGGCTCGGGCACGAGCGCACACGCCAGTTCGCCCATGGCCTGCTCCACCGGCTGTGAGGTTCGGCCGGGCGCGGACATGCCTGCCGGTCGACACCCGCCGCGGCCACCAGGAGCACGTGTGAGGGCGGCCATGACCCGGACCGCAAGACCCACCGAGACGACGGTGGCGATCGCGCTGACAGCGAACCACACTCCGGCCGCCGGGCACGGCGCGGCTCCCAGGGCGCTGCTCAGCGACCCGCTCGACACGAAGGCGACGGTGACGAGCAGCCAGGTGGAGCGACGCGCCCCACCACTGGCGGGCCACGAAGCTGGCTCCAATACTTGATCCACTCCTCACCAATCCTCGGTCGGCCGTCCAAGTACACCGGCCACCGCGTGCGCTTGGCAATCACCGCAGATCCCGCACAGGCAGACGACCAGACGGTGGACGAGACCCCTCCCTCGCCGCTCGGCCGTAACGCACGGCGTGGACAGCGGTCACTGGCGCAATCGGCGCCGCCGGCGGCCTCGTCCCGCATATCCTGCACCCCATCAGGCCGCAGGTCCGGACGGCGCTGGTCGCCGGCGCGGGAGGCACCGCCCTCGTCGGCGTCCTCGGCCTCGCGCTCTCCGTGCCGATGCTGCTCAAGCGCCGTCACCGGTTCCGCAGCCGGTGGGCGCCTGGGATTGCGCTTGCCGTGTTCACCGCGATGTCCCTGGTCTCCTCACTTGTCATCGGGCCGCTGATCAGCAGACAGCCCGCGCGCCGGTTGAGCAGAGGATCTCGGACCACGAGTCACACCACGGGTGACGGCCCGGGGCCACGTCCGCCAGTGGCAACCCGTCCGGCCTGGCGCCGCCGCAGGGCATCGACCTGGGCCCCGACGAGGAGCACGACGGCCGCCGAGTCGATGAGGGCCCCCGGCCACCGGCCGAGTCGGCCGGCGAGCGTGAGGGAGGTGCGCAGCGGCAGCGCGGCGACCATCTGCTCCGCGGTGAACAACCCCGTGCGCTCGAGGAGCGAGCCGTCGGGCGCGATCATGCCGCTCACCCCCACGGTGGAGATCTGGACCACCGCTCGACCGTGCTCGACCGCCCGGAAGCGGGACATGGCCAGCTGTTGGGTCGACTCCTGGGTCAAGCCGAACGAAGCATTGTTGGTGGGGATGACGATGAGCTCACCACCGGCGACCACCGATTCGCGGATCAGCCGGTCGTAGGCCACCTCGAAGCAGATGGCGACCGTGATCGGCACCGGCCGGCCGAGCCGGCTGATCGGGACCTCCACCAGGCCGATCCGAGTGCCCGCGACCATGTCCGTGCTCACCCGGTCGATGTCCGGACTGAGGCGGCGAAAGAGAGAGCGATACGGAACGTACTCACCGAAAGGCACCGGATGCTGCTTCGTGTACGTGTCCGTGACGCCGACGCCGGGCAGCCAGACGACGTAGTCGTTGTACCGCACCGGCGGCTCGAAGCGCTGTGTGCCGAGCAGGATCGGCACGCCCGCGGCCCGAGCAACGGCATCGACCGCCTCGCCGAGCGCACGATCGGTGCGCGGATCGATGTCCGAGGAGCTCTCCGGCCACAGCACGACGTCGAGCCCCCCGGGACCGACGTCCCGGAGCAGATCCCGGGTGCCCGACACGTGGTTACCGGCGACCCTCCTGGCCTGGGTCGACGCATCAGCGCCCGGCGCTGGCACGTTCCCCTGGACCGCGCCCACGGTGAGCGTGCCCGCCTCAGGGGTGACGCCCAGCGGTATCGCGCCCGAGCCCACCACGACCGCCACCGCCGCCACCAACACCCGGCCCGTAGCGACCGAGCGCACCCCCCCATCGCGGACCAGAACCACGGCGTTGGCCAGCAGTCCGCCGACGACGACCACCGCGGCGCTGACCAGCGGCGCGCCCCCGAGGGAGGCGAGCCGCAGGAGTGGCGCGTCCGTCTGTGAGAAGGCGAGGAGCCCCCAGGGGAATCCCCCGAACGGCACCCTGCTGCGAAGCTGCTCGACAGCAACCCACAGGACGGCGGCCGCTGCCACCTGAGCCGCCGACCGCCCACGCAGGTAGGACGAGCGGGACACAACGACCCAAGCGACGCCAAACCCGCCGACGGCAGCGGCTTCCAGCACCGACAGGGCGAGCCATCCGCCCGGTTGCCCGACGGCCTCATTGGCCCACCACAGGTGCGGAAGGAAGAACGCGAGGCCGAAGGTCCCACCGGTGAGGAACCCCCCGCCGGGCGAGGCACGACGGAGCGCCAAG
>NZ_JBFHHB010000141.1:0-8464 GCF_041597215.1 Actinotalea sp.
CGGTCAAGCTCGTCGGCCTCGGCGAGGGTCCCGACGACCTCGCGGTCTTCGAGCCGGAGGCCTTCGTGGACGGACTCCTCGAGTCCTGAGCCCCGCGCACCGCTCGTCCGCTCGTCGTGCCGGGCGGGGCGCGTGACGGCGGTGCGTCCGAGGGTTGGGCGGGGTTGTCTCGGCTCGTGAAACGTGCCGTTCACACGAGCGCGGCTCTTGTCACCGCCCCGTAACGCGCGACGTCCGGCCGCGAAACCTCCGGTCGCCACAGTGGTCTCGGACCAGCCGCCCGGCTGGTGGAGAAGAGGCGATCTGCATGGGCGACTTCGTCCTGGATTCTGGAAACACAGCGTGGATCATCATGGCGTCCTCGCTCGTGCTGCTGATGACGCCCGGGCTGGCGTTCTTCTACGGCGGCATGGTGCGTGGCAAGACCGTGCTGAACATGATGATGATGAGCTTCGGCGCGATGGGCGTCGTCGGGATCATCTGGGTGCTGTACGGCTACTCGGGTGCCTTCGGCACCGACGTGGGCGGGATCATCGGCAACCCGTTCGACTACTTCGGGATCGACTCGATCACCGACGCCGAGAGCCTGATGGCCTCGTCGGGCGTTCCCGCGCTCGTCGCCATCATGTTCCAGGCGACCTTCGCGATCATCACCGTCGCGCTCATCTCGGGCGCCGTGGCGGACCGCATGAAGTTCAGCGCCTGGCTGGTCTTCGCCGGCGTCTGGGCGACCCTCGTCTACGTCCCGATGGCCCACATGGTCTGGGGCGGCGGACTGCTCGGCGGTGACGGCATCACCTCCGGCCTGTCGACCCCGATCGACTTCGCCGGTGGGACCGTCGTGCACATCAACGCCGGTGTCGCGGGCCTCGTGCTGGCGATCCTCCTCGGCAAGCGCAAGGGCTTCGGCAAGGAGCCGATGCGTCCGCACAACCTGCCGTTCGTCATGCTCGGTGCCGCCCTGCTGTGGTTCGGCTGGTTCGGCTTCAACGCGGGCTCCGAGTTCGCCGCCGACGGCACTGCCGGTCGCGCCTGGATCAACACGACCGTCGCGACCTGTGCCGCGATGCTCGCCTGGCTCGCGACGGAGAAGTTCCGTGACGGCAAGGCCACCTCGCTCGGTGCCGCATCGGGCATCGTCGCCGGTCTCGTCGCGATCACCCCGGCCGCTGCCTCGGTCGACACGGTCGGCTCGATCGTCATCGGCGCCGTCGCCGGCATCCTGTGCGCGCTGGCCGTCGGCCTGAAGTACAAGTTCGGCTACGACGACTCGCTCGACGTCGTCGGCGTCCACCTCGTCGGTGGTCTGACCGGGACGATCCTCATCGGCCTCTTCGCCCACGTCGACGAGTCGGTGAACGGCACCTGGTACGCGGACGGCTCGCTCAACGGCCTGTTCTACGGTGGTGGCATCAACCAGCTGCTCACCCAGATCATCGTCGCCGTCGCGGCCATCGTCTTCAGCGGTGTGATGACCCTGATCATCGGTCTCGCCCTCAAGTCGTCGATGGGCATCCGGGTCACCGAGGAGGACGAGTACCGTGGTCTCGACCTCGCCACCCACGGTGAGACGGCGTACGAGACGCTCGGCGGAGCCCGCGTCTCGCAGGAGGTGAAGTGATGAAGCTCGTCTGCGCGATCATCCAGCCCCACCGTCTCGACGACGTGAAGTCGGCCCTCGAGGCCGCAGGCGTCCGAGGCATGACGGTCAGTGAGGCCAGCGGCTACGGCCGTCAGCGTGGCCACACCGAGGTCTACCGCGGTGCCGAGTACACCGTCGACCTCATCCCGAAGGTGCGCGTGGAGGTCCTCGTCGCCGACGAGGACGCCCTGAGCGTCACCGATGTCATCGTCGGGGCGGCCCAGACGGGCAAGATCGGCGACGGCAAGGTGTGGACGATCCCGGTCGACGACATCGCCCGGGTCCGCACCGGGGAGCACGGCCCCGAGGCTCTCTGAGCATGGCCCGTGGGGGTCCTGCGCTTCGGCGTGGGACCCCCACGGCGCGTCCCGGGGGCGCACCGCGGCTCGGTCATGACGACGAGCCACAGCCCCCGGAGCAGGATGGCAGGACGGTCGGTCGCATCGGCGGCCGGCCGACCGAGCGTCGACCCGGGACGGGTGGACGCAGGTGGGTCCGTCGCATCACGGCGGACAGGAGGGGACGAACATGAAGCTGGTCACCGCAGTCATCCAGCCGCACCGCCTCGACGAGGTGAAGACGGCGCTGCACGCCGCCGGGGTGCGGGGCATCACCGTGAGCGAGGCGAGCGGCTACGGCCGTCAGCGTGGCCACACCGAGGTCTACCGCGGCGCGGAGTACGTCGTCGACCTCATCCCGAAGATCCGTGTCGAGGTCGTCGTCTCCGACGAGGACGCACCCACGGTCACCCAGGTCGTGCTCGCGGCGGCGAGCACCGGCTCGATCGGCGACGGCAAGGTCTGGACGGTCCCCGTGGAGGACATCGTGCGGGTCCGCACCGGCGAGCACGGCCCGGACGCCCTGTGAGCCACTGACGTGTCGACGACCCCTGGACCTGCGTCCGAGCACGCCGAGCAGTCCGCCCCGTCCACGCCGTCGCACGCTCCCGTGCGGCCCGGGACCGCGGTTCCTGAGCAGCGTGGGCCGCAACCCGGCAGCCTGCGGGGACTCAAGGCCGACCGGCTCGCGCTCGCTGCTCGGATGACAGGTCCGGGGGCCGACGGCCAGGTACGACGTACGGCCATGGCCCACCTCGTCACCACCCGGCTCGCCGAGCTCTGGGACGAGGCCGTCTCACCGCTGGACGACACGGAGGGGCTGGCCCTCGGCGCCGTCGGCAGCCTCGGCCGTGCCGACGCCAGCCCCGCGAGCGACCTGGACCTGCTCCTCGTGCACGACGGGCGCAGCCACCCCGCCGCCGACGTCGCAGCCCTCGCCGAACGGCTCTGGTACCCCATCTGGGACGCCGGGCTCGACCTGGACCACTCGGTGCGTTCCCTCGCCCAGTGCCGGCAGGTCGCCTCGGCCGATCTGCCTGCCGCCGTCGGGCTCCTCGACCTGCGGGCCGTCGCCGGCGACCGCAGCGTCGTCCACCGCGCACGCACCGCGCTCCTGACCGACTGGCGGTCCGCCGCGCGCCGGCGCCTTCCCGAGCTGCTGCAGACCACGCGTGCACGCGCGGAGCGATCCGGGGAGCTCGCCTACCTCATCGAACCCGATCTGAAGGAGGCGCGCGGCGGGATCAGGGACGCCGTCGTCGTCTTCGCGCTCGCCGCGACCTGGCTGACCGATCGTCCGCACGGTGCCGTCGACGAGTCCTACGCGCACCTGCTCGACGTGCGCGACGCCGTGCACGTCGCCACCGGCCGGGCGACGAACCGTCTGCTGCGTGCCGACCAGGACGAGGTCGCCGAGCTGGTCGGGGCCGACGACGCCGACGACCTCCTCGCAGGGCTCGCCGAGGCGGGCCGCACCATCTCGCACGCCCTGGACACCACGGTCCGTCATGCGCGCCAGGCCCTCGAACGTCCGTCCTTGAGGCGCCCGGTCCTGGTGCGTGGGAGGCGCGCCGCGCCCAAGCTGCGGTCCGTCGGAGAGGGGCTCGTCGAGCACGACGGCGAGCTCGTGCTGGCCGCCGGCACGAGGCCGGAGGACGACGCCCTGCTGGCCCTGCGTGCTGCGGCGACCGCCGCACGCACGGGGCTGCCGCTCTCGCCCGTCACGGTCGCGAGCCTCGCCAGGACACCTGACCTCCCGGTCCCGTGGCCTGCCGTCGCCCGGACCCATCTGCTCGCGCTGCTCGGCGCCGGCCCGGCCCAGATCCCCGTGTGGGAGACGCTGGACCTGGCGGGGGTCGTCACCCGCTGGATCCCCGAGTGGGCAGGGGTGCGCAACCGACCGCAACGCTCGGCCATCCACCGGCACACCGTCGACCGGCACCTGGTGGAGACCGCTGCGCGCGCCGCGCGACTGCGCCGGGGCGAGAACGGCGACCTCCTGATGATCACCGCGCTGCTGCACGACATCGGCAAGCGGGCAGGTGCGGGCGACCACAGCGTGGAGGGCGCGCGACTGGTCCCCGGGATCCTCGAGCGGATGGGCTTCTCCCCGCAGCAGCAGGAGGACGCCGCCGTGCTGATCCGCCACCACCTGACGCTCGCGATGCTCGCGACGCAGCGCGACCCGGAGGACCCGGCGACGGTCGAGGCGCTCCTGGAGGCCGTGGGCCACCGCGCCGACCTGCTCGAGGTGCTGCGGGCGTTGACCGAGGCGGACGCCTCGGCGGCCGGGCCCACCACGTGGACGCCCTGGCGTGCGCGGCTCGTCGACGACCTGACGGCGCAGGCGATGGCGGCGCTCGGCGCCCGCTGAGCCGCGGCGGGTACCCTGGAGCCTCCCGTCGGCACCCTGCGTTTGGTGAGGTCCTGTGTTCGCCACCCTGTCCGATCGTCTCGCCTCCACGTTCAAGAACCTGCGCGGCAAGGGTCGGCTCTCCGAGGCCGACATCGACGCGACCGTCCGGGAAATCCGGCGCGCCCTGCTCGACGCAGACGTCGCCGTACCCGTGGTGCGGGCCTTCACCGCCGCAGTTCGTGAGCGCGCACTGTCCGCCGAGGTCAGCGGTGCGCTCAACCCGGCGCAGCAGGTCGTCAAGATCGTCCAGGACGAGCTCGTCACGGTGCTCGGTGGTGCGCGCCGCCCGCTGACCCTCGCGAAGAAGCCGCCGACCGTCATCCTTCTCGCCGGCCTGCAGGGTGCCGGCAAGACGACGCTGGCGGGCAAGCTCGCCGTGCACCTGCGCGAGCAGGGCCACACGCCGATCCTCGTCGCGGCCGACCTGCAGCGACCCAATGCGGTGACCCAGCTCCAGGTCGTCGGCGAGCGGGCCGGGGTGCCGGTCTTCGCTCCGCACCCTGGCGCCAGCGACGACGGTGAGCAGGTCGAGGGTCGGCGCTGGTGGGACCGCTCGGCGAAGGCCGACCCGGTCAAGGTCGCCCGCGACGGCGTGGCCGAGGCCCGGGACAAGCAGCACGACGTGGTGATCGTCGACACGGCCGGCCGGCTCGGCGTGGACGCCGAGATGATGAAGCAGGCGGCCGACATCCGCGATGCGGTGGACCCGGACGAGATCCTCTTCGTCGTCGACGCGATGATCGGCCAGGACGCCGTCCTGACGGCCCAGGCCTTCGCCGAGGGCGTCGGCTTCACCGGGGTCGTGCTCTCCAAGCTCGACGGCGACGCGCGCGGTGGTGCGGCGCTGTCCGTGGCGAGCGTCACCGGCCGGCCGATCCTGTACGCCTCCACGGGCGAGAAGCTCACCGACTTCGAGGTCTTCCACCCCGACCGGATGGCCTCGCGCATCCTGGACATGGGTGACGTCCTGTCGCTCATCGAGCAGGCGGAGAAGGCCTTCGACGCCGACCAGGCCGAGAAGATGGCAGGGAAGCTCGCCGGGGGCGAGGACTTCACCCTCGAGGACTTCCTGGTGCAGATGCAGAGCCTTCGCCAGATGGGCTCGATGAAGAAGATGCTCGGGATGCTCCCCGGGATGGGCCAGATGCGCGAGGCGATCGACAACTTCGACGAGCGCGAGGTCGACCGCGTCGAGGCGATCGTCCGGTCCATGACCCCGGGGGAGCGGGTCAACCCGAAGATCCTCAACGGCTCGCGCCGCGCGCGCATCGCCAAGGGGTCGGGCACCTCGGCGAGCGAGGTCAACCAGCTGCTCGAGCGATTCACGGCCGCGCAGAAGATGATGAAGCAGATGGCCCGCGGCGGCGGGATGGGCGTCCCCGGGATGGGCAACCTGCCCGGGATGGGCAAGAAGGGCAAGGGCAAGGCCGCGCAGCGGCCCAAGGGCAAGTCGGGCAACCCCGCCAAGCGGGCCGAGCAGGAGCGCCTCGCCGCCCAGCGGCAGGCCGGTGCGCCGGCCCCCTCCGCACCGGGGTCGGCCTTCGGTCTCGGTGCTCCCGCCCAGAAGCCCGACGAGCCCCCGCAGCTGCCCACCGGACTCGGTGGGCTGTTCGGCCGCTGAGCCGCTGTCCCGCGTCCGGTGGCGCTCGTCGCCCCTGACGCGCAGACGTGGCACAATGACCCGCTGTACCCGGCACGGTCGGTCCCTCTACCCGCCCGTATCGCGTCCTCGGTCGCCTCGACCGCCTGCCCCACGGGTCGGAGCGAGGGACCACCCCACGCAGAACCAGGAGAGACCACCACTGTGGCCGTCAAGATCCGTTTGAAGCGCTTCGGCAAGATCCACTCGCCGTACTACCGCATCGTCGTCGCCGACTCCCGCACCAAGCGGGACGGTCGCGTCCTCGAGGAGATCGGCAAGTACCACCCCACCGAGGAGCCCTCGCTCATCGAGGTCACCTCGGAGCGCGCGCAGTACTGGCTCGGTGTCGGCGCGCAGCCGACCGAGCAGGTCCTCGCCATCCTCAAGATCACCGGTGACTGGCAGAAGTTCAAGGGCCTTCCGGGCGCCGAGGGCACCCTGCGGGTCAAGGGTCAGGCCGCCGACGCCGCGACCGCGATCGCCGCTGCTGCCGACGCCGCGGAGAAGGCGAAGGTCAAGGCCGCCGAGGCCAAGGCCGCAGCCGACGCCGCCGCTCCGGCGGAGCCCGTGGCAGAGGCCGCGACCGAGGACGCCGAGGCCTGATGTTGGCCGACGTGCTCGAGCACCTGGTCCGGGGGATCGTCGATCACCCGGACGACGTGCAGGTCGCCGCGCGGAACCAGCGCCGCGGTGAGGTGCTCGAGGTGCGCGTGCACCCCGAGGACCTCGGTCGGGTGATCGGCCGCAACGGCCGTACCGCCCGTGCCCTGCGCACGGTCGTCGGCGCCCTGGGCGACGGCTCCGTGCGGGTCGACGTCGTGGACGTCGACCGTCGCTGAGCAGCACCTCGGTGCGGTCGGGCGAAGCCCGCACCGCGTCGGTCCCGGGCCCGCCCGGGTAGTCAGACCGTCGATCAGGCCCGGACCCCTACCCTGGGTCCGGGCCTGATCCGTGCCCGAGGGAGAGATCCATGGAACTGACCGTCGCCACCATCGGCCGGGCGCGTGGCCTGCGCGGTGAGGTCGCCCTCGACGTGCGCACCGACACCCCGGAGCGGCGGTTCGTCCCGGGTGCCGTCCTGCAGGCCCGGCCGGGCTCCGGGACGCTGACGGTCCTGCGGACCCAGGCGGCGAGCGGGACCTGGTTCGTCGTCTTCGAGGGCCACGAGGACCGCACCGCCGCGGAGGCGCTGCGTGGGCTGGAGCTCGTCGTCGTCGAGGACGCCTCCGACGAGGAGGACGCCTGGTACCCGCACGAGCTCGCGGGACTGCGGGTCGAGCGCCTCGACGGCAGCGTCGTCGGAGAGGTCATCGGCCTGGAGCACCTCCCGGCCCAGGACGCCCTGCTGGTGCGTGAGGTCGAGGGAGCGCGCACGCTCATCCCGTTCGTCCGCGCGATCGTTCCCGTCGTGGACGTCGCCGGTGGGCGGGTCGTGATCGACCCGCCGCTCGGTCTGCTCGCCGCCGACGGCGAGGTCGACGACGACACTCCGGGCGACGAGGTCTGACGTGCGGATCGACGTCGTCTCGATCTTCCCCGAGTACCTGGCCCCGCTCGAGCTCTCCCTCGTCGGCAAGGCCAGGGCGGCCGGCCTCCTCGACCTGCGCGTGCACGACCTGCGCTCCTGGGCCACCGACCGGCACCACACGGTGGACGACTCCCCGCTCGGTGGCGGCGCGGGCATGGTCATGCGCCCCGACGTGTGGGGTACCGCCCTCGACGAGATCCTTCTCGACGCGGACCCGTCCGGGGTCGAGCTGCTGGTCCCGACACCCTCGGGCGAGCTGTTCACCCAGCGCACGGCCGAGCGCCTGACGACCCGCGAGCACCTGGTGATCGCCTGCGGGCGCTACGAGGGGATCGACGCGCGAGTCGCCGAGCACTACCGCTCACAGGGGGTCGCGGTCACCGAGCTCTCGCTCGGCGACTACGTGCTCAACGGGGGAGAGGTCGCCGCGCTCGTCGTCGTCGAGGCCGTCGGTCGGCTGCTGCCCGGCGTCGTGGGCAACCCCGCGTCGCTCGTGGAGGAGTCGCACGGTGCAGCGGGGCTCCTGGAGTACCCCGTGTTCACCCGGCCCCCGCAGTGGCGGGGGCTCGAGGTCCCCGAGGTGCTGCTCTCCGGGCACCACGCGAGGATCGCGCGCTGGCGCCGTGACCAGGCGCTGACCCGTACCGCGCTGCGTCGCCCCGATCTCGTGGCGGCGCTCGACGCCGACGCGTTGGACCGCCGGGACCGCGAGGTGCTGGACGCGATATCCGTCGCCGAGGAGCACGAGGCCGAGTAGGAGCCGAGCGCCGGCCGGTCGATGGCTCGCGTCGTGACCGGAGCCCGGACTGTGGCAGACTGGTCGGTCGGTGTGCATCGGCTGCGTCTCTGCCACAGGGGAGACGACCTAGCCACACGAGGCACCCGACCTCATGACCAA
>NZ_JBFHHB010000142.1:0-8457 GCF_041597215.1 Actinotalea sp.
CGCCACGGTCGGCGCGTGGAATCCCGTGCCCTGCCCACCCGTCGCGCGGCGCAGGGCCCGCAGTCGAGCCCTGACCCGGTCGGAGAGCTCTCCTGCCGCCTTGCGCGTGAAGGTCAGCCCGAGCACGCGATCCGGCTCGACCAGACCATTGGCCACGAGGTACACGACCCGGGCCGCCATCGTCTCGGTCTTGCCCGAGCCTGCACCTGCCACCACCAGCGCAGGCTCGAGGGGCGCCTCGATGACTGCCTGCTGCTCGGGGGTGGGTGGGTGCGTCCCGACGAGCTCCGCGATCTCCGCCGCCGACCTCATGCGCCGACCACCCGCCCCTCGGGCCAGGCCGGACAGCTGCGCCGCACGGGACACATCCGGCAGTGATCCCCTCGGGTCGCGTCCATGGCCGAGCGTGAGGCGACGTCGGCGACGTCGGCCAGGAGCGTCTCGGTCCAGGCCGGATCCGGAGCGTTCGACAGCGCGTCCTGCACCTTGATCGTCGGCCTGACCGTGCCTCGTCCCACGTAGACGAGCTGGGCGCCGCCGGACCTCGCCCCGGCCGCCACGTCGTCGAAGGCGCCGGAGTCGACGGCGGCCTGGTACGCCCCCAGCTGAGGGTGCTGGACGGTCTGGGCCCCCGTGACCGCGTGCGTGCCCGTCTTGAGGTCGACGACGCGCAGCACCGGGCGGCCGTCGGCGTCCGTGCCCACCCGCTCGATCCGATCGACGACTCCGCGCAGCAGCACCCGGCCGAGCCGGGCCGTGAAGGGCTCCTCGAGCGCGAGGTACGGGTCAGCCGTGGACAGGTACTGGGCGAGCAGGACGACCATCGACTCGGCCCGTCGACGCGTCTGCCGGGACAACCAGCCCTCCGGCAGACCCAGCTCGGACCACCGGGCGTCGAGCGCCGACGAGAGCTTCTCCACCGTCCCGGTCGGGAACTCGGCGGCGAGGGCGTGGACGAGGGTGCCGAGGGACTGCTCGGCGGACGAGACGCTCGTCCCGCCGACCGCCTCCAGCGCCCACCGCAGCGCGCACTGCGTGGCGAGCTCGAGCTTGGACGGCGACAGCGGGACCGGGCCGTCCGCGGGCCACAGCGGGGCGTGCGACGAGGGAGGTGCCGCCCCGTACCAGGCGGAGGGATCGGCTCCACCGACACCGTGGGCGGCCAGGTGGGCCAGCAACGCCGCCGCTGCGCCGGCCTGAGGCTCCTGCCCTGCCTCCACGACGCTGCGGCACTGCGCGACGACGGCTCGCAGGTCCAGCGCATGGGGCACCGCAGCGAGGCGCGCGTCCACGTCCCCGGTCCCCGGCGGCTCGACCAGGTCCACGAGAGCGGAGGGCTGCTGCTCGGTGTCGCGCACCGCCGTGACGACCAGGCGCCGGCGGGCGCGGGAGACCGCGACGGCGAAGGCCCGGAGCTCGTCGTCGAGCACCGCGGCCCTCGACTCCGCATCGAACTGCTCGGTGACTGCCGCCCTGCCCTCGACGACGTCGACCAGGTGCGCGGCACCGAGGATCGAGTCCCTCAGGCGCAGGTCGGGCCACGTCCCCTCCTGGACGCCGGCGACCACGACGAGGTCCCACTCCGCACCGGCGGCTCCCGCCGCCGTCATCAGGGACACCGCCTCGGCGACCGAGCCGTGCGCGGCCAGGGAGTCCGCCGGCAGGTCCTGGGCCGTGAGGTGGGCGAGGAAGGCCGCCGGCGGCGCCTGCGGCATCCGGTCGGCGAACTGCTCGGCAGCGGTGAACAGCGCCAGGACGGCATCGAGGTCACGGTCGGCCCGCTCCCCCGCCGCTCCACCCGCCAGGGCACTTCGACGCCAGGGCTCGGCGAGACCGGAGGCGGACCACACGGACCACAGGAGGTCGAGCACCCCGGTGCCAGGGCGCGCGGCGGTCTCCCTGCCTGCCGCGAGCACCGTGGCGAGCCGGACGACGGAAGGGCGTACCGCTGCGGGAAGGGTCGAGGCCCTGGCGGGGTCCGCCACCACCTCGACGAGGAGGTCGTCGCTGGTCCTCGTCCCGCCGCCGGCCACCTCCTCCGCGCGCAGTGCGCGCCGCAGGTGGCGCAGGCCCACGGCATCCGTCCCCCCGAGTGGCGAGACGAGGAGCTCCGAGACCTCGAGCGGGTCGAGCGTCGCCGGGTCCGGCTCCAGCGCCGCATGCATCGCCCTCAGCAGCGGGCGCACCGCGGGCTCGGCGCGCAACGGGAGGTCGCTGCCGAGGATCTCGACGGGCACGTGCGCGGCCGACAGCGCCCTGCGCAGCTCACCGACCTGGCCGCCCGAGCGGGCGATCACCGCCATCCGGCTCCAGCCGAGCCCCTCGTACAGGTGGGCGGCCCGCAAGGTGTGGGCGACGAAGGCAGCCTCCTGGGCCGCCGACCGCAGCAGAACAGCTCGCACGGACGCGTCCGCACCTGCAGAGAGCCCGTCGGCAGGCAGCGCGCCCGCAGTGAGCCCGTCGGCAGGCAACGCCGACTCCGCTGCCCGATGCGTACGGACCGTCCCTCGGATCTCCGCCGTGACTGCCGCCGTCACCGACCGCAGGGCCGGAGCGTGCCTCCACACCCGGGGCAGCACGATGGTCGAGGCGCCGAAGGCCCCGAGCTCGGATCCCGCCGGGAGCGGCGCCCGATCGACCAGGCCGGGACTGGCACCCCGGAAGGTCTGGACGGCGATGTCCGGATCCGCGAGCAGGACCAGCTCGGCACCGTCCTGCGCGAGCGTGTGCAGCAGCCGGACGGTGCCGGCGGTCGCCTCCTGGTAGTCGTCCACCACGACCGTCCCCCACCGCGGTCGGGGCTGCTGCGGGACCTCGGACTCCCAGGCGAGCAGGGCCTCGGAGGCCTCGTCGACCACGACGGCCGGGTCGAAGCGCGCCCCGGCATCCGGCGTCCCAGCGCGCAGGACCGTCACGTCGAGGTACTCGGCGTAGACCGCCGCGGCCGCCTGCCACGCCGGCCGGTCGTGCTGGGCACCGAGCCGCGCGAGGTCCGCGGGTCGCAGGCCACGCTCGGCCGCACGCATGAGCAGGTCACGGAGCTCGTCCCGGAAGGCGCGCAGCCCGAGCGCCGCAGGCGGCACCGACGCGGGCCAGCCGACGGGCCGACCCTCGCCCGCCTGGTGACCGGCGAGCAGGTCCGCCAGGACCAGGTCCTGCTCCGGACCGGAGATGAGGGTCGGCGTGGGCTCGCCGAGAAGCGATGCACGGGCACGAAGCACCGAGAACGCGAGGGAGGACGGAGTGCGGACCACCGCGGCACCGCCGGTCCGGGGCAGGTGCGCCGAGAGCGCATCCCGCAACCGCGCGGCCGACCGACGCGTGGGCGCCAGCAGCAGGACCGGCTCGGCACCGTCGCGCGCCCTCGCTGCACCCGGCGCGGCCGCCGGGCCCGCTGCGGACGCGCCACTTGTCCACGCCCCGCCGTCCGCTGAGGCGAGCCGGTCCGCCGTGAGCGCGAGGGCCGTCGTCGTGCGCCCCGAACCCGGTGCACCGGTCACCAGGAGCGCTCCGCCGCGATGGTCGACCACCGACTGCTGAACCGGGTCGAGCGCAGGCCACGGGTCCGGTTCCGCGGGTGGGGTCAGCCTCAGCACGGGACGATCCCACCACATGCCACCGACAGGGCCCTCACGGCCTGCCGAGGCGTCGCCCCGGCACCCTCCCTGCGCGGCCTACAGCCCGTCCGGGTACGGCCAGGCGTTCGGCAGGCACGGCGCCACCGCGATCGTCTGCTGCTGCATGAGCGGTGCGAGCTCGCCCGCCGCCGGGCAGGTCTCGTGCGGATGCCCGAGCAGGTGGCCGACCTCATGGTTGACCACGTACTGGCGGTACACCGTCATGTCGGGGAACTCGTCGGTCCCCGAGACCCAGCGCGTGTGGTTGATCGCCGCATGCCCGTAGCGGCCGCAGGAGTAGATCCCGTTGGTGTTCAGCGGGGCGCACATCGCGTCCACCAGGTCCGGGGAGGCGAGCACCACACGGATCTCCGCGTCGCCATCGGTCCTGGCGAAGCTGATCGTGCCCCCCGCGCCCCAGCCGCGGGGGTCGTTGAGACTCGCCATCACCATGTCCGCGAAGACGGGCCCGTCGATGTCGAGACCGACCTCGACCTCGACCCGCACGGTCCTGATCGACGAGGCGGACGGGTCCGGCGCGGGCACGTTCCCCGCCACGATCGCCAGCTCGCCGCTCGCTGCCGTCGGCTCGGCCGTCGACAGGAGGCCGGCGCTGAGGTCAGCGGCACTCAGGACGGGACCTGTCGGCTCCGGGCTCTCGGTCGGCTCGGGCGTGACGACGGGAGTCGGGGTGGCCGTCGGGCTCGGGGTCGACGACGCCCTCGCGGAGGCGTCGGAGCCTCCGTCCGTGCCCGGCGAGGCCTGCGCGCCGACGTCCGTGCCGGGCGAAGCCGCCGACTCGGGGAGCACGCGCGCGTCGATGGCGGCCAGCGCCGTCCCTGCTCCGGCGCCGAGCCCGAGCAGTCCTGCGACGGCGAGCGCGACGGCGCCGAAGCGTCCCCGGCTGCGCCGCAGGCCGCCGGCTTCGCGCTGGCGCCGGGCACCGTGCTGCGGAGGGTTCCGGGACATGTCCCGGGCACCGTGCTGCGGGGGGACGCGGGGCGCAAGGTGCGACCCGGTCCCCGCCGCGTGGTCAGCGGTGCGGGAAGCCGCGTGCTCAGCGGTGCCGGAAGCAGCGCGCGACGTCGCGTGCGCGCCGGCGTGAGCACCGCCGTGCGGGGGCAGCGGCGCGACCCGCGGCCGAGCAGGGCGGCGCTCGCCCCTCGCCCCTCGATCCGGACCCATCAGCCCATCGTGGCATCCCCGCGCCGCCCCGGCGACGCCCTGGCTCGCTAGCATCGTCGAGGTGAGCCCCCCGCGAACGACCAGGATGCCGCGCGACGAGCGCCGTCATCAGGTGCTCGAGGTGGCCCTCGACCTGTTCTCCCGGGACGGCTTCCACCATGTCTCGATGGACGACATCGCCGAGCGGGCCCAGGTGAGCAAGCCGGTCCTGTACCGGCACTTCCCCTCCAAGCTGGACCTGTACCTCGCCGTCGTCGATCACCGCGGCGAGGCCCTGGTCGCTGCCGTCGACGAGGCGCTGGCCGGCGTCGGCGCACGTCCCCTCTCCGCGGGGCAGGCCGTCGTGGAGTCCGTCGCAGAGGCGATCGTCAGCGCCTACGTGCGCTTCGTCGCCGAGTCGGGGGACTCCTTCGCGCTGCTGTTCGAGTCGGACGTCACCCACGACGACGCCGTGCGCGAACGCGTCGAGCACGCCTCACGCCAGGTGGCGCTCGCCCTGCGGCGGGGACTGCAGAGCTCCACGGGGCTCGGCCAGGACGACGCGGACCTCGTCGCGACCGTGCTCCTGAGCATGGCGACCGCCACGGCGACGTTCACCTACCGCGCCAGCACCGTTCCGGTCGACCGCGCGGTGGACCTCATCAGTCGGCTCGTCTGGGGTGGCGTCAGCTCCCTGCCCCGCCCTCGTCCGTCTGCGGGTGATCCGGCAGGACCTTAGGATGCCGACAGACAACGACGAAGGGATCGACGTGGACATCACGATCGGCATGCGGGACGTGGCACGCGAGCTCCTGCTGGAGTCCGACCTCACCTCCGAGGCTGTCACCAAGCAGGTGCTCAAGGCACTGGAGGTCGGGGCACCGATCGAGCTCGCAGACTCGAAGGGCCGCAAGGTCATCGTCCCGGCGAGCGCCCTCGGCTACATCGAGATCGGCAGCGACCAGGAGCGTCGCGTGGGGTTCCACAACCTCTGAGGCGCAGGCGCCGGTTCGGCGCGCTGAGCCACTCGCTCAGGCCGCGAGGCTCTGCTCGTTCGCTCAGGCCGCGAGGCTCTGCTCGTTCGCTCAGGCCGCGAGGCCGAGCCGGTCCATCCGGCGGGAGTGCTCGGCCGTGAGCCGGGCGAAGAGGGTCTGCTGCGCACCCTCCTCGCCGACGACGCCCTCGAGCAGCCGCTGGATCTCCGGGTGGTCGACGATGACACCCTGCACGACGGCGAGCGCCTCGCCGAAGAGCCGGCGCCCCCACAGGGCGGACCGGGCCGAGAGCGTCGGGTCGTTGACGGCCTCCTCGGCGATCGCGTCGATCACCAGCGCCGCATGACCGTCGTCGGCGAGGACCTCGAGCATGACCTCGCGCGTCCTCTCGTCGAGGCCCTGCGCCAGCGTCCGCGCGAAGTCGTCCGAGACGCCGTAGCCGACGTATCCCTTGACGAGCCGCTCCCACCACGTGCTCGGCTCGGTGCGCTCGTCGAACTCGACCAGCACCCCGGCGAAGGGCGCCATCGTCGCCTCGAGCTCCCCGCCCAGCTCCTCGATGCGGGCCGCGATCAGGTCGAGCCGCTCCCGCGCGATCCGGGCGAGACGGCTCACTGCGAGCCGTCCGGCAAGGGTCGGCGCGTGGTCCGAGTCGGCGGCGAGCCGGGTGAACTCCGCGAGTTCGCCGTACGCCGCCATCCCGAGCACCGCGAGCGCGGTGCCGCTGTCCGGGACGCCGTCACCTGCGGGGACGGGACTGTCGACGGTCGGCCCGGGCGACGGCAGCGATGTCATCTCCCCAGGCTATAGGCTGGGGGGGTACATCGGTTGACCGGTCGTCCCGTCTCTCTTCGCGCACAGCTCGACGCGCGGCGCCTTTCGCGATCGGCTGCCGTCCCCGACCGCGGCCCGTGCGGTGCGAGAGCACCCTCGTGCGTTCCCCGCGGCACCGAGAGGTAGGACATGACCACCACGCAGCACACGGACGCGCCCGAGAACCCGGACGCACCCGAGACCACCGAGATCGCTCCCGCCGCGCAGCCCACGTTCAGCGACTTCGGCATCCGTGCCGAGATCACCGACGCACTGGCCGAGGCCGGGATCACGCACCCCTTCCCCATCCAGGCGATGACCCTCCCGGTCGCCCTGTCCCAGCACGACATCATCGGCCAGGCCAAGACCGGCACCGGCAAGACGCTCGGCTTCGGCCTGCCGCTGCTCGAGCACGTCGTCGGCCCGGACGAGGACGGGGTCGAGCTCCTCCACCACCCCGGCAAGCCGCAGGCCCTGGTGATCGTCCCGACCCGCGAGCTCGCGGTGCAGGTGGCCGGCGACCTGGAGACGGCCTCGCGCCGCCGCTCGGTCCGCATCGTCCTGCTCTACGGCGGCCGCGCGTACGAGCCGCAGGTCGCTGCGCTGCAGCGTGGGGTCGAGGTCGTCGTCGGCACCCCTGGTCGCATGATCGACCTGATGAACCAGGGCTACCTCGACCTGTCCTACGCGAAGACCGTCGTCCTGGACGAGGCCGACGAGATGCTCGACCTCGGCTTCCTCCCCGACGTGGAGAAGCTCCTGAGCCGCACGCCGGCCTCGCGCCACACCATGCTGTTCTCCGCGACCATGCCCGGCGCGGTCGTCGCGATGGCGCGTCGCTACATGACGCAGCCCACGCACATCCGCGCCAACGACCCCGACGACCAGGGCGCGACGCTCAAGGCGATCAAGCAGGTGGTCTACCGCGCGCACGCGCTGGACAAGGTCGAGGTGCTCGCACGCCTGCTCCAGGCCAAGGGACGCGGCCTGACGATCGTCTTCGCGCGCACCAAGCGCACCTGCGCCAAGGTCGCGGACGAGCTCGTCGAGCGCGGCTTCGCGGCCGGCGCGATCCACGGCGACCTCGGTCAGGGCGCTCGTGAGCAGGCGCTGCGCGCGTTCCGCACCGGCAAGATCGACGTCCTGGTCGCGACCGATGTCGCCGCGCGCGGGATCGACGTCGACGACGTGACCCACGTCGTCAACTACCAGTGCCCCGAGGACGAGAAGACCTACCTGCACCGCACCGGGCGAACCGGCCGCGCGGGCAAGACCGGCACCGCCGTCACCTTCGTCGACTGGGACGACACCCCTCGCTGGGGCCTGATCGACAAGGCCCTCGACCTGGGCTTCCCGGAGCCGCAGGAGACGTACTCCAGCTCCCCGCACCTGTACGACGACCTCGACATCCCCGAGGGCACCAAGGGCCGCCTGCCGCGCAGCGAGCAGAAGCGCGCCGGTCTCTCCGCCGAGAAGCTCGAGGACCTGGGCGAGACGGGCAAGAAGCACGGCTCCGGCCACGGCGACCGTGACGGCAAGGGTGACCGCGACCGCAAGCGCCACGGGGAGAACACGGGCCACGGGGAGCACTCGGGCGGTCGGCGTGAGCGCTCCGCTCGCGGCGAGCGGGACGGGAAGCCTCGCGAGGCCTCGACCACCGCGGCGCCCGCTGCCGAGGGTGGCGAGAGCTCCGGCGGTCGTCGGCGTTCGCGCAACCGCCGTCGCACGCGTGGCGGCGAGTCCCCGGCCGGCTCGACGAGCCCGGCCCCTGCGGCGGAGTGAGCCGCCTGCACCAGAGAGCCACCTGCACCGCTGAGCCGACTGCACCGCTGAGCCGACTGCGCGGTGGACGACGATCGGGCCCGGCA
>NZ_JBFHHB010000143.1:0-8456 GCF_041597215.1 Actinotalea sp.
CACCACGCCCGTTCAACATCGCCCAGGCCCAGGCCCAGGCCCAGGCCCAGGCCCAGGCCCAGGCCCAGGCCCAGGCTGAGGGCGCGGTCGCGCCGACCAGCAGCGACCGGCGCGCCGTCCTCGAACCGCGAGACCTCCCTGGTCTCCCGGTCCTCAAGGCAGGTTCGCGGTGACCAGGCACGCCTCATCCGGCCAACCGCCGCGTGAGCACGTGCCCTCGGGCGCACGCCTCATCCACCCGATCGGAAGGATCACCTCATGAGCTACAGCCTCACCACCACCATCGACCACCCCTTCGAGACGGCCCTGGCCGCCGTACGCGCGGCCCTGGCCGACCAAGGCTTCGGAATCCTGACCGAGATCGACATGGCGGCCACGATGAAGGCCAAGCTCGACGTCGACATGGCACCGCAGGTGATCCTCGGCGCATGCAACCCCCCGCTGGCCCACCACGCACTGCAGCTCGAGGAGTCGATCGGGTTGCTCCTTCCCTGCAACGTGGTCGTGCGCTCGGTGGGCCAGGGACGCACCGTGGTCGAGGCCAGCGACCCGCACGTCATGGTCACCCTCACGGGCAACGACGGGCTCGCGGCCGTCGCCGACGACGCCGCGTCACGACTCGCCGCGGCACTTCAGGATCTGGGCCCGACACCGACGGTGTGAGAGCCCCGACTCCCGATAGACCTGGACTCCCACCGGAAGCCCCCGGTGACCGACCGAGACGAAAGCAGCCGGCATGCAGATCGCCCCCGACGAGATCGGAACCACCGTCCGCCGCCGGCAACTCGCCCAGGTGCAGCTGACCACCATCCTGCGCATGCTCGAGGAAGGTCATGACTGTGCGGACGCGGTCACCAGGATCGCGGCTGTCAGCCGCGGCCTCGACCGAGTCGGATTCGCCCTGACGGCCACGGGGCTCACGGAGTGTCTGTCCCGCGCCGGCGGCGAGGATCCGACTGATGCACAACGACTCAAGAAGCTCATTCTCTCGCTCGCCTGAGCACATGCCGACGCGGGGGAGGCGACCGGCCGTCAGTGCCGCCCAGCACGCGCGCCCTTCGCCATCTCTTCATCGAAGTGAGCGCAAGCCAACACCCGCAACCCTCCGCCCTCCCATACCCTAGGGGGGTATCGAAAGGCGGGGCTGATGCTCCCGAGCGGGAGGAGTGTGCGATGCGGACCGCGAGGAACAGGCACGGGACGGCGCCTTCGGGTGAGCCCAGGGGGCAGAGTCGACCTGGCCCGACCCCGAGGGCACCGCTCACCTGGGACCGTCGCGGCACCAGAGGCCCGGGGTGTCGCCAATGCGGGTCCAGCCCCGGCATGGGCGTGCACGATGACGTCTGAGCGGACCCCGGAGCGGGCCGACTTGGTGCGTCGTCTGGCGTGTGTCGAGGGTCAGGTCAGGGGCCTGGCGCGCATGGTGGCGTCAGACGCGTACTGCATCGAGACCTTGACGCAGGTCTCGGCGGTGACCGCCGCGCTTCGAGCGGTCGCACTGGACCTGTTGACCCGGCACATGAGCACCTGCCTGCTCGACGCAGCGCGCCTCGGCGGTCCGGAGCAGGAGGCCAAGGTCAAGGAAGCCTCGGACGCGATCGCGCGGCTCGTCCGGAGCTGAGGACGTTCACACGGCGGACGCGGAGTGACGCGCCGCCGCCACACTGATCGGAAGGGGACTTCGCATGAGCAGCAGGACGACGGTGATGGACGTCCGGGGGATCAACTGGGCGAGCTCGGCAGCGGTCCTCGAGGCGAGTCTCGCTCGACGACCGGGGGTCATGTGGGTCGCGGCCAATGCCGTGAACCAGACCGCGACGGTGACCTACGACCCGGCCAAGACCGACGAGGCCGTCCTGGCCGGATGGATCCGGGACTGCGGCCTGCATTGCGCCGGCCGCTCGGTGCCTGAGCACCTTTGCGAGCCCGTGCGCGAGACCGGCCGACTCCCGGGGGTTCGGCTGCCCGGGACCGGGCGCGCCCCTCACGTCCGGCGGGTGGGCACTGGCGACGACTCGGGGCATGAAGGCGCGGGGCACGAGGCTGGGGGCCACGGCTTGGCCGCGGTTCCGGAGCCGGTGGGGATCTCGGCGCACGAGACGATGGGTCACGGGCACGGCACCATGTCGATGGCAGACATGGTCGCCGACATGCGTCGCCGCTTCCTGCTCGCCGCAGTTCTCTCCGTTCCGATCTTGCTCTGGTCGCCGATCGGGCGGGAAGTCCTCGGCTTCACCCTGCCGGCGCCCTTCGGCCTTCGCGACGACGTGTTCGCCCTGCTGCTCTCGCTCCCGGTCATCTTCATCTCCGCGTGGATCTTCTTCGAGGGCGCCTGGAGCGCCCTGCGTGCTCGGACCCTGGACATGATGGTGCTCGTCGCCGTCGGGGTGGGCGCGGGGTGGGTGTACAGCCTGGTCGTGACGTTGACCGGCGGCGGGGAGGTGTTCTACGAGGCGTCCACCGTCCTGACGTCCTTCGTGCTGCTCGGGCACTGGTTCGAGATGCGCGCGCGGGGCGGTGCCAACGACGCCGTGCGTACCCTCCTGGAGCTGACCCCGGCGACGGCGGTGGTGCTCCGCGACGGGGAGACGGTCGAGGTGCCGACCTCCCAGGTCGCTGTCGGCGACCTGCTGCTGGTGCGCCCGGGTGCCCGGGTACCCGTCGACGCGGTCGTCGAGGAGGGGGAGTCCGAGGTCGACGAGTCGATGGTCACCGGGGAGTCGATGCCGGTGGCCAAGGCGCCGGGGGACGAGGTGATCGGCGCGTCGATCAACACCACCGGGACGTTGCGTGCGCGGGCGGTCAAGGTCGGTGCCGAGACCGCCCTCGCGCGGATCGTCGCGATGGTCCAGGAGGCGCAGAACTCCAAGGCGCCGGGCCAGCGGCTGGCGGACCGGGCCGCGTTCTGGCTCGTCCTGGTGGCGCTGATCGGCGGGTCGGCGACCTTCCTGATCTGGTTCGCCTCCGGCGCGAGCCTTCAGGCGGCCCTGCTGTTCGCGATCACCGTGGTCGTGATCACGTGCCCCGACGCGCTCGGGCTGGCCACGCCCACGGCGATCATGGTTGGGACCGGGCTCGGGGCAGGTCGTGGCGTCCTGTTCAAGAACGCGACCGCGTTGGAGGCCTCGGCACGGATCGACACCGTGGTGATGGACAAGACCGGCACGCTGACCAAGGGCGAGCCCGAGGTCACCGACGTGGTCACCCACCAGATGAGCCAGGACGAGATGCTCGCCCTGGTCGCTGCTGTCGAACACGAGTCCGAGCACCCCATCGCGCGGGCGATCGGCCGCCACGCCGACCAGCGCGGGCTCCAGGTGCCGGCGGTCGAGGAGTTCCGTAACGTGCCCGGTCACGGCGCCGTCGCAGTGGTCCAGGGCCGCACGGTTCTGGTGGGAAACCGTCGGTTGATGGACCGCGAAGGGGTCGGGCTCGGCGCCCTGGAAGCCGACCGGGACAGGCTCGCGGCGTCCGGTCGCACCGCGGTGCTCGTGGCCGTCGACGGCGCGGCGGTCGGTGTCATCGCCCTGGCGGACGCCGCGCGCCCGAGCGCCGGGCGGGCGGTGGCGGCCTTGCACGAGTCGGGCGTGCAGGTCGTGATGCTCACTGGTGACAACGAGGCAACTGCCCGACGCATCGCCGCCGAGCTGGGCATCGACACGGTGATCGCCGAGGTCCTTCCCGGTGACAAGGCTGAGAAGGTCGCCGAGCTGCAGCGAGCGGGCAAGCGGGTCGCGATGGTCGGCGACGGCGTCAATGACGCACCCGCCCTGGCCACCGCCGATGTGGGGATCGCCATCGGTGCCGGCACGGACGTCGCCATCGAGACGGCCGACGTCGTGCTGATGCGCTCGGACCCCCTCGACGTTCCCGTTGCCTTGCGCATCGGCCGCGGAACCCTGCGGAAGATGCGCCAGAACCTGGGCTGGGCGATCGGCTACAACGTCCTGGCCCTGCCGATCGCGGCTGGCGTCTTCGCCCCCGCCTTCGGGCTCGTGCTCCGCCCGGAGATCGCGGCACTGTCCATGTCGGGCTCGTCGGTGATTGTCGCGGTCAACGCCCTCCTTCTCAAGCGCCTGAACCTCCCACCGGCGAACGGTCCGCTTGGGGAGGTGCCTGTGACGACGGCGAAGGCTGTGGGAGTCGAGCAGTGACGCGGCCCCGCCGCCGCTTGCACGGCTCAGGAGGTCAGTTCGCCGAGCCTGGTGTGCCGAGGTGAGGGGCACAGCGGCGGGTTCCGCTCGTCGGTTGGGCTGCGCCTCACCCGCAACGGGCAGCGATGCATGCCGCCATGCAGCCCGTGCAACGCCCGCGGACGGAGCCGAGGCTCGCCATGGTCGGGCAGGGCAGTGGCATAGGGCGCAACCCAGGGTCGTGACGCTCGAGCACGGTCCTCCCCCTGACACGGCTCCCCACGGCGACAGCCGCGGGAACTCCACACGACTGACGAAGGGAGGTGAATCATGAGCGACTGCTGCAAGAGCACCACCACGATGACGGGCTCGTCGGAGGCCACTGCCGAGGAGACCCGGGCTACCGGTTGCTGCCAGGACGCCGCCCGCGACTGATCGCGGGCGCACGGGGCCGGCCCGCGCGACGACGAGGCGCTGCCAGCGCTCTCGGTCGATTGCGCGGTGCCGGCCCCCGAGACCGCCACCGCGGGCCGGTGCACCCACGGCGGTGTTTTCGCCGCCCTCCTTGTGGCCGCCCCGGTCAGCCCCCGGGCTTGAGGAACTCTTGAGGCTACGGCGCGGGGCACCTTGAGGTGGCTGGACCACGATGGAGGTGTTAGCTCGGGAAGTACTCACGAAAGAGGTTGTCACGATGATGGGATACGGATTCGGCATGGGCGTGGGGGGATGGATTGCGATGGCGGTGTTCTGGGTCGCGGTGATCGCCCTGGTGGTGTGGCTGGTCGTCCGCGCCTTCCCCAGCAGCCGACGCGATGATGCGGTGACGGGCGGCTACCCGTCAGTCGCGCCCGGCGAGACTCCTGATCAGCTCCTGGACCGCCGCTTCGCGGCTGGTGAGATCGACGTCGCGACCTACGAGTCGATGCGTGCGACGTTGCGCGCGAGCCGAAGCGGGAAGTGACGGCCCCGATGAGTCGTCGCATGCGAACATTCGCCGTTCCGATCGTCGCCGTCGCCGCGATGCTGGGTTCTGGCGCGTGGATGGTGACCCAGGGGCTGGGCGGGGGCGGATGGACCGCGGGAAGTATGGACGGCTCTGCCTACGGGATGATGGGCGGAGCGGGGATCGGAGGTGTCGCCTTGAGTGGTGACCGCACGCCCGTTGTCGACCTCGTCGGCGCGCGGGACCGGGCCCAGGAGTTCGCGACCGATCTCCGGCCGGGTCTGGTGGTCGGTGAGGTGATGCAGTTCGAACGGCAGTATTACGCCGAGCTCATCGAGGCGGACGGCTCCCTGGCCACGGAGGTGCTCATCGACCCCGTCTCGGGCGACGTGCAGATCGAGCTCGGGCCGGCGCGGATGTGGAACACCAGCTACGGCATGATGGCACGCGGCGGCTCGGACGCGCGGATCAGCGCGACCGAGGCCCAGCGGATCGCCGACGAGTGGCTCGCCGGCCAGGCCGGCGGGGACGGGCTCACGGCGGCCACCGCCGACGCCTTTCCCGGCTACTACACGCTGCACACGCTGCGCGAGGGGAAGGTCGACGGCATGCTCTCGGTGAACGCGACGACCGGTGACGTCTGGTACCACTCGTGGCACGGAGCATTCGTGAGGATGTCCGAGGAGCCGTGACTTCTCCTGGATTGCGTTCGGCGGCCCCGATCGATGCTCACGCGCCGGCCGGGCGTCGCTGGCGCGTGCTCGTCGTCGAGGACGACGTCCCCATTGCGCGCCTGATCTCTGAGTACCTGGGAGCTGAGGGTTTCGATGTCGACGTGGCGCCCGACGGTGAGGTGGGGGTCGGCCGGGCGCGTGCATGGGAGCCGGATGTCCTCGTTCTGGACCTGATGCTCCCGGGGATCGACGGGATCGAGGTGTGTCGACAGGTGCGCTCCTTCTCCGACGCCTACGTCATCATGTTGACCGCACGGACCGACGAGCTGGACCGGGTGATCGGGCTGTCGGTGGGCGCTGACGACTACCTCGCCAAGCCGTTCTCCCCGCGTGAGCTCGCGGCTCGCGTGCGCGCCATGCTTCGGCGTCCCCGCAGCGCCGACATGGTTGCCCCCGCTCGCGTCTTCGGGGACCTGGTGATCGATGTGGCCGGCCGGGAGGTCTCCGTGGCGGGTGAGCGGATCGCATTGACCCGGACGGAGTTCGACATCCTGGACACGCTGTCCGAGCGGCCGCGGGCCGTGCTCGCCCGGCGCACGCTGTTGGAGGCCGTGTGGGGTGCGGACTGGTTTGGTGACGACCACGTGGTCGACGTGCATGTGGCCAATCTTCGACGCAAGCTCGGCGACGACCCGGCCGAGTCGCGGTACGTCCGGACGGTTCGTGGCGTGGGCTACCGGATGGGTTCGGGCGTTTGAGGCCCGCCGGTCGGCGAGCCTCATTCGGCGCGCGCCTTCTCCTTGCGCAGGCCTTGGTCATCCTCGCCGGCGGGTTCACCTTGCTCGTCGTCGCCCTGGGGCTTGCCCCAGGGATGTTTCGTAGGCACGTCGAGGACGCGGTGGGCCCCATCACCACCGAGCTGGCCACCCACCTGGACATGGCGTTCTCTCGGGCGATCCTGGTCTCCCTGAGCGTGGCGATCATCGTGGCTGCGCTCACTGCCCTCGCGGTCGGCTCGTTCGTCTCCCGTCGGGCCGTGCGCCCGCTGCGGGAGCTGTCCGAGGCAGCCGGGGCGGTCGCTTCCGGTGACTACGCGGTCCGGGTCGCTCGCTCGGGCTACGGCGCCGAGCTCGACGCCCTTGCCGACGCCTTTGAGCAGATGGCCCGCAGCATCTCGCGTACCGAGAGGTCGCGAGCCGAGGTCCTGCGCGACCTGTCCCACGAGCTGCGCACCCCACTGAGCACCGTGCGCGGGTATCACGAGGCGATCGCCGACGGTGTCCTGCCGGCCGACCGGGCCACCTTCGAGCGCATCGACGCCGAGATCTCCCGGATCGAACGGTTGGTCGACGACGTGGGTCGCGTGTCGAGCGCCGAGGAGCGCGGGCTCGATCTTCACGTCCGCGAAATCGCCGTGGGCGACCTGCTGAGGGTCGCTGCCCGCGCCGAGGCGCTGGCCTTCGACGCCAAGGGTGTGCGCCTGACGCTTCGTCCTGGTTCCGATTCCCGGCCGGTCCTCGTCGATCCGGACAGGATGCAGGAGGTCCTCGCCAACCTGTTACGGAACGCTCTGCGCCACACGCCTTCAGGTGGGCACGTCGAGCTGTCTGCACGATCGGTCGGGGAGGCGATCGAGATCACGGTGAGGGACTCGGGAGACGGAATCGCTGCCGAGCACCTCCCGCGGGTTTTCGAACGCTTCTACCGGGTCGACGACGGCCGAGCGCGCGGCGAGGGCGGCAGCGGGATCGGACTGGCGATCGCCCGGGCGCTGACCGAGGCGCACGGCGGCCACATCCGCGCGCACAGCATCGGGCCTGGGACGGGCGCGAGCTTCGTCGTGACCCTGCCCGTGGGGCGCCTGGACCGCAGCGGCCGATGAGTCATTGTCGATGTGGCACCGAGCGGCGCTGCGGGCCGCGGCAGCCATGCCGCTCACGCCGGTGGTGCGGCGTCGAACATGATGTTCCGCGCTAGGCCCACGTCCAGGAACGGAAGCAGGAAGAGCAGGTACAGGCCACCCACTGGCCCGACCAGCGGACCAATCGTGACGCCGATCATGGCGCCGGCGTGCTTGAGGGCGCGGACCACCCTGTGGTGCTCGCACCGGAGCAGCTGTTCCTGCGGATCCCCGCCGGCTATGCGTCGTTCCTGCCGGAGGTCGTGCTGCTGCTCTGGCTGCTCAAGGCGACCAAGCGACCGGGGATCGCCGGGGGGCTTCTGGCTGGGGCGCTGGGCGGGCTCGTGTTTGCCTCGGCCGTTGCGCTCGGGCTCTGGTCATTCACGACCACGCCCGTCACCGCGCTGGTGCTGTGGTGGTTGACCCTGCTCCTGCAGTTCACTGCCGCGGGCGGGGTGCTGGGCGCCGCCAACACCTCGCAGTGGTCGCGGGCACGGACCTGGGCGATCGGGGGGGAAGGTCGCGCTCGTCGCGGCCGGGGTGGTCCTGCAGAACCTCGAGGCCCAGGGCGCCATCGCGACCCACGTCCACGACGAGTCGATCACAGCGATCCCTTACCGCAGTCCGGGCACCAGCTACACCCCGCACAGCACCTCGACGTCGTGCGCAGCCACCTGGAGGGTCATTTTTGGGAGCTCGTCGACGCCTTCGTGGCGGCGGGGCAGGAGAAGCCCTCTCTGCCGGCCGTCGCCGCCCTTGACGCGATCCCTCAGGCATCCCCTCGACGTATCCGGTCGCGGGGGGGG
>NZ_JBFHHB010000144.1:0-8455 GCF_041597215.1 Actinotalea sp.
CCGGGACGGCCCACCCCGTCGCGCGGTCCGCGCCCAGGGGGCGGCCGATGCGGCACGGCCTCGGCCTGCGGCCCGCAGCAGCCGGCCGCAGACCGGCCTCCGTGACACGCCCGGACCGTCCGGACGGGGCGGGACGGTGGTCCCTGCTGCCGCTGAGGGAGCAGGACCCGACGTTGCGGGCGCACGCCCGGGCGGCACAGCTCCTCGACCGGCACGGGGTGCTCACCAGAGCCGTGGCCCGCACGGAGGGCATCAGCGGCCAGTTCGGGCCCGTCTACCGGGTGCTCGCCGGTCTCGAGGAGGCCGGTTCCGTGCGCCGGGGGTACTTCGTGGAGCACCTGGGCGGCTCGCAGTTCGCCCTGCCCGGAGCGGTCGACCTCCTGCGCGACTGCGGACCCCAGGGGAGGTCGCCCGACGCCGGCGAAGAGGCCGGGCAGCCGGCCGACAAGGACGTCGAGGTCTCGACCGTCGTCCTGGCGGCGACCGACCCCGCCAACCCCTACGGGGCCGCACTGGCCTGGCCCGCGCACGGCTCGGGGCACCGGCCAGGGCGCACCGCCGGAGCCCTCGTCGTGCTGGTCGAGGGCAGGCTCGTGCTCTACGTCGAGCGCGGCGGGCGCACCGTGCTCAGCTTCACCGAGCAGTCGGCTGCGCTCCGGGCCGCTGCGACCACCGTGGCGCGGGTGAGCCGGCTCGGGACGGCCGGCCGCCTGACCCTGCAGCGGCTCGACGGTGCAGAGCTCCTCGACCGCGGCACGCTCGCGACCGCAGCAGGGGCAGCCCTGGTCGAGGCCGGGTTCGCCGTGACGCCGAGCGGATTGCGGACGGCCCGCTGATGCCGGAGGGCGACAGCGTCCTGCGCACGGCCCGGTCCCTGGACCGGGCGCTGGCCGGTGCCGTCCTGGTGCGCGCAGAGCTGCGCTGGCCGACCGTCGCCGGCGCCGACCTGAGGGGACGAACAGTCCTCGGCACGGCGACCTACGGAAAGCACCTGCTCACCCGTCTCGACGACGGGATGACCCTGCACACGCACCTGCGGATGGAGGGACGATGGTCGATCCTCGGCCCTCGGGCCACCGGTCGCTCACCGTGGGTCCGGGCGCTGCTCGGGACGGCCACCCGCACGGCGCTCGGCGAGCGGCTCGGCATGCTGGACCTCGTGCCGACCGCAGAGGAGCACGCGCTCGTGGGGCACCTCGGGCCCGACGTCCTGGCAGAGGCGTTCCCCTCCCAGGGGCTGGCCCGTGCGGTGGCCCACCTCGCGACGTCGACGGAGCCGATCGCCGCCGCGCTCCTCGACCAGCGCAACCAGGCGGGCCTCGGCACGATCTGGATGGCGGAGTCGCTGTTCACCCGTCGGATCCATCCGTGGACCCCCGCCGGCGCGGTCGTGGACGCGGCGTCGCTGCTCATGACGGCCCGCGAGCTCATGCTCAGGTCCGTCGGGACGGGCGAACCGCCCGCGCACCGGGTCCACGCGCGCGCAGGACGACCCTGCGTGCGGTGCGGGACCGTGGTGCAGGTCGGGAGCGCCGGGCCGGCCGGCTACGAGCGGCCGGTGTTCTGGTGCCCCGGCTGTCAGCCGGCGCGGACGAGCTCGCCGCGCGGCGACCATCCGCCCGTGCCGCGAGCGAGCGAACGCTCCAGCTCGGCGGGGACGGTGTCCGGGATCGAGAGTCCCTCTGCCGTGGCGACCCGGTCGCTGACCTCGCGCAGCACGATCGACAGCGGGACGCTCAATGCCTCGCAGATCGAGGCGAGGAGCTCGGACGAGGCCTCCTTCTGACCGCGCTCGACCTCGCTCAGGTACCCCAGCGAGACACGCGCAGCCGAGGACACCTCACGCAGGGTGCGGCCCTGGCGCTGGCGGGCGTCGCGGAGCACATCGCCGATCTCACGTCGCAGGACGACCATCGGACGACCTCCCTTCGCTCCCGGTGCCAGGGGACGGGCCGATGCCGGCCTCGCCCCCGCTGAAGTTGACCTACCGTACCCCGCAGGCCGGACAGCGTCGTGCCCGATCCGTGGTTCCCGACCAGTTCGTGTCACGCCGTTCCAACGCAGTGCCATCGCCCGATGTTCCCGCCCTCCGACGAAACGACGCTGACCTGCGACGACGCGCCGGGACCGACGGCGGCTGCGGTCCGGTCACGATCCGGCAACCGTCCGCCCCGTGGACGCTGCCCCTCACTCTCCCGGCGCAGCGGCGGCGGCCGAACGCCGGACGAGAAGGGCGAGCGCAGCGAGCACCGCTGCCTCGCGAACGGCGGCCCGAGCGCTGGAGGGCGACTCGTGCAGCGTGACGACCTCGCAGCCCCGCTCGTCGCACAGGGCGATGTGGACCTCGCCCACGGGTCGCCCGTCCTGCGGGTCCGGCCCGGCGACCCCGGTCGTCGCCACCCCGAGGTCCGCGCCGAGCCGCGAGCGCGCGCCCGACGCCATCGCACGCGCCGTGTCGGGATGCACGGCACCGACCGATCCGAGCAGAGCGGCGGGGACGCCGAGCAGGGACTCCTTGAGGTCGGTGGCGTAGGCGACGACGCCACCCCGGACGCAGGCCGAGGCCCCGGGTACCGAGACGAGAGCTGCGCAGAGCGCGCCCCCGGTCAACGACTCGGCGACCGCGAGCGTGCGGCCCTGACGGGTCAGCGTCGCGACGAGCTCCCCGGCGAGGGCCTCGCCGCTCCCGGCACCGGAGGGACCGGCGGCGGTCACGCGGTGGAACCGCGCAGGGCGAGACCACGGCGCAGGTAGTCGATCCCCGTGACGACGGTGACCACCACGGCCGCGATCAGGACGATCCAGGCCAGGACCGTGACCACGCCGGGCAGGCTGTCCAGCGGCAGGAGGAAGATCCCGATCCCGACGGACTGCAGGACCGTCTTGAGCTTCCCGCCCGGTGAGGCCGCGATGACGACGTACTTGAGGACCGCGAGCCGCATCACGGTGATCCCCAGCTCGCGGGCCAGGACCACGACGGTGATCCACCACGGGATCTCGCCCAGCGCCGAAAGGGTGATCAGGGAGCCGCCGATCAACGCCTTGTCCGCGATGGGGTCCAGGAGCTTGCCCCAGTCGGTCACCTGACCGAGCCGACGCGCCAGGTAGCCGTCGAGCTTGTCCGTCGCCGCGGCGAGGGTGAAGAGCCCGGCCGCGACCCAGCGGGAGAGGTCGCTCTCCCCGACGACGAGCACCACGAGCACCACCGGGACCATCAGGACGCGAGCCATCGTCACCGCGTTGGCCAGGTTCCACACCGGCTTGGTCGTCGCCATCCCCCCACCCTAGGGGCCACGTAGACTCGGAAGTCGTGACCCGCCATGCGAGCGCTCTCCCGCGCACCCCCGGACGATGGCGATCCGCTGCGCTCGCGGTCGTCGTCGTCCTCTCCGGCGCATCCGGGGCCGCGGCGGCCGGCTGGTGGCCGACCGGAGGCGTCGCCGACGCTCACGCCGGGGCGAGCGCGAGCGCCTCGCCCTCCCCGTCTCCCACACCGACGCCCACGCCGACGCCCACCCCGGAGCCGGACATCGAGCTCACCCTCGTGGCTGCGGGCGACGTCCTGACGCACGCCTCGGTGAACTCCGATGCCAGGACCGCCGACGGCGGGTACGACTTCGTGCCGGAGATGACGCCCGTCCAGGACTGGATCGGCGGGGCCGACCTGGCCCTGTGCCACCTCGAGGTCCCGATCGCACCCGAGGGCACCGCCCCGTCGGGCTACCCCATGTTCGGAGCCCCGGTCCAGCTGGCCGCCTCGCTTGCGGCCGTCGGTTGGGACGGTTGCTCGACGGCGTCGAACCACAGCGTCGACCGCGGGCAGGAGGGCCTCGCCGCCACCCTCGACGCCCTCGACGCCGCCGGGCTGGGCCATGCGGGCACCGCGCGGACCGAGGAGGAGAGCACCACCACCCAGGTCTACGACCTGACCCGATACGGGCGCACCGTCCGGGTCGCGCACATCGCGGCGACCTACGGCCTCAACGGCCTCACGGTCCCGGCAGACCGCCTGTGGAGCGTGGACCTCATCGACACCGACGAGATCGTCCGGCAGGCCACCGCCGCACGTGAGGCGGGCGCTGACCTCGTCGTCGCCTCGGTGCACTGCTGCGTGGAGTACACCGCAGAGCCCACGGAGCGCCAGGTGGAGATCGCCCAAGCCCTGGCGACCTCCGGGCAGGTCGACCTGCTCATCGGTCACCACGCGCACGTCCCGCAGCCCGTCGCCCACCTCGAGGGCGGGCCCCGCGGGGAGGGGATGTGGGTGGCCTACGGGCTGGGCAACTTCCTCAGCAACCAGGGCGCGCACTGCTGCACGGCGAGGTCCGACTCGGGCCTGGTCTTCCAGGCCTCGATCCGCCAGGAGGTGGACGGGCCGGCGCGGGTGACCGACGTCGCCTGGACCGCCGTCACGATGGACCTGGACGACGGCCACACCGTGCAGCCGCTGAGCGCGCTCGCGGCCGCAGGCGCCGGCGTCGGCAGCCTGAGCGCGAGCGAGATCGCCGCACGCCTGGCCCGGGTCACCGAGGTCGTCGGCACCGAGGCACCGCAGGCCACCATCCCCCCGACGCCGAGCGGTCCGGCACCGACGATCGCACGCCTCCCCACGGGCTGAGCCGCGCAGGACCAGGGGCGGTGAGGGCCGTACCGCTCACCCGGCGGCGTCGTCGGCCGACCGCGCGGCACCGAAGTACCAGCCCTGGCCGTACCGCCAGCCGGCGTCGCGCAGGAACGTGGCCTGGGCCTCGTTCTCGACGCCCTCCGCGATCGACAGCAGACCCATCTCCGTCGCCATCGCCGCCAGACCACGGCCGACCCTCGCCGACGCCGGGTCCTCGGGGATGCCCGCGGTGAAGCCCATGTCCAGCTTGATCCCGCTCACGGGCAGGTCCCGCAGGTAGGACAGCGGGGGCACGCCCGTCCCGAAGGCGTCGATGAGGACAGGGACCCGCGTCGCGTAGAGCTCGCCGAGATCGCGGCGCACCTCCGGGGACACGTCAAGGCTCGTCTCGGTCAGCTCGACCACGAGCCGACCGGCCGGCAGTCCCGACCGCTGCAGATCCCGGGCCAGCGCGCCGACGAGCTCTCCACCGCCGAGCTGCTCCGCTGCGACGTTGACCGACACCCACTGACCGGAGCTGCTCGTCCTGACGAGGTGCTCGACGGCCATCCGGACGACGGCCGTCCCGAGCTCGACGGCCAGACCGCCCTCCGACGCCGTCCCGAGGAAGGAGCCGGGAAGGAGCAGCCCGCGCTCGGGATGCTGCCACCTGACGAGCGCCTCGTGACCGACCACCCGGGCCGTGCGCAGGTCCACGATCGGCTGGTAGTGCAGGACGAGCTGCCCGTCCTGGATCGCCGAGGCGAGCTCGGCCTGGGCGCCGTGCCTGGTCATCCCCGCCAGGTCCATGTCCGACTGGTAGACCTCCGAGCGCCCGCGTCCGCTCGCCTTCGCGCGGTACAACGCCGCGTCCGCTGCCGCGAGCACCCCCATCGACCCCATGGCACGCAACGCGTCGTCGACGACGGCGACCCCGATGCTCGTCCTGACCGGGAAGCGCCGGCGCTGCGTCCTGACCGGGTTCGCCAGTCCGTAGTGGATCGCCGCGGCGATCTCGAAGGAGGCACGGGCGGCGTCGTTGTCCTGCACGAGGACGACGAACTCGTCACCACCGAGCCTCGCCGGGAGTCCCCGACCCCCGGACGCCGCGCGCAGCACCCCGGCGACGTGGATCAGGACCTCGTCCCCTGCCGGGTGACCGAAGCGGTCGTTGATCTCCTTGAACTCGTCGAGGTCCACGACGAGCACGGCGCAGCGGCCCGCGGCGTCCGGCTCGGCGAGCGCGGCCTGCAGGGCCTCGGTCAGCACCGCTCGGTTCGCGAGGCCCGTGAGCGGGTCGTGCGCGGCCCGGTGGGCGAGGATCTCGGACTGCATGCGGGCCTCGGTGCTGTCGCGGATCTGCACGACGAAGACATCGGGCTCGCCGTCCGACGCCCGCACGAGCACCGCGTCGAGCACCGCCCAGATCGTCTGCCCGTCCGATCGCTGGTAGCGACGTTCGAGCGTGAACCGGTCACCGACCCCCGCCAGCACCTGCTGGACGTGTGCGCGCTCGGCCGCGCGCTCGCCCGGGTGTCCGACCGTCGACAGGTCGCGGCCGAGCAGGACGGAAGGCTCGACCCCGAGCATGGTGCCGAAGGCTGCGTTGACCTCGATGAGGCGCCACTGCCGGTCCGCCAGGACCATGCCGATCGGCGCGTTCTCCATCGCGAGGCGGAACTGCATCTCCGAGCGGGCGAGTGCGGCGGCCGCCTCCCGGGTCCCTGTCGTGTCGGCGAGGACCGTGAGCATCTCGACGTCACCGTCGGTCCCGGTCAGGCCGGTCGTGCGTGCCTGGACCCACCGCACGGCCCCGGTGGCCGGTTGGCTCACTCCCACCGCGTGGGGCGCGGCTGAGCCGTCCGCCCGGGCAGGGGCGAAGATCGCGGCAGGTGCCACCGGCCGACCGTCCTCACCGATCCACCGGACGGGGAGCGCGCCGACCTGGGTGCCGATCAGCGCCGAGCGCGCGGAGTCGAGGAGATCGAGGGCGGCGTCGTTCACGTCGAGCACGACCCCTGACCGGTCGTGGAGGATGACGCCGTCCCGCGAGGTGGCCAGGAGTCCCGCGAGGCGTGCCTTCGCGGAGGAGAGCTGCGTACGGTCCGCAGCGGTGCGGCGCACCAGTCGGGCGCGCGCGGATCCGAGGGCAGCGGCACTGCTCGCTGCCACCGCGGCTCCCCCGAGAGCCGCGATCGTCAGGGCGTCGATTCCCAGTCCCCCTCGTCCTCGTCATCGTCCTGACCGGGTGTGCCGCGCAGGATCGCCAACGTCGCGGGGAGATCATCGGGCTGGACGAGGACGTCACGAGCCTTGGACCCCTCCGAGGGTCCCACGATCTCACGTGACTCGAGCAGATCCATGAGACGTCCGGCCTTCGCGAAACCGACCCTGAGCTTGCGCTGGAGCATGGAGGTCGAGCCGAACTGCGTCGTGACGACGAGCTCTGCGGCCTGGAGGAGGAGGTCGAGGTCGTCGCCGATGTCGTCGTCGACCTGCTTGCGGGCGGCGGGCGCGAGGATGTCGCTCCGGTACGTCGGCTGCAGCTGGGTCTTGACGTGCGCGACCACAGCGTGGATCTCCGCCTCGGTGACCCACGCGCCCTGGACCCGCATCGGCTTGGGAGCGCCCATCGGCAGGAAGAGCGCGTCGCCCTGGCCGATGAGCTTCTCGGCGCCCGGCTGGTCGAGGACCACCCGGGAGTCGGTGAGCGACGAGGTGGCGAAGGCCAGTCGCGAGGGGACGTTCGCCTTGATCAGGCCGGTGACGACGTCGACGCTCGGGCGCTGGGTGGCCAGGACGAGGTGGATCCCCGCGGCGCGGGCCAGCTGGGTGATCCGCTGGATCGAGGCCTCGACGTCACGGGGCGCGACCATCATCAGGTCCGCGAGCTCGTCGACGATGACCAGGAGGTACGGGTACGGGGCGATCTTGCGCTCGCTGCCGGGCAGCGGGGTGACCTTGCCCGCGCGCACCCCGGCGTTGAAGTCGTCGATGTGCTTGTAGCCGAACATCGCGAGGTCGTCGTAGCGCTGCTCCATCTCCCGCACGACCCACTCGAGGGCCTCTGCGGCCTTCTTCGGGCTGGTGATGATCGGGGTGATGAGGTGCGGGATCCCCTCGTAGACCGTGAGCTCGACACGCTTGGGGTCGACGAGCACCATCCTGACCTCGTCAGGGGTCGCTCTCATGAGCAGCGAGGTGATCATCGAGTTGACGAAGCTCGACTTCCCCGCGCCGGTCGCGCCTGCGACGAGCAGGTGCGGCATCTTCGCGAGGTTGGCCACGACGTAGCCGCCCTCGACGTCCTTGCCGACCCCGATGACCATGGGGTGCTCGCTCCGGCGGGCCACCGACGAACGCAGCACGTCGCCGAGGGAGACCGTCTCGCGGTCCGTGTTCGGGATCTCCACGCCGATCGCCGACTTGCCGGGGATCGGCGAGAGGATGCGGACGTCCGCGCTGGCCACGGCGTAGGAGATGTTCCGGCTCAGCGCCGTGACGCGCTCGACCTTGACGCCGGGGCCCAGCTCGAGCTCGTAGCGGGTGACCGTCGGGCCGCGGCTGAAGCCGGTGACCTGAGCGTCGACGTCGAACTGCTCGAGCACCGTCGTCAGGGCCTCCACGACACGATCGTTCGCGGCCGAGCGAACCTTGTGCGGCATGCCCTTGGCAAGGACCTCCTCCGGCGGGAGCGTGTAGATCACGTCACCGTCGAGCATGGGCTGCTCACCGCGCGGGACCCCGGTCGGCGTCGGTGCGCGCAGCGCCTCTCCGGCACCTGTCGTCAGGACGGTCGTGGCGACCGCGCCCTGCTCCTCCTGCTCGACGGGCTCGTCCGGATCCGCGTCC
>NZ_JBFHHB010000145.1:0-8405 GCF_041597215.1 Actinotalea sp.
ACCCCGCACCCGGTTGATGTAGGGGTGCACCGAGCCGCCCTGGATGGGGCCGGGCCGGATGAGCGCGACCTCGACGACGATGTCGTAGAAGCACCGGGGTCGCAGTCGGGGCAGGGTCGCCATCTGGGCGCGGGACTCGACCTGGAAGACCCCGACGGTGTCGGCGGCGCACAGCAGGTCGTAGACGGTCGACGCCTCCTGCGGCAGGGCGTGCAGACCCAGCTCGACCCCCTCATGGCGGGCGATGAGCTCGAACGCGATCCGCAGGGCCGAGAGCATGCCCAGGCCGAGCAGGTCGAACTTGACCAGCCCGGCGTCGGCGCAGTCCTCCTTGTCCCACTGCAGGACGGTGCGACCGGGCATCCGGGCCCACTCCACCGGGCACACCTCGATGACGGGACGATCGCACAGGACCATGCCGCCGGAGTGGATGCCCAGGTGCCGGGGCAGCCGCAGGAAGCGTTCGGCCAGGTCGATGACCTGCTCGGGGATCTCGCCGACCTCGGTGGCCGACGGCGGTCGCTGCGCCGGGACGACGTCGTGCCGGTCCTCGCTGACCCAGCCGTTCACCTGAGGACCGTCGGCCGGTGCGCGCGCCGGGCCGCTCCGTCGGTCCGGCACCGTCGGCGACCGGTCGGAGGTGGGCTCCGGTGCGGCTGCGGGGGCTCGCGACACCGTCCACCACGGGCTCGGCGTCTCCGGTCCGCGCAAGGACCCCCACCGTTCGATGCTCTTGCTCCAGGCGTCCTGCTGGCCGACGTCGAAACCCAGTGCCCTGGCGGCATCCCGCACGGCCGAGCGCGGCCGGTAGGAGATGACGTTGGCGACCTGGGCGGCGTGCCGGCGGTCGAACCGCTCGTAGACGTACTGGATGACCTCCTCCCGGCGGATCGACTCGATGTCCACGTCGATGTCCGGGGGGCCGTCGCGCTCCGGGGCGAGGAACCGCTCGAAGAGCAGCCCGTGCCGCACCGCGTCGACGGCGGTGACCCCCAGCGCGTAGCAGACAGCGGAGTTGGCTGCCGACCCTCGCCCCTGGCACAGGATCCCCCGCTCGCGGCAGAACGAGACGAGGTCGTGGACGATGAGGAAGTACCCGGGGAAGCCGAGCGTGATGATGACGTCGAGCTCGTGCTCGAGCTGGGCCCATGCCCCCGGGACGCGCTCGGCCTCGGGCGGCCCGTACCGGTCGAGGGCGCCACGGCGGACGAGCTCACGCAACCAGCTCGCCTCGTCATGGCCCCCAGGGACCGGGTACGGCGGGAGCCGGGGCGCGACGAGGGCGAGGTCGAAGGCGCACTCCGCTGCCAGCTCGGCGGCCGTGCGCACCGCCTGGGGATGCCGCCGGTGCCGGCCGAGCATCTCGCCGGCCGATCGCAGGTGCGCTCCCTGACCGGCGGGCAGCCAGCCGTCGATCTCGTCGAGGCTCGACCTGGCGCGCACGGCGGCGAGCGCAGCGGCGAGGTCGGCGTCCGCCGGCCGGGCGTGGTGCACGTTGCCGGTGGCGACCAGCGGCAGGCGCGCAGCCGCGGCCAGCTCGGCGAGCGCGTCGTTGCGCTCCGAGTCGTACGGGTCGCCGGTGTCGGTGATCTCGACGGCGACGTTGTCCCGCCCGAACAGGTCGGTCAGCCGGTCCAGCTCGAGCCGGGCCGCAGCGAGGTCGAGCCTCGGCTCGACCGTCCGCCTGATCTGACGGGCGGTACCGGTGCCCTCCAGCGCCTGACGCACGGCACCCTTGCGACAACCGGTGAGCACCAGCCACTGACCGTCCGCGGCGGCAGCCAGCTCGGGCAACCGGTAGGAGGCCGCCCCCTTGGCCCCGGTGGCCAGGTGGCCCTCGGCGATCGCGCCGGACAACGACCGGTAGCCGTCCGGACCGCGGGCCAGCACCAGCAGGTGGGTCGAGCGCGGGTCGGGGGTGCCCGTGGGACCGTCCAGCACACCGTCGCCGGTGGCCAGGTGCAGCTCGGCGCCGAAGACGGTCGGCAGTCCGTGGTCGCGGGCGGCCTGGGCGAAGCGGACCACGCCGTACAGCCCGTCGTGGTCGGTCAGCGCCATCCCGGACAGGCCGAGCCGCACCGCCTCGGCGACGAGGTCCTCCGGCTGGCTGGCACCGTCGAGGAAGCTGAACGCGGAGTGCGCGTGCAGCTCGGCGTAGCGCGGCCCGGCGGGCCGGCGCGGCTCAGTCATAGCTCGCCTCGACCGTCCAGACCCCGTCGGTCAGCGCGAGCAACACCGCCCGCCCGTCGTCGAGGGTGGCCTGGAGGTAGACCACCCTCGACGGCGAGTGGCCCGCGCCCCACCAGCGCTGCGCGATCGGCCACGGACCGGCCCAGCCGGTGACAGCGTTCTGGGAGGTGCCGTCCGGCCACCAGACCACCGCCGGCTCGGCGCTGACCTGCAGCCGCGCGTCCACCTGGACCCGGCGCCCGTCCGTGCCGCACAGCTGGACGGCCTGCGGGGCGACCAGCACGGTCGCCGGGGCCGGGGCGGGGAGCCGTCCCGGCCACGGCGCGTCCAGGTCCCTGGCCGGGGGCACGTCCTCGCCCCAGGGCACCAGGTGCACCTGGTCACGGACCTCGCGACCACCCTGGACCCGGGCGCTGAGCACGGCCTCGACGCCCAGCAGCCCCTGGACGCGGTGCACGGCACGCTGGGCGCGCAGGTCGGCTCCGGCAGCCTGACCCCACAACCGGCCCTGCTCGGCCCCGACCGCCACCACCTCCTCGGCGCGCAACGAGAGCCGCGCCAGCGGCGCCGGTTCCGGGTCCTGGCCGACCCCGGTCCGGCCGAGGCTCCTGGCCGTCAGCCAGCCGTCCAGCTGCCAGCGCACCCGGTCGGTCAGCCGGGGCACCGACAGCCCGCCGAGCGCGGTGTCGGTGCGCCAGGTGCGCACGAGCTCGCTGCCCTCGGTGGTGGTGGCGCAGATCTGCACCCGCCCGCAGCCCACACCTGCGGCCACCATCGCCTCGTTGAGCTCCTGGGCGAGCCATCGTGCGGCGAAGGCCGTCGCCTCGAGCCGCTCGACCGGCGGGTCGAAGTCCTGGGCGACGGCGACGTCCGGCTCGGGGCGCCGCAGCGCGGTGGGCCGGTCGTCCTCGCCGGACGCCACCCGGTGCGCCCACTCGCCCCCGGGGCCGAAGCGGGCCGACACGTCACCGCGCGGCAGCCGGGCCAGGTCCCCCAGGGTGTGCACCCCGAGCCTGACCAGCAGGTCGACCAGGGCGTCCACCTCGGTCACCGCACCGACCGTGAGGTGCCGCAGCTCGCCGATCCCCCAGCCGGCCAGGAACGCGCGTGTCGTGCCGACCGGTACCAGGGTCGAGGCACGCGCGGCGATCACGGCCGCGCCGACACCGTCTGCCATCCCGACCTGGGCCTCGCAGCCCACCTCGGCGACGGCGGCGACCAGCCGTTCCGCGAGCACCTGCTCCGAGCCGTGGTACCTGCCCGCCCCTGCGGCGGGCAGCAGGATCAGGCCGGGCCGGACGACCTCGAGCCCGGCGACCACGCCCTCCGCCGCGACGGCGACGGGCTCGAACTCCCTGGCGTCCCGGCCGGGGTCGGCCGTGAGCAGCACGAGCTCGGGGCAGCACTGCTGGGCGGTGCGACGCCGCATCCCGCGCCGCACCCCCTGGCGACGGGCAGGGGACGAGACCGCGGTGATCCGCCGCCCGTCGTGCACAGCGGACGGGGCGTGCGCCGGCACCCGCTCGACGGTCATGGCGGCCAGCACCGGCCAGTCCGGCACCCACAGGGCAGCCGTGCGGACGCTCATCCGGCCCGCCGCCCCTCGGGCTGCTCGAGGCCGTGCGAGGCCCGGGAGGTGTGCGCAGCGGCGGACCCGGCCGACCCGGTCCGCGCGCCAGGACCCCGACCGCTCCCGGTCCCCGGCAGCACCACCTCTCCGCGCCAGCCCCGCCCCGCAGCCCCCCTGCCCTGACGGTCGACCGTCAGCACCCCGTCCCGCAGCCTGCCCTCGCCGCGGCCGACCCCGCCCCATCGCGACACCGATGCGGTGAGCACGACCGATGCCCCCGGCCAGGGGGTGGTGGTGAGCAGGACGGCCGAGCGCTCCCTCGCGCGTGCGCTGAGCCGACGCCGGTCGGCATCGGACAGCGCCACCGCGCCCACGACGACGGCGTCCATGCCGTCCAGCAGGGCGGCCAGCACCCGGGAGCCCTCCGGCCCCGGGTCCGGCACCAGGACCACCCGGTCGAGCGCCAGGCCGAGCTGGGAGGCGGCCAGCACGCCGACACCGGGCATGCCCACCAGCGCCACCCAGCTCCCGGCGGCGGACGCCTCGGCCAGCAGGGCGAGCAGCAGGGAGGTGGACCCGGCGACGGTCAGCGTCGTGCCCCGGTCGAGCGAGGGAAGGAGCCCGGCCAGTCGCGGGTCGACCGGGAGCGCGTGGCTGTCGGGCCGGTGCCCGTCCCGTGCCCCGGACGACGGGACGGCGGCGTCCGGCGGGACCGGGACCTGCACGACCGGCGTCCGTGCCGACCAGGACCGACGGGTCCCCGCGCGCCCCTCCGCCTCGGCCAGCACCGCGCGGGCACGCGCCGCCCGGTCGACGGGCACAGCCACCGCAGTCATCACGCCTCCGAGATCGTTCGAACACCTGTTCGAGTATCTCAGTACATGCCGACACTCCCCCCGCTGTCAATCGACGGGACGGCCTCCCGTGATCGACATCACCCCCGGAGCCGGACTACATCTCTCCCATGGCCGGTTGTGAACTGCGGTGGTTCGATGGTCGTCATCCCCTCGGCCCGACGACTCACCGCGGACCCCCGCGACGACGACCCCCGAGGACGAGGAGGCGACGATGATCGAGTTCCGGTCCGTGACGAAGCAGTTCCCTGACGGGACGGTCGCCGTCGACGACTTCAGCTTCGTCCTGCCGGCTCGCCAGGCGACGGTCCTCGTCGGCTCCTCCGGCTGCGGGAAGACCACCCTCCTTCGCATGATCAACCGCATGATCGAGCCGACCTCCGGGCAGATCCTCATCGACGGCGTCGACATCGCGACGAAGAACAAGGTCGAGCTGCGACGCAGCATCGGCTACGTCCTGCAGGCCGCAGGGCTGCTCCCGCACCGACGCGTCATCGACAACGTCGCGACCGTCCCCGTCCTCAAGGGTGTGCCCAAGGCGCAGGCGCGAGCCAGTGCCCTCGAGCTGCTCGACAAGGTGGGCCTCGACCGCTCGCTGGCCAGGAGGTACCCCGGCCAGCTCTCCGGCGGGCAGCAGCAGCGCGTCGGGGTGGCCCGCGCACTGGCGAGCGACCCGAACATCCTGCTCATGGACGAGCCCTTCGGCGCCGTCGACCCGATCGTCCGCGCCGACCTGCAGAACGAGCTCAACCGGCTGCAGCAGGAGCTCGGCAAGACCATCGTCTTCGTGACCCACGACATCGACGAGGCCTTCGCCCTGGCCGACCAGGTGATCATCTTCAGGAAGGGCGGGATCATCGCCCAGGCCGGCACTCCCGCCCAGATCCTCGCGAACCCTGCCGACGCGTTCGTCGAGACCTTCATCGGCGCGGACAAGGGCAAGCGCCGGTTGCACCTGCAGAAGCGTCGCGGGGACGAGGCGACCCTCCTGGTCGACGACGACGGCAGGCCGGCAGGGGTCCTGGCTCCCTCCGACCCCGAGGACCTCACCGGAACGGATCGTGCCCGCCCTCCGAAGGCGGGGACGGCGCGGTGAGCTGGACCCTGGACAACCTCGACCTCATCCTCGACCTGTCGCTGGACCACATCCGGCTGGCCGTGCTGCCGATCGCCCTGAGCTTCGTCATCGCCGTGCCGCTCGGCTGGCTCGCCAACCGCAACGCCACGCTGCGGGCGATCGTCATCACCACCGGGAGCCTGCTCTACACGATCCCCTCGCTCCCGCTCTTCGTGATCCTGCCGGTGATCATCGGGACCCGGGTGCTCGACGAGACCAACCTCGTCGTCGCCCTCACCGTCTACGGGGTCGCGATCATGGTGCGGACGGCGGCGGACGGCCTCGCCGCCGTCGACAAGGAGACGATCGACGCCGCGACGGCGGTGGGCTTCTCCCCGCTCGCCCGCTTCTGGCAGGTCGAGCTGCCGCTGGCCGGGCCGGTGATGCTGGCAGGGATGCGGGTCGTCTCGGTGAGCACCATCGCGCTCGTCTCGGTCGGCGTGATCATCGGGTCCTCGAACCTCGGGTACCTGTTCCAGAACGGCAAGCAGCGCGGGATCCTCGAGGAGGTCGGCATCGGGATCGTCGCGAGCGTGCTCATCGCTCTCGTCTTCGACGTGCTCCTCGTCCTGGCCGGTCGTCTGCTGCTGCCGTGGACGGCCAAGACGAAGCGTGGCCGCCGGCCAGCGGTCGAGGCGGTGGCCCGGTGAGCTTCGTCGTCCTCGCGATCCAGTACATCCTCGACCCCGCCCACTGGGCGGCGACCGCGACCAGCCCGTTGCCCCTCGGGGACCGGCTCGGCGAGCACCTGCGCTACACCGCGATCACGGTGCCGATCGCGGCGCTCATCGCCCTGCCCCTCGGCTTCTTCATCGGGCACACCGGACGCGGCCGCCAGTTCGTCATCGGCTTCACCGGGGCGATGCGGGCGCTGCCCGCGCTGGGCGTGCTGTTCTTCATCACGATGGTCGCCGGCTACCGGCTGTCCTTCCTCACGGCGGCGACCGTCGGTTCGCTCATCGCCCTCACCCTGCTGGCGATCCCGTCGATCCTCGCCGGGGCGTACGCGGGCCTCGAGTCGGTCGACCGCCAGACCATCGACGCCGCCCGCGCGAACGGGATGACCGAGCTCCAGATCCTCCGCCAGGTCGAGATCCCGCTCGCCCTTCCGTTGATCATCGGCGGGATCCGGTCCGCAACTCTCCAGGTGATCGCCACGGCGACGATCGCCTCCTACGTCGGGCTCGGGGGGCTCGGGCGCGTCATCACCTCGGGCATCGGGCTCAACGACTTCACCGTGATCCTCGCGGGCGCCTTCCTCGTGACGGCGCTCGCCCTCGCTGTCGACGGTGTCTTCGCCGTCGTGCAGAAGCTCACCTCGACGACCCTGACCACAGGGCGCCGGGAGAACCGCAGGATCCGGCGCGACCAGCCATCCGGGCAGGTCACGCCAGTACTCAGTGCCACCAACCACAAGGGGTAGGACACATGTTCACTGCACATGGGAGAGGCCGCATCGCTGGCGTGGCGATCGTGGCGGGGGCGCTCCTGGCCCTCGCAGGGTGCTCGAACGCCGACCCGACCGGCACAGCGACACCATCCGACGAGACCACCACCGGCGACGTCGGCACCACGACCGTCGTCGTCGGGTCATTCGCGTTCCCCGAGAGCGAGATCCTCGGCGAGATCTACGCCCAGGCGCTCGCCGACGCCGGGTTCGACGTCGAGACCCGCTTCAACATCGGCCCGCGTCAGCAGACGATCCCCGCCCTGCAGGACGGCTCGATCAACCTCATGCCGGAGTACAACGGCAACCTCCTGGCGTACTACGACCCCGAGTACACCGAGCGCACCACGGAGGAGGTCGACGGAGCCCTGGCGGACGCGGTCGCCGTCGACGGCCTGCAGGTGCTCGACTCGGCACCGGCCGAGGACAAGGACGCCTACGTCGTCACCCAGGCCTTCGCCGACGCCAACGGGCTCGTCACGATCGGCGACCTGAGCAAGGTCGTGCCCTTCACGCTCGGGGCCAACCCCCAGTTCGCCGAGCTCGGCTACGGCGTCCCCGGCCTCAAGGACACCTACGGGGTCGGGGTGAACCCCGGCGACGTGACCTTCCTGCCGATCGAGGACTTCGGCGGGCCCGACACGGTCAAGGCGCTCGTGGACGACGACGTGCAGGTCGCCGACATCTACACGACCTCGCCGGCCCTCAAGGCGGAGAACCTCGTCGTCCTGGAGGACCCCGAGGCGCTCATCTCCTCGCAGAACATCGTCCCGCTGCTGGCCGAGGAGATCTACTCCGATGAGCTCGCGGCTGTGCTCAACGGGATCTCGGCCGTGCTCACCACCGACGACCTCATCTCCCTGCGCGACCGGGTCGAGGGGGACGAGAAGGCCTCGGCCGCCCAGGCCGCCACCGACTGGCTCACCGACAAGGGCCTGATCGGCTGATCAGCACGACGGAGGCGTCCGGCCCGCACATCGGCGGGCCGGGCGCCTCCGTCGCGTCCGGCCCCGTGCACCGGCCCCGTGCAGGGGCGTATGCTGAGGACGGCTTGCACGTATTCATCAATCCATCAGCGATGGACGCTCGCCCCGTCCCTCTCCACCCGGGAGCCCCTGTGCCGTTCCGCGCCGTCAGCGCGTCCTCGCCCATCCACGAGATCAAGGCCGCACTGTTCAAGTCCATGGGCCACCCGGTCCGGATCCGTGTCCTCGAGCTCCTCAGCGC
>NZ_JBFHHB010000146.1:0-8401 GCF_041597215.1 Actinotalea sp.
AGGCTGGGTCTGCGTGGGTGGCGCGGGGTCGGGGAGCCCAATCTCGGGCCGAGGTCAGGGCCGTTCCGGGTCGGGTGGGGTCAAGTCCTGGGGAGTGGTGTAGCGGTTCGGCGTGACCCTGGTGTGGTTCAGGCAGTGAGGGCCAGGGGTGGGTCGGTCACCTCCTGGGTGTCGGGGACGAGGTTCAGGCGGGCCTTGGCCAGTGCCTCGAGGCCGAGGTAGCGCCGTCCTTCGGCCCATTCGTCGTGCTGTTCGGCCAGGACGGCGCCGACGAGGCGGATGACGGAGTTGCGGTCGGGGAAGATCCCGACGACGTCGGTGCGGCGGCGGATCTCGCGGTTGAGGCGTTCGTTGGGGTTGTTGGACCAGATCTGGCGCCACAGGTCCTTGGGGAAGGCGGCGAACGCCAGGACGTCGGCGCGGGCGGTGTCCAGGTGGGCGGCGACTGCGGGCAGCGGGCCGGTGAGCTGGTCGAGCATCTTGTCGAACTGGGCGGCGACGAGGTCGGCCTCGGGCTGGTCGTAGACCGAGTGCAGCATCGCCTTGACCGCGGGCCATGACGCCTTGGGGCAGGCGGACATCAGGTTCGCGGCGTAGTGGGTCCGGCACCTTTGCCAGGTCGCTCCGGGCAGGGTCGCGCCGATCGCGGCGACCAGCCCGGCGTGCGCGTCGGAGGTCACCAGCTTCACGCCGGTCAGGCCGCGGGCGACCAGGTCCTGGAAGAACGTGAGCCAGGCCGGTCCGGTCTCAGAGGTGGTGACCTGGACCCCGAGGATCTCGCGGTGCCCGTCGGCGTTGACGCCGGTGGCGACCAGGACCGCGGCGTTGACCACCCGCCCGGCCTCGCGGACCTTCATCGTCAACGCGTCCGCGGCGATGAACGTGTAGGGGCCGGCGTCCAGCGGGCGGGTGCGGAACGCCGCGACCTGGGCGTCCAGGTCCTTGGACATCTCACTGACCTGCGACCGGGACAAGCCCGTGATGCCCAACGACTGCACGAGCTTGTCCATCCGCCTGGTCGAGACCCCGAGCAGGTAGCAGGTCGCGACCACCGAGGTCAGGGCCTCCTCCGCGCGCCGGCGACGGGTCAGCAACCAGTCCGGGAAGTAGGACCCGCTCCGCAGCTTCGGGACCGCGACGTCGATCGTGCCGACCCGGGTGTCCAGGTCACGGTGGCGGTAGCCGTTGCGCCGGTTGACCCGCTCGGGGCTGGACTGGCCCCACCCGGCGCCGCAGACCGCGTCGGCCTCCGCCGACAGCAACGCGTCGATGAACGTGGACAGCAGGTCACGCATCAGGTCCGGAGAGGCCTGGTCCAGCTGCTCGTGCAGGAAACGGGCAGGGTCGATACTCGTAGGTGCGGTCATCGTGGGACTCCACTTCGAGGGTGCTGTGAGAGGTTCACTCGAAGGGTCACGCGGTGACCGCGTCCTCGTCTACGACGACACGATCACCGAGCCACCGATACACCACCTTGGCGGACTCCACTCCACCGTTCGGTCCACGCCGCTCAGCACGCCGCTCGGCGAGCTCGACTGCCTGCGGTACGACGTCGGGCCGCGGACCTTCTGGTTCGACCGCAACCGACCCGGCATGCCCGTGCGCTACGGCGCAGGCGAGTCCTGGTGGCAGATGATCGGCGACGCGCAGGCGTAGCGGCCGGGCGCGCGGGCCGGTGGCGGCACGCGCGGGGTGCAGGCGCGGGGTGGCAGGCTCGCGGGAGGGCTGTGGTCGTCGGCGGTGCGGGCGGTCCCACGCCTCCGAGCTGGGTCCCGCCTCTGCCGAGCCGAGGAGCGGAATGCCGGGCTTTCCACAGGTGCGCTGCCCCCCTCCCCCAGGACCCCACACGCCGGTAGGGTCCCGGTCATGATGCGGGGGGTCGCAGCAGGGGGAAACGCGGGCGTGCGCGGACGAGCCGCCGGTGCGGTTCTGCTCGCAGCTGCGCTCGCACTGACCGGAGCCTGCGGGTCGACGACGCCCGCCCCGGGCCCGAGCGCCGCGACGAGCACAGCGACTCCGACGGCGACTCTCACGGAGGCGCCCACGACCCCGGCGCCCGCCGAACCGACCATGCCGCCCGAGATGGAGCGCGACGACGAGGTCGGCGCCGTGGCGGCGGCGAAGTACTTCATGGCGTTGTACGAGTGGGCCTACGGCACCGGCGAACTTGAGCTTTGGGATCAGGTATCTGGCCAGACATGCGAGTTCTGTGCGAACACCCATGACGCCGTCTCGGGTGCGTACCTCGATGGCGCCCGAATCGAAAGCACGCAAGCCCAATTCAGCGATTTCGCGCTCATCGACATCGACCAACAACTGCTGATCTACAGCGTTCGCCTCGCCTACTCGTTGCCGGAAGCAACCCACATCGACGCCACGGGGGCAACCCTGGGGACAATCCCTGCCGAGTCAGGGACGCTCGTAGTCGACGTCGTGCCCTCGGCCCGTGGATGGGTTCTCCTGGACGGCTTGGTCGGGGAACAGGAGGCTCCGTGAAGCAAGCGATCGCCCTCATCGCCCTCTCCGTCTGCCTCTTCTCGACCTCGCAGCCATCAAACACACCCGTCGACGCGCTCACGAATGCGGTTCGCACAGCAACGGGTGACGCCGACGGACCCAAGACGCCCGGTAGCCGCATCAAGTCAGAGGCGCAGGGAGGTGGCATCAACGTTCTCGGAACCTCAGCAGACGGCATTGGCACGACCCCGGTAGGCGGCGAGACGAGACGTTCGTTCGATTTCGAGCGTCGGCCGCTCCCCTACTGCGGATCCCTCGACGGCTTGGCATCGTCGCCAACAATGTGCATCGACGGCGTCTCCGGCGGCACCGTCACCCGCACCTGTGCCGACGGAACCACTGCCCTGGACCCGCTCTTCCGTCGCCCCCTCGACGCCTCGGGCGCACCGTCCGGCCCGTGGGAACAGGTCGACAACGGGGGCTGCCCTGAGGACCCACCCGTCGCCGTGGTCCTCAGCGCTGCCGAGTTCGCGCGGCTCCCGCTGACCCCGTCCGCGCCGCGGCTTCAACCGGCCGACGGCAACGGCCTGGTCAACGCCGACCTCATCGTCTACACCGACCCCGCGCAGCAGACCCTGACGACCACCATCCTGGGCAGCCTCGTCACCGTGCGAGCCACCCCGACCTCCTACACCTGGGACTTCGGCGACGGCACCGAGCCCCTGACCACCACCGACGCCGGTCGCCCCTATCCGGAGCACACCGTCACCCACCCGTACACCGCCGCGGGCGACTACCGGCTCACCCTCACCACCACGTGGACCGGCGCGTACCAGGTCGACGGCACCGGCCCGTGGCTCCCCGTCCTCGGCACCGCCACCACCACCTCGACCCCGCAACCGACCCGCATCACCGAGGTCCACACCGTGCTCGTCGCCAACCCCTGACCCGGGCACGCCCTCACACCGGGCACGCCTGAGAACCAGGGCACGCCCTCACGCCCTCACCCGCCCGCGAACCGGGCCACGCCCCCGCACCCAGGCGCGCGCCGTCACGCCCCGGCGACCTCCGCGGCCCGCGCAGCCCGCCGCCGTCGCACGTTCTGCACCAGCACGACCACCGCGACCGCGAGCACCACGGCAGCGACGGCCGCCACACCGCCGGTACCCAGCCCCGCCACGGTCCGCGTCAGCCAGCTCTGGACTCCGATCGCGGCGTCGACCACCGGGTCGTCGACCTGCTGGCCGGACAGCACCCGCAGCTCGAACCAGCCGTACCAGGCCACGTACGCCCCGGCGAGCAGCAGCAGCGCGCCGCTGAGCCGGGAGATGATCGGGCTGGCCTGCCGCAACCGCGACGTGATCGACGAGCTCGCCGTCGCGGCCGCGATCGCCAGCACCCCGACGACGGCACCCATCCCCAACGCGTAGATCACGAACGCCGCCACGACACCGGGAATGCTCCCGGTACGCAGCGCCGTCGTCGTCACGGCGAGGAACGGGGCGATCGTGCAGGACAGCGAGGCGAGCGCGAACGTCACGCCGTAGCCGACCTTCGACCACCAGCTCCGGCCCGGGGCCGTCCCACCCCGGCGCATCGCCGGCAGCTTCATCTCGCGTCCGCTCAGCAGCCAGCCGCCCAGACCCACCAGCACCACTCCGAGCACGACGGTCAGCACCGGCAGCCACCGCTCGATCGACACCGCCAGGGGCGCGATGATCAGCGCGAACGCCCCGAACACCGCGACGAAGCCGACCGTCATCCCGGCCGTGAACCGCAGCGCACGCGAGGCGGCGGCGCCGCGACCCTGCTCCCCGTCCGGGTCTGCCACCAGCAGGGTCAGGTAGGCGGGCAGCAGCGCGAAGCCGCACGGGTTGAACGCCGCAACGGCCCCAGCGACGAAGGCGAGCGTGAGGACTGCCGGGTCCATCCGCGATCAGCTGCCGAGCAGTGCGGACGCCCGGTCGCGCAGCGCGTCGGAACCGAGCGAGCCGACGACGGTCTCCACAGTGCCGTCGGGCGAGACGAACGCGTAGGAGGGCTGCGAGGCCACCCCGAATCGCGACCAGATCGACCCGTCCACGTCGGCCAGGTGCTCGAAGCCCGTCACGTTCGTGTCCGAGACGAAGCCCTGCATGGCATCGACCTCGCCCCGTCCTGCCACCCCGAGGAAGGTCACGTCACCGAGCTCGGCCGCGACCTCGGACACGTCCGGGGCCTCGCCGCGGCAGATGGTGCACCACGGTGCCCAGAACCACAGGACGACGGGCTCGCCCGCGAGCGTCGCGACGTCGAGCTCGCCACCGGAGACGGTCGCGGCGGTGAAGGCCAGCGGGCTGTCGCTCATGTCGTCCGTCGTCGCGTCGTCGTCGGTCATGGCGTCGTCGGTCATGTCGTCGGTCGCCGCGTCGTCCGTCATCGAGTCGTCGCTCTCCATCGCGGACTCGGACGGGTCCGTCGCGGCCTCGTCGGCCGCGGTCGAACAGGCCGTCAGGGCGAGCGCTGCCGTCAGCGCGAGGGCACCCGCGCGTGCCAGCGAGGAGCGGCGCAGAGAACGGGTCGGGCGAAGCGTGGCGGTCATCATGGCCTCCGGGTCGGGGTGCACCGGTCCCGCTGCGGTCCTCCACAGCGTCGACCGGCCTTCCATCCAGGTCTTCGCGCGCCCACGGCGCGCAGATGGGTCGAGATCTCTCCCGCCGTCCGCTACTCCCAACCCTGCGCCGCGGCCCGCTGCGAGGCGGCACGCACCGCTGCCCTGCCCTTCTCCAGCAGCGTCGCCGCCAGCACCGCGACCAGCCCGACCACCGCGACGGCGATCCACACCGCCGCGCCTCCCCACGCCGGCAGCAGCGCGACGAGCGGGACCGCCACCGCCAGCACGAGCGAGACGAGCACGACGACGGCAGCCGCCGCGACCCTGCGCCGCACCCGGGTGGCCAGCCCCCAGACCAGGACCAACGCTCCGATCCCCGCAGCGACGAGCGCGTGCACGACGGACACGGTGACGGCCTGCACCCAGGAGGTGACCACGAGGAACGCAATCCCGGTCAGCTCGAGCACCACCCCGGTCGGATCGCCGGAGACCGCGCCGCGGGCACGACGGTCGCCCCGCCACACCCCCGCCACCACGAGCAGCGCCAGCCCGACGGGCAGGGTGTACCAGGAGGCGGTGGCACCGGCCGCGACCTCGGGCACCCATGCGGCCCACGTCGCCCACGCGAGCACCGGCGCCGCGAGGCGCAAGCCCACCCGCCGCCACGCATGGCCGGCCGCGGCGATCTGCACCGTCGCACCCGCGAGCGCTGCCGCGAGCCCGCTCGGGTCCGCGGCGAGCGCGAGCAGGACAGCGGCCGAGCCCCCGGCCGTGACCGGGCCGAGCCACACCTGCCTGGCGGCCCCCTCCGTCAGGGGCAGCGCCGCGAGGAGCATCCCCAGGGCGAGGCCCGCCGAGACCCCGACGAGCGCGCCGGACCGCACGCCGGGCGACCAGCCCAGCACCTCGAGGGCCACGAGCAGGCCCAGCAGGCCGAGGCCGACGATCGCCCAGCGGCCGGGCTCCCACGCCCAGGTGCGCACGAGGATCCCGGAGGCGAGCGCGAGCAGCGCCACCGCGGCCACGTGCCACCAGGACCAGGCCGGATCGCCGGACCAGGCGAGGGCAGGAGCAAGCGTGGCCGTGGTGGACATCAGCGTGGCCGCCGCCCCCCAGACCATGGTCCACGACCGCTCGAGGACCCCTCGCGCCGTCGCGAGCAGCAGCAGGACGAGCACGCCTGCACCCAGTACGGCGGTGAGGTCGGAGCTCTGCTGACCGGACCAGCCGAGCCAGTCGACCGTCGCACCCCACGCGGCGACGGCGGCCACCGCCCCGACCACCTGCCGAGCCGTCCGCGCGAGGCCGACCTCCCGCACGACGGCGAGCGCGGTGTGCGCTCCGGAGAGCGCGAGCAGGGCGAGCGCGAGCCACCCGGGGCTCGCCGATCCGGCGCCCGCCAGGATCAGCCCGGTCCCGACGACGCCCAGGGTCTCGCTGAGGAGCAGACGACTGCGGTGCCGACCGAGCCGCACCGCGGCGCCCACGACGAGCAGGCCGATCACCGTGGACACCGGCGCGAACTGGCCGCCCTCGGCCCGGACCAGTGCCAGCGCCACGGCCGGCAGCGCCGCGAGCGCGACGGGCACGTCCCAGCGGCTCCATCCTCGGCGGCGCCCGGGGAGCACCGACACCGCGACGCCGACCGCCACCAGCCCGTAGGCCGTCGCGACCTCCGCCCAGGGGCTGCCCGGGTCCGCCGCCAGGTGCCAGCCGAGCCAGGCCACGACGAGCCCGAGGCCCGCCGTGCTCCCGACCCCGCTGAGCAGCGCGATCGCGAGCAGCGCCCCCGCACCACCGAGCACGACCCCGGCCCGACCCGGAGTCGTCGCGGCCGCGGCGATCACGAGCCAGCCGGTCAGCTGCACCGCGCCGAGCACCGCCGGCGGATGCAGGCCACGACGACGAGGAAGCAGCCGCGGGTCGCCGAACCGCGCCCCGTCGGCGACGAGCGCACCGAGCGGGAGCAGTCCGCTCGCCAGCACCCCGGTCGCCAGGACGAGCAGGTCTCGGCGGTCCACCTCTGCCGACGGGACGAGCCATCGGACGAGCACGACGAGAACCGGCACGACCACGGCCCAGGCCGTCCAGGTCATCACCGCTGGCCGGTGCCGGCTCGGGAGCAGGGCGACGGTGACGACGAGCCCGGCCCCGGCGACGACGAACGGGAGCGGACCCCCAGGAAGCACCACCGCGACAACGGGGTTGAGGAAGGCGAGCCAGGTCAGTGGCCCGAGGGCATCCGACCCGCGCGACCAGGGCACTCCCCGCACGAGCCCGGCGAAGAGCAGACCCGTGCCCACCAGCGCCATCGAACCCCAGGGATCACCGAGCCGGACGACGCCCCCGAGGTGCAGGGCGCCGAGCGCGGCGAGAGGCACGCCGAGCAGCGCGAGCGACCAGGGGGCCACGCGCCCGGCCACCCCGAGACGGTCGAGCCGAGCGGTCACCGCCGACCGGTGGCGGTCCCCGGCGACGGCCGTCACGCCCCAGCCGAGCGCCGAGGCGACGAGCGCGACCTCGGACTCCCAGCCGCCACCCGCGAGCGCGAGAGTGGCGAGTCCGAGCCCGTGACCCGCGAACCCCAGAGCCGCGGCCGTCGCGTCGGCGGCGGGACGAACCGTGCGCGCGGTCCCCCCCTGCGCCGCGACGCGGTGCGCCGCCACCACGAGCGTCAGCCCGACGATCGCCGGGACGCTCGTCGCGAGCAGCGCACCGACGTCGGCCACCGCCGCGCCGGCGAGCCAGGCCCACCAGCCCAGCCCGACCACGGCCCACACCCGACCCGCGGCGGGCAACGGCCCGAATCCGGCGGACACCGCGAGCAGGACCGCAGCGATCGGCACCGCCAAGGACCGCGCACCGCTCCCGTCGAGCGATGCACCCCAGACGTCGAGGTCCGCCAGCATCACCAGCCCCGCGAGCACAGCCGCGGCAGCGGTCACCGCTCCGACCGACCACCACCACGCGCGCCAGAACCCGTCCCCCTCGCCGCGCCCGAGTCGCGCGGACTGCCCGGGCAGCGCGGGAAGCGTCGCGAGCAGCACGACCCCTGCCGCCGTCAGCAGGCCGACATCGGCCCCCTCGGCGACGGCGACCGCGAGCACGCCGACCACCGGCAGCCCGGCCGTGAGCGCGTCGAGCACCCCTGCCGCGCCCACGACGGCGAAGGGGCGACGGCGCCGTGCACCGGCCCAGAGCGTCAGGACCGCGGTCAGGCCGGCGATCCACGGCATCGAGCCGGTCACGGCGAGCACCGTCAGGACGAGACCGCCTGCCGCGAGGCCGAGGGCGACGGTGGATCGGGCGCGCCGTCCGAGCAGCTCGATCAATGCCACGAAGCCGAGCGCG
>NZ_JBFHHB010000147.1:0-8375 GCF_041597215.1 Actinotalea sp.
AGATCCTCGGGCTCCTGCGCGACTCCTACTGCCGGACCATCGGCGCCGAGTACATGCACCTGCAGGACCCGCGCCAGCGGCGCTGGCTCCAGGAGCGGCTCGAGGCCGGGTACGCCCGCACCCCGCGCGAGGACCAGCTGCGGATCCTGCGCAGGCTCAACGCCGCCGAGGCCTTCGAGACGTTCCTGCAGACGAAGTTCGTCGGCCAGAAGAGGTTCTCCCTCGAGGGCGGGGAGTCCCTCATCCCGTTGCTGGACGCGATCCTCACCCGTGCGGCCGACGGCGGGCTCGACGAGGTCTGCATCGGCATGTCGCACCGCGGACGTCTCAACGTGCTCGCGAACATCGCCGGGAAGTCGACGGCGCAGATCTTCGCCGAGTTCGAGGGGAACCTCGACCCGCGCTCGGTGCAGGGCTCCGGCGACGTCAAGTACCACCTCGGCACGGAGGGCACGTTCCTCTCGGACGCCGGCGCGAGCACGCAGGTCTACCTCGCGGCGAACCCCTCGCACCTGGAGGCGGTGGACCCGGTCCTCGAGGGCGTCGTCCGGGCCAAGCAGGACCGGATCGACCTGGGCGGCGACGGCTTCTCCGTGCTGCCGATCCTCGTCCACGGCGATGCGGCGTTCGCCGGGCAGGGTGTCGTGGTCGAGACGCTCAACCTCGCCCAGCTGCGCGGGTACCGCACCGGCGGGACGATCCACGTGATCGTCAACAACCAGGTGGGTTTCACCACCGGTCCCTCGTCCTCGCGCTCGACGACCTACTGCACCGATGTGGCCAAGGGCCTGCAGGTGCCGATCTTCCACGTGAACGGCGACGACCCCGAGGCCTGCGTCCGGGTCGCGGAGCTCGCGTTCGAGTACCGCGAGCAGTTCGACCGCGACGTGATCATCGACATGATCTGCTACCGCCGCCGTGGCCACAACGAGGGCGACGACCCGTCGATGACCCAGCCGCTGATGTACAACCTCATCGAGGCGAAGCGCTCGGCCCGCAAGCTGTACACCGAGGCGCTGGTCTCCCGCGGGGACATCTCCGTCGACGAGGCCTCGCAGGTCCTGGCGCACTACCAGGCCGAGCTGGAGCGCGTCTTCACCGAGAACCGCGAGGGCTACACCCCGCCGGCCTCCACCGAGCCCGTCTCGGGGCTGGAGAAGCCGGAGAGCCAGCGCGAGGACGCCGGGACGATGGTCGGCTGGCGCACGGCCGTCGACCCCGAGGTGCTGGCGCGCATCGGCCGGGCGCACGTGCGGCCACCTGCCGGGTTCACCGTGCACCCCAAGCTCGAGCAGCTCCTGGCCAAGCGCGAGCAGATGTCCCGCGAGGGCGGCATCGACTGGGGCTACGGGGAGATCCTCGCCTTCGGCTCGCTCCTCCTGGAGGGCACGCCCGTCCGGCTCGCCGGCCAGGACTCCCGTCGCGGGACCTTCGTCCAGCGGCACGCCGTCCTGCACGACCGGGTCACCGGTGCGGAGTGGACCCCGCTGGTCTACCTCTCGGGTGACCAGGCCAAGTTCTGGGTCTACGACTCCTCGCTGTCGGAGTACGCGGCGATGGGCTTCGAGTACGGCTACTCCGTCGAGCGGCCCGACGCCCTGGTGCTGTGGGAGGCCCAGTTCGGCGACTTCGTCAACGGCGCCCAGACGATCGTCGACGAGTTCCTCTCCTCTGCCGAGCAGAAGTGGGGCCAGCGCTCCTCCATCGTGCTGCTGCTGCCGCACGGGTTCGAGGGCCAGGGGCCCGACCACTCCTCCGGCCGGATCGAGCGCTTCCTCCAGCTCTGCGCCGAGCAGAACATGACCGTCGCGCAGCCGACCACCCCGGCCTCGCACTTCCACCTCCTGCGCCACCAGGCCTACGCGCGCCCGCGCCGCCCGCTCGTGGTGTTCTCGCCGAAGTCCATGCTGCGGCTCAAGGCCTCGGCCTCGTCCGTGGAGGACTTCACCACCGGCACCTTCCAGCCCGTCCTGCCCGAGACGGCACTGCCCGTCGACGCCCCCGTCGACCGCGTGCTGCTGTGCTCCGGCAAGATCTACTGGGACCTGCTCGCGCACCGCCAGAAGACCGGCGACACGCGCACCGCGATCGTCCGGCTCGAGCAGCTCTACCCGCTCGACCGTGAGGCCGTCGCCGCGGCGCTCGCCCCCTACCCGGGAGCCGAGGTGCTCTGGGTGCAGGACGAGCCCGCGAACCAGGGCCCGTGGACCTTCATCAAGGTGCGGCTGCCGAAGGCGCTCGGCCGTGACATCCGTCGCGTCTCGCGGCCCGCCTCGGCCTCCCCCGCCGCCGGTTCCGCCAAGGTGCACGCCGCGCAGCAGGCGGCGTTGCTCGAGGAGGCCTTCGCGCGCTGAGCCCGGCCGGAGGCGCCCGCAGCGCGTCGGTCGCGCACCGGGCCGTCCCGGTCCGCCAGACTGACCACGGAACGGTCGACCCGCTCGAGGAGGTCCGGTGGACGGCGCACGGCGCATCGTGGTGATCGGCGACGAGCTCGCCGCTGGCGCGGGGGACCCCAAGGCCCTCGGGTGGGTCGGTCGCGTCGCGGCGCGGACCTCGATCCAGCCGCCGCCCATGATGCTCACCCTCGCCGTCCCCGGCGAGACGACGACGGCACTGAGCGCGCGCTGGGAGGAGGAGGTCACCCGGCGGCTCGACCCGGCGGCCGGCCAGGCCGGTCATCTGCTCGTGGTGGCCCTCGGCCGCGCCGATCTCGCCGCAGGCGTCTCCCTCGCACGCAGCAGGCTCAACCTCGCGAACATCCTCGACGTCGCCGAGAGCCGACGGATCTCGACGTTCGTCGTCGGACCGCCGCCTGGCCCGCACGGCGATGCCGAGCAGCAGGCAGAGCTCTCGGCCGCCTTCTCCGACGTCGCCTCACGCCGTCGCGTGCCCTTCGTGGAGACCTGCGGCCCGCTGGCCCACCACGACCAGTGGCTCGCCGACCTGGCCGCCGGTGACGGCACGTGCCCGGGACAGGCGGGCTACGGGCTGATGGCCTGGCTCGTGCTGCACAGCGGCTGGCACCACTGGCTCGGGCTCCCCGACGACACCCTCTGACGTCCGGGGCTCGGGCCTCAGGAGACGGGGATTCCCGCCTCGCGCATGGCGACCGTGAGGTCCTGCGGGTTGCTGGCCACCGTCAGGGCGTCCTCGTAGCTGATCACACCGTCCGTGATCATCCGCAGCAGGTGCTGGTCGAAGGTCTGCATCTTGTAGTACGCGCCGTCCGCGATGAGCTCGGAGATCGGCGGGTTCTCGAGCGGTTCGACGATCGCCTCGGCCGTGCGTCCCGTGTTCACCATGACCTCGATCGCGGCCGCACGGCCGGAGCCGTCGCGGCGTCGGACCAGGCGCTGGGAGATGATCCCCCGCAGGGCCTGCGCGAGGGCGCCCCGGATCTGCTTCTGCTCGTGCGGCGGGAAGAAGTCGATGATGCGGTTCACCGTCTCCTGCGCGTCGATCGTGTGCAGGGTCGACATCACCAGGTGCCCGGTCTCCGCGGCGGACAGCGCCGCACGGACCGTCTCGACGTCACGCATCTCGCCGACGAGGATCACGTCGGGGTCCTGGCGCATGGCTGCCCGCAGCGCCGTGCCGAAGTCAGCCGTGTCGTACCGCACCTCACGCTGGGAGATGATCGCCTTCTTGTCCGCGTGCAGGATCTCGATCGGGTCCTCGATCGTGACGATGTTCACCTCCTTGTACGTGTTGATCAGGTCGACGAGGGAGGCGAGGGTCGTCGTCTTCCCCGACCCCGTCGGCCCGGTCACCAGCACCAGGCCACGCGGCTCCAGGGCGAGCTCTCCGGCCACCTCGGGCAGGCCGAGCTCCACGAGCGTCTGCGCACCGACCGAGACGCGACGGAAGACCAGCCCCGCCGTTCCCCGAGCCTGGTAGGCGTTGACCCGGAAGCGGCCGACACCGGCGAGGGAGTACGCGAAGTCCGCCTCGTGGGTCGTGGCGAACTCCTCGGCCAGGGCGGCCGGGAGCACCTCCGCGACCATCGCGACGGTGTCCTCCGGGCTCAGATCGGGGACCTGGAGACGGCGAAGACGCCCGTCGACGCGCAGTCGAGGTGCGGAACCGACCTTGCAGTGCAGGTCGGAGCCGCCACTGGCAGCGAGGGCGTGCAGCAGCGGGACGACGGACTGAGGCTGGGTGCTCACCTTCTCCTCATCGGCCGATCGGGACGGGTACTTGAACCCCTGCTCGGCGCGAGTGCGCAGGACCCGCGCGTACCCTGCGTCGTCCCGATGCGGCGGCACCACCCGGGGTGTGGGACGATGGTCGGCGCCCGACATCAAGGAGCATCAGATGAGCAAGCGAGGCCGCAAGCGCCGTTCCCGCAAGGGCAGCGCCGCGAACCACGGCAACCGCCCGAACGCGTGAGCCACGAGGCGGTGGGCATCCGAGCCCACCGCCTCGCTCAGCGTCCGGCCCCGGATCGGGGAGCGCTCAGCCGTCGATCTGGTCCCGGAGCACGATGAGCTGTTCACGGATGCGCAGGTGCAGCGTGCTCGGCGCCGTGTCCGTGCAGGATCGCTTGACCAGGGCCTTGAGGTGGTTCTCCACGTCGAACTCGGCGAGGCAGGGTTCGCAGTCCGCCAGGTGACGTCTGATCCTGTCCCCGGTGCCCTCGTCGATCTCGTCGTCCAGGAACTCGAAGAGCCGGCCGAGGGCCTCTGCGCAGTCCACCTCGTCGTGGTTCACGCGTCATCTCCGTCCGCAGCAGGGATCAGACCACGGTCACGGGCGTAGTCCGCGAGCAGCTCTCGAAGCTGGTGGCGGCCACGGTGCAGGCGACTCATCACCGTGCCGATCGGCGTCCCCATGATCTCCGCGATCTCCTTGTAGGCGAAGCCCTCCACGTCGGCGAGGTACACCGCCAGGCGGAAGTCCTCGCCGAGTGCGGCGAGCGCGGTCTTCACATCGCTGTCCGGGAGCCGGTCCAGGGCCTCCACCTCTGCCGAGCGCAGCCCGGTGGAGGTGTGCGAGGCAGCCCTGGACAGCTGCCAGTCCTCGACGTCCTCCCCGGAGGACAGCAAGGGCTCCCGCTGCTTCTTGCGGTAGGTGTTGATGAACGTGTTGGTGAGGATGCGGTAGAGCCAGGCCTTGAGGTTGGTCCCGGGCCGGTACTGGTGGAAGGCGGCGTAGGCCTTCGCCATCGCCTCCTGCACGAGATCCTCGGCGTCGGTGGGGTTCCGCGTCATCCGCAGCGCAGCGGAGTAGAGCTGGTCGACGTAGACCAGCGCCTCGGCCTCGAATCGTGCGGCCCGCTCCGCCGCGCCCTCGGCCGACGGTGCTCGTGTGGTCTCGTCGCTCATCGGGGCCGAGCCTAGCCGTCCCCGCTGCGACAGGCTCCCTGCGGCCTGCCACGAGGAGGCCCGCGCCCTGCCGTCGGGGTGAACCCGCGTCCGTCGCGGACAGGCGCCCGGCCGCACACGTTCGAAGGTCGACGACGTCATAGCGGGGTCAACGCACGCGGTGGCCCGGCTCATTCCCGTCCGATGCCGCGCCGGGGCGTGATAGTCGCGACAGGTGCGTCGTGCTGGGTGCCGCGCACCCGCCGACGCGTTACCGTGCAGGAGGAACGATCACCCGCACGACCCGAGGAAGTGGGAAGCCATGCTCGTCCGTCGGATCGCCCGTCCGCTCGTCGCCGGTTCGTTCCTCGCGGAGGGCTGGGACGCCGTCCGGTCCCCCGCCGCGCACGTGGACCGGTTCGAGGCCGCGTGGCTGCGGCTCGGCCGCCGCGTGGACCTGCCCCCCGTCCCCTCACGCCGCAGCATGACGACGCTCGTCCGCGCTCATGGCGCTGCGATGGTCGGAGCGGCCGGGCTGCTGGCTCTCGGGGCCGCGCCGCGCACCAACGCCCTCGTCCTCGCCGCGCTCATGCTCCCCGTGGTGGCGAGCGAGACGCCGGAGCTCGGCCGTCGCGGGTCCGGGCGCCGTGGGAGCGACGTGACCAAGGACCGGCTCCTGGCCACCGGCACGATGCTCGGTGCCGCGCTTCTCGCCGCCGTCGACACCCAGGGCCGACCCGACATGGCCTGGCGCGTGCAGCAGGCGCGCGCCGAGCGTGCCGCGGCCAGGACCTCCTCGACGGACTGAGCGACTGCCCGGCCCGGTAACCTGCCCGCATGACCGAGGAGACCTGGCCCGCCCCGCTCGCCGACCGTGCGCTCGACGCGACCGTCGACGTGCCGGGATCGAAGTCGCTGACCAACCGCTACCTCGTGCTGGCCGCTCTCGCCGACGGTCCCGGAGTGCTGCGCGGGGCGCTCGACTCCCGGGACACCAGCCACATGGCCGCCGGGCTGGAGGCGATGGGTGCGCGGGTGGACCGGGACGGCACCACCTGGCGGACGGCGCCGATCACCGCGGGTCCCGGACCGGTCGAGGTGGCCTGCGGACTGGCGGGCACCGTGATGCGCTTCCTGCCGGCCGTCGCCGCTCTCACCGGACGCAGCACCCGCTTCGACGGCGAGCCGCCCGCCCGGCTGCGCCCGATGGGTCCCGTCCTGGAGGCCCTGCGCGATCTCGGCGTGCGCGTCGAGGACGAGGGCCGCGGCACCCTGCCCTTCACCGTGACCGGGCCGATCGTCGGAGGCTCCGTCGACCTCGACGCCAGCGGCTCCTCGCAGTTCGTCTCCGCGCTGCTCCTCGCAGCGGCACGGATGCCCGAAGGACTCGTCGTCCGTCACACCGGACGCACGCTGCCGAGCCTTCCGCACATCGCGATGACCGTCGACGTGCTGCGGGGGGCAGGCGTCGACGTCGACGACTCCAGGCCGGAGATCTGGCAGGTCACGCCTGGTCCGATCCGCGCGCGGGACGTGCGCGTCGAGCCCGACCTCTCCAACGCGGCACCGTTCCTGTGCGCGGCGCTCGCCGTGGGCGGGACCGTCCGCGTGCCGGGGTGGCCCACCGAGACCACTCAGCCGGGTGCCCTGCTGCCCGAGCTGCTCACGCAGATGGGTGGCTCCGCCCACCTCGAGGGCGACACCCTCGTGGTCACCGGCACGGGCGAGGTGCACGGCGTCGACGTGGACCTGCGCTCCGCCGGGGAGATCGCCCCGACGATCGCCGCCCTCGCCACCCTGGCGGACTCCCCCACCCGGTTGCGGGGAATCGGGCACATCCGGGGCCACGAGACCGATCGGCTCGCCGCTCTTGCCACCGAGATCACGCGGCTGGGCGGCCAGGCCGAGCAGACCTCCGACGGGCTGGTCATCACCCCGCGTCCGCTGCACGGCGCGGTCGTGGAGACCTACCACGACCATCGGATGGCGACGGCCGGTGCGCTCATCGGCCTCCGGGTGCCCGGGGTTCGGGTGCGTGACGTCGCGACGACCCGCAAGACGCTCCCGGACTTCGTCGGGCTGTGGACGGGCATGCTCGCCGGTACGGGGGCGCGTTGAGCACCGAGGGTGCACGATGAACGGGACACCCGAGGGCGGTGACCGGCGATGAGGCGCAGCTACGACGAGTCCGACGTGCGCACCCGGCCCAACCCGAAGGCGAACCGGCCCCGCACCAAGCAACGCCCCGAGCACGCCGACGCCGCCCGCGCGCTGGTGACCGGCGTCGACAGGGGCCGCTACACGATCCTGGTCGACGAGGACGGTCCTGACGAGCGCGGAGCGATCGCCATGAAGGCCCGCGAGCTGGGCCGCGAGCGCGTGGTCTGCGGTGACCTGGTCGACGTCGTCGGCGATGTCAGCGGGGCCGAGGGAAGCCTCGCTCGCATCGTGCGGATCGTCGAGCGGAGCACCGTCCTGCGCCGCACGGCCGACGACGTCGACCCGATCGAACGGGTCATCGTCGCGAACGCCGACCAGCTCGTCATCGTCACCGCCCTGGCGGACCCCGAGCCACGCACGAGGATGATCGACCGCTGCGTCGTCGCCGCCTACGACGCCCGCATGCGAGCCCTGCTGTGCCTGACGAAGGCCGATCTGGCCGACCCCGGGCCCCTGGTGCGGATGTACGCCCCGCTCGGTGTCGACGTCGTCGTGGTGGGACGGGGCGAGGGCACGGACGAACCCGCGCCCGAGGGTCTGGCTGCCGTCCGCGCCGAGCTCGTCGGCCGGACCTCCGTGCTCGTCGGCCACTCGGGCGTCGGCAAGTCCACCCTGGTCAACGCCCTGGTGCCCGACGCCCTGCGCGCGACCGGGGTGGTCAACGACGTGACGGGCCGCGGCCGGCACACCTCCTCCTCAGCCGTCGCGCTGCGCCTGCCCGGGCACGACGGCTGGGTCATCGACACCCCTGGGGTGCGGTCCTTCGGTCTGGCGCACGTGCGCCCCGAGGAGATCCTCGGCTCCTTCTCCGACCTCGCCTCCGTCGTCGAGGAGCGGTGCCCGCGCGGCTGC
>NZ_JBFHHB010000148.1:0-8308 GCF_041597215.1 Actinotalea sp.
AAGGTCGGCTCGCCGAGACCGGCGCACCAGTCACGCAGATCCTGCGGGCCGAACTCCTCGAGCAGGGGCGCGAGGCGATCGGCGGAAGGTCCGTAGCGCGTGAGGAACGGGGCGCTCGGTTCGCTGTGCGTGAGGTTGAGGCCGCCGTGCCCGGCCAGCAGGAACTTGCGGCCCGGAGACGGCATCCGCTCGACGACCGTCACCGCCGCGCCGGCCCGCGCCAGCACCTCCGCGGCGATCAGGCCCGCCGGGCCACCGCCGACGACGATCACCGGGGCGTCGGGAGCAGCAGGGGGCACGACGCGAACCTAGCCCACCGGGGATCACGCTCGTGCCTGAGCGGGCAGCGGCCGACGCCCTTTCACCGACGCGCGAGCACGGCCTCGATCGCCGCCACGACGGCGGCCGTGATCGCCGGGTCGAGCGCGTCGGGGTGCGGCGCGGCGAAGGCCCGCGAGTCGTTGTCGTAGTAGGAGCCCGAGGCGTCGGCGAACTCGTCGGCGAGCGCGGCCCGCACGAGGATCCCGGCGCCGATGCCGACATCGCTGCCGGTGATGCCGTAGCCCTCCTTGACCATCGTCGTGGCGAGCAGGGAGCCGGGGTTCACCGCGACGATCATCGGTCCGGCGGCGCCGAGCTCCAGGGCCAGGTGACGGGACCACGCCGTGAGGGCCAGCTTGCTCTGCGCGTACGCCTCGCCGTGGGACATGGTCACGCCGCCCGCGAGCGCGAGCAGGTCCACCGGTGCCTGGGCAGCGGAGGACAGGTTCACCACGCGACCCGTCGTACCGAGCAACGGCAGGAGCCGACGGGTGAGCAGGTACGGGGCGATCGTGTTCCCCGCGAAGCGGACGTCCAGCCCGTCGGGTGTGGCGACCTCCGGCGCCCGAAGCACCCCGGCGTTGTTGATCAGCACGTCGAGCGAGTCCTCCCGCTCGAGCACCTCGGCTGCGAGCGACTCGACCGCCGCGAGGTCGCTGAGGTCCGCGAGGTAGGTCTCCACGCGGCCCGGTGCGCCCAGGGCGACCAGCGCCCGCGCGGCCCCGGCCAGCTTCGTGTCGCTGCGCCCGTGCAGGAGCACGTCGTGCCCCTGGGCGACGAGCCGCTGAGCCGTCTCGAAGCCGATGCCGTCGGTGGAGCCGGTGATCAGGATGGTGCGTGGCACGGAAGGAGTCCTCAGGCAGCGGGGAACGACGGGAGCGCCCGCCGCCCCCACACCGTCGCGCACCTGGTACCCGTCCGCAAGAAGGCAGGTGCGCGGCACCAGGGCACTCCCGGGTGCCCACCGCCGAGCGGTGGACCGGGAATCCCTGGTGCCCCCTCCGCGTTCCTCCTGGGCTCGTCCCGTGCCCCCCGATCGAAGGAGACCTCGTGCGCGTCGCCATCACTGCTGCCTCGGGGCAGCTCGGCGCGGCGGTCGTCGCCGCGGCCGTCGCCCAGCTCGGCAGCCAGGACGTCGTCGCCCTGGCACGCACGCCCGCGAAGGCCGAGCACCTCGGCGTCGAGGTCCGCCCCGGCGACTACGACGACCGCGCAGCGCTCACCCGCTCCCTCGCCGGGATCGACCGCGTGCTGCTGATCTCGGGCATGGCCGCGCCCGAGGACCGCATCGGGCAGCACCGCAACGTCATCGAGGCAGCCAAGACGGCCGGGGTGAGCAGGATCGTCTACACGAGCATCCAGGGCCCCGAGACCGGCACGGCCTTCTCTCCGATCGTCGCGAGCAACCGGCAGACGGAGGAGGACGTCAGGGCCAGCGGGCTGGAGTGGACGATCGGGCGCAACGGCATCTACATCGAACCCGACGTCGAGTACGTCGAGACGTACCGCGAGCAGGGCGAGATCGCGAACAGCGCCGCCGACGGACGCTGCGGCTACACGACGCGCGCCGAGCTCGCGCACGCCTACGCTCGCCTGCTGACGGGATCGACGACCCTCGGCCGGACCTACCTGCTCAACGGCGCACCGCTGACCCAGGCCGAGCTCGCCGACCACCTCAACGAGGCCTTCGGGCTGTCCCTGCGCTACCGCGAGATGGGCGTCGAGGAGTACCGCCAGGAACGTGTCGCCGCCCTCGGGGAGTTCATGGGCACCGTCATCGGCGGGATCTACGAGGGCATCCGGGGCGGTGCCTACGACACCCCCGGTGACTACGAGGCCGCGACCGGGCGCCCGCACCAGAGCTGGGACGACTACTTCGCGGCATTGAGGGCGGCGGACCCGGCGCGAGCCTGACCGACCGCACGAACGTCCGCGTCGTAGCGTGGCCCCGTGACACGGACCAGGTACGACGTCGTGGTGGTCGGCGGCGGGCACAACGGGCTGACCGCCGCCGCCTACCTCGCGCGCGCGGGACGCAGCGTGCTCGTGCTGGAGCGTGCTGACCACCTGGGCGGCGCCACCGGCTCGCACGGCGTGTTCCGCGGGGTCGACGCGCGGCTCTCGCGCTACTCCTACCTCGTCTCGCTCATGCCGCGGGCGGTCCGGGACGAGCTCGGGCTCTCCCTCGAGCTGCGGCGCCGGCGCGTCGCGTCGTACACCCCCGTCCCCGGCGACCCGGCCCGTGGCCTGCTCGTCGACACCGGGGACGACGCCGCGACGAAGCGCTCGTTCGCGGCCGTCGGCGCGGCCGCGGACCACGGCGCCTGGCAGGCGTTCGGGACACGGACCCATGCGCTCGCCCAGGCGCTCTTCCCGAGCATGACCGAGCCGCTGCCGACGACGGCCGAGGCCAGGGCCGCCATCGGCGAGGCGTGGTGGAGTGATCTGCACACCCCGCTCGGCGAGCTCGTCGAGCGCAGCTTCGCCCACGACCTCGTCCGGGGAGTGGTCCTCACCGACGCGCTCATCGGGACCTTCGCCGGGGCCGACGACGCGACGCTCGCGCAGAACCGCTGCTTCCTCTACCACGTGATCGGCGGCGGGACGGGTGACTGGGACGTGCCGGTGGGCGGGATGGGCGCCGTCGTCGACGCGCTCGTCGGGGCGGGCCGTTCCGCGGGGGCCGAGCTGCTGACCAGCGCGAACGTCACAGCCGTGCACCCCCGGCGCGACGGAGCGGACGTGGGGTGGACCGACGACGAGGGCCGCGAGCACACGGTCGGCGCCGGGCACGTCCTCGTCAACGCGGCGCCCCGCGTGCTCGACACACTCCTGGGTCACGCACCGGCCGACGGCGGTCCCGAGGGCAGCCAGCTCAAGGTCAACATGGTGCTGAGCCGGCTCCCGCGGCTCCGCGACGCGTCGGTGGACCCGAGCGTCGCCTTCGCCGGCACCTTCCACGTCAACGAGTCCTACGAACAGCTGGCCACCGCCCACACGCAGGCGGCTGCCGGCAGCATCCCCACGCTCCCGCCGGCGGAGATCTACTGCCACACGCTGACCGACCCGTCGATCCTCGGCGCCGACCTCCGCGCGAGCGGCCACCACACCCTCACGCTCTTCGGCCTGCACATGCCCGCGCGCCTCTTCCGCTACGACCCCGACGCCGCCCGGGCGGCGGCGCTCGCGGCCACGCTGCGCTCCCTGGACTCGGTGCTCGCCGAGCCGATCGAGGACTGCCTCGCGACGGACGCCGACGATCGCCCCTGCCTGGAGGTCCGCACGCCCGTCGACCTCGAGGACGACGTCGCCCTGCCCGGCGGCCACATCTTCCACCGCGATCTGCAGTGGCCGTGGCTCGAGGGCGAGGACGCGGTCACCCCGGCCGCGCGATGGGGCGTCGCGACCGCCGACGAGCGCGTCCTGCTCTGCGGTGCGGGGGCGCGGCGCGGCGGCGGGGTCAGCGGGATCCCGGGGCGGTCGGCGGCGATGGCCGTGCTGGAGGCCACGTCCGAGGCGTGACGCGCCGCATGCAGCCCGTCGGGTCCGCTCAGAGGACCCCGTCGCGCGGCTCGAGGACGGGCAGCCGGACGTAGTCGTGGCAGCGGATCGGCCATCGCAGGAGGGTGCGTTGCGGGTTCGGGATCCGACCCAACGCCTCGTCCGTGCTCACGCTCACCGGTGCGCCGAGCGTGACGACGCCGTCGCCGAGGCGCATCCGGCACCGGCCCGCGGCCCGGATGTTCTTCAGCCACTGGACGTCGGCCCCGTAGGTGAGGGCGATCGTCACCGTGTCACCGCTCCGGAACGCCATCAGCGGGGTGTGGTGGGTCCGCCCGGAGCGTCGCCCCACGTGCTCGAGGTCGACCATCGGGCCACGCCCAGCGAGCCTGAGCATGAGCGGGTTGAGGTACCGCGTGTTGAACCCGATGACGCCCCTCGGCAAGGACATGGTCGGCCTCCCTGACCCGCAGGCGCTCCCGACGGTGCAACGGGCCCTGCGTGCTCCTCACCGTACGCGTCGCCCCGCCCGGCACGGGCGAGAACGACGGCGACGACCACGCGCCGAACGGTCGCCGCGCCGGTGGCCCGCTCTCCGGGCATGCTGGTCCGATGCCGGCGACCGCGCGCACGACCGACGCTCCTCCGCGCGCCGCGACCCTGCTGCCCGCCGCCGGCGTCTCCGCCTCGGCCGTCCTGCTGTTCGGTGTGCACCTGCGCCCGCTCGGTTACGCGGTGCTCGGGCTCAGCCTCCTCGCCGCCTTCGTGGTCGAGCGTGAGCTCGGCCGGGACCTGCTGCTCATCGGCGTGGGCATCGGCCTGATCTCCACGACGTCGATGGAGGCCGACGTCTCCTGGCCCCGCTTCCTCGCGATCGGCTCCGCGCTCGCCGCAGCGGTCCTGGCCCCCTTCCTCATCGACCGGTTCGTCTACCGCCGCCGGGCCATCCGGTTCCCCTGGCGCACCGGCCACCCGTGGCCACGCCTGGAGAAGGGCTACCTCCTGGCGGTCCCGCTGCTCGGCTGGGCGATCCTGCCGGTCTACTTCATCCGTTCCGGCGCCTACCGGAACTGGCCGGAGATCACCGAGACCGACCAGCTCGCCCGCTTCTTCGTCGGGGTCAACGGCGTGGGCACCTGGGACGAGCTCTTCTTCATCTGCACCTGCTTCGCGCTGCTCCTGCGCCACTTCCCGGCCTGGCAGGCGAACCTGCTCCAGGCGGCCATCTTCGTCTCGTTCCTGTGGGAGCTCGGCTACCGCGAGTGGGGACCGCTGCTCACCATCCCGTTCGCGCTTCTCCAGGGCGCGATCTTCACGCGCACCCGCTCGCTGACCCTCGTCCTGATCGTCCATCTGCTGTTCGACGCGATCGTCTTCATGGCGATCGTGCACGCCAACGTCCCGGAGCTGTTCGCGATCTTCGTGTACTAGGTCGGCCGGACGATCGCGCTCGGTCAGACCCCTGTCGCCACCGGGCGGGACTCGTCGCGCACCCACTCGGACCACGATCCCGGGTACAGCGCGACCTCCAGGCCCACCTCGTGCCCGGCAAGCACCAGCTGGCTCGCCGTCACGCCAGAGCCGCAGTACGCCGTGAGGTCGACGACCTCGTCGGCACCGAGCAGCACCTCACGCAGCTGCTCGCGGGGCAGGTAGCGCCCGTCGGGGCCCTGCAGGGACCCGGTCCAGCAGGAGACCGCTCCGGGGATGTGCCCGGCGACCGGGTCGACCGGCTCCGTCTCGCCGCGGAAGCGCTCGGGGGCGCGCGCGTCGAGCAGGCGCCCCACCGTGCGGTGCAGCACGTCGTCCGCTGTCACCGTCGGCATCGATCCGGCATGCACGACGACGTCCCCGCTGGGCACCGGGATCACCTCGCCCTCCTCGACCGGCCCGCCCGCGGCGAGCCAACCGGCCATGCCGCCGTCGAGCACGCGGACGTCCTGGTGCCCCACCCACCGCAGGCACCACCAGGCACGCGCCGCCGCTGCCCCCGCCCCGCCGTCCAGGACGACCACCCGACGATCCGGCGCGATCCCGAGTCGAGCCATGAGCGCCGCCAGCTGCTCCACCGTGGGCAGGGGGTGCCGACCGCCCTCCCCTGGCGGGCCCGCGAGCTCGGCGTCGAGGTCGCAGAACACCGCGCCCGGGACATGGCCCGCGAGGTACCCGTCACGGTCCGCGCCCGCGAGGGTCCACCGCACGTCGACGACGAGCACGTCAGGTTCGGCGACGAGCTCGGCGAGAAGGTCGTCGGGCTGGACGAGGGCTCTGATCTCCACCCACCCAGTCTGGATCATCCTTCCGCACCCGTGCGTGGGACGGGCCCGGCGAGGCGCCTGCGCGCGCAGGTCTCAGCCCACGCACAGGTCGCGCCCAGGGTCCGAACAGGCCCTCACAGTGGAATCACTGCCATGCCCACCGACTACAGCCTCTTCGCCCGCCGCTCCGGCGCGGCCACGCTCGCCATCGCCCTCATGCTGGGCACAGCCGCCTGCTCCACGAGCAGCGACGCCACCACCACCGACGCCTCCGCCATCACCACCGCCGGGAGCCTCTTCGACTCCTCGACCGTGAACACGATCTCCATCGAGGTCGACGAGGCCGAGTACGACGCCGCCATCGCGGCCTACCTCGACGGCGGGGACAAGGAGTGGATCTCGGCGACCGTCACGATCGACGGCGAGACCTTCGAGAACGTCGGCCTGCGGCTCAAGGGCAACTCCTCCCTGCGCGACCTGACCGCTGATGCCGCCCAGGAGCCGGAGAACCTGCCGTGGCTCGTCCGCCTCGACAAGTACGAGGACGACCAGTCGCTGGACGGCGTCACGTCCTTCGTCATCCGGTCGAACACGACCGAGACGGCACTGAACGAGGCCATCGCGCTCGAGCTGATCGGCATGTCGGGCCTGGCCACCGAGGAGGCGACGGCCACCCGGCTGAGCTTCAACGGCGGCGAGGAGTCGCTGCGCCTGGTCATCGAGAACCCGGACGACGCCTGGATGGACATCGAGTTCGAGGACGACGGCATCCTGTACAAGGCCGAGTCCACGGGGGACTACACCTACCGCGGCGACGACGCGGAGTCCTATGACGAGGTCTTCGACGTGGAGGCCGGCGAGGAGGACTACGCACCACTGACCGAGTTCCTCCAGTTCATCAACGAGTCAGACGACGAGACCTTCGCCGCGGAGCTCGCGGACCACCTCGACGTCGACGCCTTCGCCACCTACCTGGCGATGCAGACCCTCGTCGACAACTTCGACGACATCGACGGCCCCGGGAACAACTCCTACCTGTACTACGACGACGAGACGGGTCAGATGACCGTCGTCGCCTGGGACCAGAACCTGTCCTTCGGCGTGCGGAACGCGGGCGAGGGAGCGGTGGGTGGCCGCGGCGGGCAGGTCGGCGGAGAGCTCCCTGCAGACGGTCAGCTCCCGGCCGACGGCGAGCTCCCGGCCGACGGGCAGCTCCCGGCCGACGGCGAGCTCCCGGCCGACGGTCAGCTGCCAGCAGACGGGCAAGCGGGAGGTGGCCGACCCGTGCCACCGACCACCGGCGAGCTCCCGGCCGACGGCGAGCTGCCTGCCGACGGACAGCTGCCTGCCGACGGACAGCTCCCGGCGGACGGCGCGGCCGGCCCCGAGGCGCTCGCCGGCGGGCGCGGGGATGCCGGGGCTCTCGGCAGCAACATCCTTTCCGAGCGCTTCCTGGCCGACGAGACCTTCAGCGCCCTGGTCGCCGACCGTCTCGCCGAGCTGACCGACGAGCTCTACAGCAGCGGCTCAGCCGCGGAGATCCTGGCGACCTGGTCGGCGGTCCTCACCGAGCAGGCCGGCGACCTGGTCTCGAGCGACACCATCACCACCGAGGCCGCGAGCATCTCCGCGTACTTCGACTGAGCCCGGGGCCACGGTCGCACCCGCGGCCAGGAGCACGCTGACATGACCGCACCCCGTCCGGCCCGAGGGCTGGACGGGGTGCGGTCCTGCGCCGTGCGGGGCTCGGGCCCGCGGACTCAGTCCTTCGCGCCGTTCCTCACGCCCTTGCCGTTGCCGTTGCCACGCGACTGCTCCGTCGCGTCCTCGGGCGCCTCGGCCTCGTCCACGTCGGGCGCCTCGACTTCGTCCACCTCCGGCGCCTCGACCTCGTCCACGTCCGGCCCCTCGGCCGAGTCCTGAGCGGCACGGCTTTCCTGACGGAGCCGGTTGCGCTCGTGCGCCGCCTCGGAGATCACCTGGCCGTCGACACCGCCCTCGCGCGCCTGCGCCGAGACCCACGCGCCGAAGTTCTCGGCGTCCTGCCACCCCGGCAGGGCCACGGCCGGGTCGTCGACGGTCTCCTCCGTCGACTCCTCGGTGGGCTCGTCCGTGGCCTCGTCCGTGGCCTCGTCGGTGGACTCGGTCGTCGACTCCTCCGACGGCTCGGTCGACGGCTCGGTCGTAGGCTCGTCGGTGGTCTCCACGACCACCTGACCGTCGCCGGG
>NZ_JBFHHB010000149.1:0-8228 GCF_041597215.1 Actinotalea sp.
CGCGGTCCTCGGCGTCCTCGTTCCCGTGGCGGCTCGCCGAGTCCTGCGCGGAGGTGTCGCGCGCTGCGCGTGCGCTCTCGCGCCGCGCCCGTACCGGTCGCTCTGCCGGCTCGGCGGTCACGTCGCGCTCGGCCGAGGGCTGCTGCTCGGCCGACGGCTTCTCGACGGTCTCCGTCGCCGTGGGATCGGCCGTCTTCGCCCGGCTGCTCGCGCGGCGCGTGCGTCCGGTCTCGCCCGCCGCTGAGGCTGCCGCGGCGGGCTGGCCGCCCGCGCGGCGCTCGCGGATCGCGGTGACGAGCTCGCCCTTGCGCATCCCGGAGGCGCCGGACAGGCCCAGCTCGGCTGCGAGCACCTGGAGCTCGGGCAGCCGGAGCGTGGACAGGGCCGCACCGCGCGAACGCTCGGTGGTGGCCTCGATGGTCTCTGACACGAAGGATCCTTCCCCCTCGTCGGCGGCCGATGGGTGGGCCGCATGGGTCGATGCCCGATCGACGGGCGTTCCTCGCACCACCGGTGCACCGGAAGTGGACCGGACGGTGGAGGCGGTGATCCCGCCTGCCGCGCTGAGCGCGGGTAACGGCGCTGTTCGCGCTCACTACCGGGGGATTGCGATCACACTATCACCGGAGACGGGGCCGTCCGGCACGACTCGCGCACGGGACCTCACCCGCAGGAGGTCCCGCCGACCCCGCCGTCGGCCGGCGAGCTCAGAGCCGCTCGGCCAGCGCCCCGTCGGCGAATCCCGGGTGCAACACCGTCCAGGTGTCCGGTAGGCCCGCCAGGACCCGCTCCCGCGTCCGGTCGCCGGCGTCGCCGTCGCTCGCGCGCTCGAGCACGAGGACCGAGGGTCCCGCCCCCGAGACGACAGCGGCCTGCCCCGCCTCGCGCAGCGCCTGCACGAGTCGCCAGGTCGCCGGCATGACTCCGGACCGGTAGCCCTGGTGCAGCTTCTCCTCCGTCGCCTCGAGGAGCAGCTCCGGACGCTGGCACAGCGCCTGGACGAGCAGGGCGGCCCGGCCGGCCGTGAAGGCGGCGTCGGCGTGCGGGACCGTCGCCGGGAGCACTCCACGCGCGGTCTTGGTCGCCAGCCGGGTCGTGGGCACCAGCACGACGGGCTCGACGTCCGGGTGCAGCGCGAGCTGCGTGGCATGGGGCCCGTCCTGGCCGGTCCAGGAGATGGTGCCACCGCCGAGGATGGCCGGCGCGGCGTTGTCCGGGTGCCCCTCGAACGCCGAGGCGATCCGGAAGGCAGCGGTGTTGTGCAGGGCCTCGGGCTCACCGATGAGCATGCGGGCGGCGAGGATCCCGGCGACCACCGCCGCTGCGGAGGAACCGAGCCCCCGCCCGTGCGGGATCGTGTTGTGGCACACCAGGTGCAGGCCCACCTGCGGGGCGCCGACGTCGTCGAGAGCCGCACGGATCGCGCGGACCACGAGGTGGTCCTCCCCCGTGGGCAGCTCGCCAGCGCCCTCACCGGTCACCTCGACCCTGACCTCGGCGCTGCCCAGCGCACGGACCTCGACCTCGTCGAACTGGCCGAGTGCCAGGCCCATCGCGTCGAAGCCGGGCCCGAGGTTGGCGCTCGTCGCAGGGACGCGCACGCGGACGTGGTCGGAGCCGAGTCTCATTCCTGGCCCTCCAGGCCGAGCGCCGCGACGATGGACATGACATCGGGTGCGACCCGCTCGGGCCTGACCTCCGAGCCGTCCGGCGTGCGCAGGGCCCACTGCGGGTCCTTCAACCCGTGCCCCGTGACGGTGATCGTGATGCGTGCCCCCGCGGGGACACGACCCTGCTCGGCCATCATCAGCAGTCCCGCGACCCCTGCGGCGGAGGCAGGCTCGACGAAGACCCCGACCTGGGAGGCCAGGATGCGGTGCGCCGCGAGGATCTGCTCGTCCGTGACCGCGTCGATGAGCCCGCCCGACTCGTCCCTTGCCGCGAGCGCCTGCTCCCACGAGGCCGGGTTGCCGATCCGGATCGCCGTCGCGATCGTCTCGGGCTCGTCGACCGGGTGGCCCAGGACGATCGGGGCGGACCCCGCCGCCTGGAAGCCCCACATCGCCGGGCGCCTGGTCGCCGGGCCGTCGGCCGCGTACTCGCCGAACCCGCGCCAGTAGGCGGTGATGTTGCCGGCGTTGCCGACCGGGAGGCAGTGGATGTCCGGGGCGTCGCCGAGGGCGTCGACGATCTCGAAGGCGCCGGTCTTCTGCCCCTCGATGCGGTCGGGGTTGACCGAGTTGACGAGCTCGACCGGGTAGGCGTCCGCGAGCTTGCGCGCCGCGACGAGGCAGTCGTCGAAGTTGCCGTCGACCTGGAGCAGCCGGGCGCCGTGCGCGACGGCCTGGCTCAGCTTGCCCATCGCGATCTTGCCGTCCGGGACGAGCACCGCGCAGGTCATCCCTGCGGCGACGGCATAGGCGGCGGCCGACGCCGAGGTGTTGCCGGTCGACGCGCAGACGACGACCTTCGCCCCGTGGGCCGCCGCCGCCGAGATGGCGGTGGTCATCCCGCGGTCCTTGAAGGAGCCGGTGGGGTTCATCCCCTCGACCTTGAGGTACACCTCCGCGCCGACCATGCGCCCCAGCGCGGGGGCGGGCACCAGCGGGGTGCCGCCCTCACCCAGGGTGACGACATGGGTGCGGACGTGCTCGGGCAGACGGTCGGCGTACTCGGCGATGACGCCACGCCACTGTGCGGCCACTCAGGCTCCTTCGACTCTCAGGACGGACAGGATGTCCTCGACGACCTCGAGCGCGCGCAGGTCGGCGACCGTCGCGGCCAGATCGGACTCACGGGCACCGTGGGTGATCACGAGGAGCTCCGCGGTGCGGACCTCGTCGGACCCGCCGGACTGACGGACTCCCTGCAGGGAGACGCCGTGCTGGGCGAAGACGGCCGCCACCGCGGCGAGGACGCCGGGCCGGTCGGCCACCCGCAGGTGGACCTGGTACCGCGTGCGGGCCGCACCGATGGGATGCACCGCCAGCTCCGCGTACCGCGACTCGACGGGCCCCTTGCCGCCCAGCACCCGGTGCCTCGCGACGGTGACGACGTCGCCGAGCACGGCGCTGGCCGTCGGGGCACCGCCCGCGCCGCGACCGTAGAACATGAGCTCGCCCGCGGCCTCCGCCTGGACGAAGACCGCGTTGAAGGCGCCACGGACGCCCGCGAGCGGGTGCTCGACCGGGACGAGGGCCGGGTGCACCCGGACGACGACGCCGTCGGTCCCCTGCGCGTCCGGCAGGCGCTCGGCGACGGCCAGGAGCTTGATGACGTGCCCCGTGCGGCCGGCCCAGGCGACGTCGTCGGCGGTGACGCCGGAGATGCCCTCCCGGTGCACGTCCGCGACCGAGACCCGGGTGTGGAACGCGAGCGAGGCGAGGATCGCCGCCTTGGCCGCGGCGTCGAACCCCTCGACGTCCGCCGTCGGGTCCGCCTCGGCGTAGCCGAGCTCCTGGGCCTGGGCGACGGCCTCGGCGAAGCCGAGTCCCGTCGTCGTCATCTGGTCGAGCACGTAGTTCGTCGTCCCGTTGACGATCCCGAGCACGCGGGTGATCCGGTCGCCGGCGAGGGACTCGCGCACCGGGCGGACCAACGGGATCGCCCCGGCGACGGCGGCCTCGAAGTAGAGGTCCGTCCCGGCGGCGTCGGCGGCGGCGTAGAGCGTGGGTCCGTCCTCGCCGAGCAGGGCCTTGTTCGCGGTGACCACGGCTGCGCCGCCGGCGATGGCCCGCAGCAGCAGGGAACGAGCGGGCTCGATCCCCCCCATCACCTCGATGACCACGTCGGCGCGCTCGACCAGGCCCTCGGCGTCCGTCGTCAGCAGCGCGGGATCGACGACGGCGTCACGCGGCGTCGCGAGATCGCGCACCGCGATCCCGACGAGCTCCAGCGGGGCACCGACCCGAGCGGCGAGCTCGTCGGCCTGGGTGGTGAGCAGTCGGGCGACCTCCGTGCCGACGACGCCACATCCGAGCAGTGCCACACGCAGGCTCACCGGCCGACCACCTCTCCTCCGCTCGACGCCGTCCGCGTCGGAGCGGGCCCAGGATACGGGTGGGCGCGAGGCCGCGGGGCTGGTGTCCGCGAACGCGTCGCCGAGGAGCCCCGACGGCTCAGGAGACGTCGAGCGCCAGGAGGTCGTCCTCGGTCTCGCGGCGCACGAGGACCCGGCTCGTCCCGTCGGCCACCGCGATCACCGGCGGGCGCGGGACGAGGTTGTAGTTGGAGGCCATGGACCTCCCGTACGCCCCCGTCGCGGGCACCGCCAGCAGGTCACCGGCGGCGAGGTCGCCCGGCAGGTCGACGTCGTGCACGACGATGTCGCCGCTCTCGCAGTGCTTGCCGACGACCCGGCACAGCACCGGCTCGGCCACCGAGGAACGCGAGACGAGGGCCGCGGAGTAGTGCGCGCCGTAGAGCGCCGGGCGCAGGTTGTCGCTCATCCCGCCGTCCACCGAGACGTAGGTGCGCACGACGCCGCCGTCGAGCGGGACCGGCTTGATCGTCCCGACGGTGTAGAGGGTGACCGTCGACGGACCGACGATCGCCCGGCCGGGCTCGATCGAGATGCGCGGGAGCCCCGTGCCGAGGTCAGCGCAGGTCTCCGCGACGACCCCTGCGACATCCTTCGCCACGCGGGCGGGGTCGAGCGGGACGTCGCCCGGGAGGTAGGCGATGCCGTATCCCCCGCCGAGATCCACCTCCGGCACCAGGTACCCGGTGCGCGCGGCGAGCTCGGCCCGGAGTGTGAGCACCACGCGCGCCGCGGCCTCGAACCCCGAGGGGTCAAGGATCTGGCTGCCGATGTGCGAGTGCAGCCCGACGAGCTCGAGCTCCGGGCGGGCGAGGACGGCGAGCAGGGCGGTCATCGCCTGACCGCCGGTGACGGACAGCCCGAACTTCTGGTCCTCGTGCGCGGTGGCGATGTACTCGTGCCCACCGGCGTGCACGCCCGTGGTCACGCGCACCATCACCGGCGCCGGGAGCCCCGCACGGTCGGGCCGGGCAGCGACGGCGTCGGCGACCCGCTCGATCTCGGCGAGGGAGTCCACGACGATGCGCCCCACCCCGGCGTCCAGCGCGCGCGCGATCTCCGCATCGGACTTGTTGTTCCCGTGCAGGCCGATGTCCTGACCGGGGACCCCCGCCCGCAGCGCGACGGCGAGCTCACCCCCGGTCGCGGTGTCGATCCGCAGACCCTCCTGGTGGGCCCATCGCGCCACGGCGGTGCAGAGGAAGGCCTTGCCCGCGTAGTAGACGTCGACCCCTGTGCCGATCTCCGCGAACGCCGCGTGGAACCCGGCGACGAAGGCCCGGGCCCTGGCGCGGAAGTCCGCTTCGTCCAGCACGTACGCAGGGGTGCCGTGCTCGGCTGCGAGCGCCCGCAGGTCGACCCCCGCGATGCTCACCGCACCGTCGTCGCCGATCCGCGTCCCCGCGGGCCACAGCTGCGGGTCGAGGCTCACATGCGCTCCGGGGCGCTCACCCCGAGCAGATCGAGGCCGTTCGCCAGGACCTGACGCGTCGCGTCGTTGAGCCAGAGCCTGCTGCGATGCAGGTCGGAGACCTCCTCGTCGCCGAACGGGGAGACGCGGCACTGGTCGTACCACTTGTGGTAGCTCCCGGCGAGCTCCTCGAGGTACCGCGCGACGCGGTGCGGCTCGCGGAGCTCTGCGGCCTGCGCGACCACGCGGCCGAACTCCCCCAGCCGGGCCAGCAGCGTCGACTCGGTCACGTGCGAGAGCAGCGCGGGGTCGAACCCGTCCTCGCGCCGGACGCCGAGATCGTTGGCGTTGCGCGCCACGTTCGCCGTCCTCGCGTGCGCGTACTGCACGTAGAAGACCGGGTTCTCGTTGGTCGCCCGGCTCAGCAGGTCCAGGTCGAGGTCGATCGTGGAGTCGGCGGAGGACCGCGCGAGGGCGTACCGCGCGGCGTCGATCCCGACGGCGTCGACGAGGTCGTCGATCGTGACGACGGTCCCGGCCCGCTTGCTCATCCGGACCGGCTCCCCGTCCTTGACGAGGTTGACGAGCTGGCCGATGAGGATCTCGAGGTTGACCCACGGGGTGTCCCAGAAGGCGGCACACATCGCCATCATCCGGCCGATGTACCCGTGGTGGTCCGCGCCGAGCATGATGATCGCCCGGTCGAAACCGCGCTCCCGCTTGTCGAGGTAGTAGGCGAGGTCACCGGCGATGTAGGCGGGCATGCCGTCGGACCGGATGATGACGCGGTCCTTGTCGTCACCGAAGTCCGTGGTGCGCAGCCACGTGGCACCGTCGGCCTCGAAGACGTGGCCGAGCTCGCGCAGCCGGGCCACGGCCCGCTCGACGGCCCCGGACTCGTGCAGCGAGTCCTCGTGGAAGTAGACCTGGAAGTCGACGCGGAAGGCGTGCAGCGCCGCCTTGATCTCGCCGAACATGAGCTCGACGCCCCGGGCGCGGAAGGCCTCCTCCGCCTCGGCATCGGGCAGGGTCAGCGGGTCGGGCTCCCCCGCCTCGGCGATCTGCGCCAGGACGGCGTCGGCGATGTCGGCGATGTACTGACCGCCGTAGCCGTCCTCCGGCGCCTCCAACCCGCGGGCCCGCGCGACGAGCGAGCGGGCGAACCTGTCGATCTGCGAGCCGTGGTCGTTGAAGTAGTACTCACGCGTGACCTCTGCGCCGCTGGCGGCGAGCATCCGCGCGAGGCTGTCGCCGACCGCGGCCCAGCGCACCCCGCCGATGTGCAGCGGCCCGGTGGGGTTGGCGGACACGAACTCGAGGTTGATGCGCTGGCCGGCGAGCGCGGTGCCGCGTCCGTAGGCGACGCCCTGGTCCACCACGGTGCGGGCGAGCTCACCGGCTGCCGCGGCATCCAGGGTGATGTTGAGGAATCCGGGACCGGCCACCTGGACGTCGCGCACACCCTCGACCGCAGCCATCCTCTCCGCGAGGGCGGTGGCGAGGTCGCGGGGCGCCAGCCCGGCCTTCTTCGCCAGCTGCATCGCGACGTTGGTCGCCCAGTCGCCGTGCTCGCGGGAGCGCGGACGCTCGACCGGGACGCTCGCCGGCAGGGCGTCGGCAGGGATCGGGAGCGTGCCGTCGGCCTGGGCGGCGACGAGGACGGCGCGCAGAGCGGCGGAGAGTTCGGCGGGGGTCACCGGCCGATCCTAGCGAGGACGCCGGCGGCGGCCGGCACGCGTTCCCGCCCCGACGAGGCCCGACCGGGGGCAGAAGCGGGTCCGAACGGGGGTCGTCGGCGCTCCGAACCGGACGTGAACGGGGGCAAACTGGATCGCAGCCCACCGAGTGGAGGAGGATGCCCCCCGTGGCACCGCAAGATCGATGGAGCCACCCAAGCAGCGGAGACGGGATGCGTCGCACGAACTTGATCGATCAGGCTGTCAGTCGCCTGCGTCAGCAGATCACCACGGGTGTCTGGGGGGTCGGTACCCGCATCCCGGCGGAGCCGGAGCTCGCCGAGCTGATCGGCGTGGGCCGCAACACCGTCCGGGAGGCCGTGCAGTCCCTCGTCCACGCAGGGATGCTGGAGCGTCGGCAGGGTTCGGGCACCTACGTGCTGGCCGACTCCGAGCTGGGCAACGCGATGGGCCGCGAGATCGCCGGGGCGCACCAGCGCGACGTGCTCGAGGTCCGTCGCAGCCTCGAGGTGGAGTCCGCACGCCTCGCCGCACTGCGCCGGACGCCTGTCGAGGTCGAGAAGCTGCGCGGGCTGCGCGACTCCCGGAGCGCCGCGTACGCCCGCGGCGAGATGGACCAGATGGTCGCGGCGGACCTCGCCCTGCACCGCACGATCGCGCACGCCGCGCACAACCCGGTGCTGCTCGCCCTGTACGAGAACCTCCAGGACGCGATCACCGACAACATCCGCTTCAACTTCGAGCACCCCGTGCACGACGACGACTCCCACCACGCCCTGGTGGAGGCGATCGCGGACTGCGACCCCGACGCGGCGATGCGCGAGATCGACCGCTACCTCTCGGACCTCATCAGCGGGGCGACCTGGGACGAGCAGGCCCCGTCGGAGGACGCGCGGCGATGATCGTCGCCGGCCGTCGCCGTGCCGGTGCGGCAGGTGCGCCGCGTGGTCGCACCGCATCGCCGGGCTGGTAAGGTTCTCACCGCCCCGCCCGCGTAGCTCAGGGGATAGAGCGTCTGCCTCCGGAGCAGAAGGTCGTAGGTTCGAATCCTATCGCGGGCACCCATCTGACCAGCGGGAAC
>NZ_JBFHHB010000150.1:0-8218 GCF_041597215.1 Actinotalea sp.
CCCCCCCCCCCCCCACCCCCTGACGAGAGGGGCAGCATGCTCCGGCAGGTCCTCCACCACAGCGTCGTGCGCCGCGGGACGCAGATGGTCGTCACCCTCCTCGGTGTCGCCGTGTTCGTCTTCGTCATGCTGCGCGCGATCCCGGGGAACCAGATCACCGCGGGCCTCGGCACCGAGGCCGCTGCACTGACCCCGGCCCAGCGGGCCGCGCTCGAGAGCTACTACGGGCTCGACCAGCCCCTCGTCACCCAGTTCTTCAGCTGGCTGGGGAACCTGTTCAGCGGCAACCTCGGGTTCTCCTCCCGGGCCCAGCAGAGCGTCCTGGAGATGACGGCGAACGCCCTGCCGGTCACCCTCGAGCTCGCGCTGCTCTCGATCGTCCTCGGCCTGCTGATCGGGGTCCCGCTCGGGATGCTCGGGGCGTCGCGGCCCGAGTCGGCTCGCGACGTCGTCGGCCAGGTCGTCAGCCTCGGCGGGCTGTCGATCCCCGCCTTCCTCCTCGCGACCGTCCTGCTGTCGACCCTCGCCCAGGTGTGGGGCTACAACCCCAACGGCGAGGTCTTCGTCTCGCTCACCCAGGATCCGCTGCTCAACCTCCAGCAGCTCATGCTCCCCGCGCTGGTCCTCGGCTTCGGGATCGGGGCGCCCATCATGCGCACCACCAGGACGGCCGTCCTGGACGTGCGGTCCCAGGACTTCGTCCGCACCGCGCGGGCCAAGGGGGTCCCGGTGCGCAGGCTCTACGCCAAGCACATCCTGGGCAACGCCCTGGTCCCCATCGTCACGATGACCGGCCTGCAGTTCGGCTACCTGCTCGGTGGCGCAGTCGTCGTGGAGCAGGTCTTCTCGATCCCCGGGATCGGCAGGCAGGTGCTTCTCGGCATCCAGCAGAAGGAGTACGCAGTGGTGCAGAGCACCGTGCTCGTCATCGCGGTGGCGTTCGTCCTGGTCAACCTCCTGACCGACGTGCTGTACCGGCTGATCGACCCCCGGGTGCGTGCCGCATGAGCGCGATCACCGACGTCTCGCACGTCCTTCCCGGCGCCGCCGGGGGCCAGATGGGCGCCCTGCTGCGCAGCAGGAGCGGGCTCTCCGGAATGCTGCTGACGGCGGTGCTCATGGTCGTCGCCCTGCTCTCCGTCACCGGCCTCCTGCCCTACGACGCGATCACCCAGGACCCGCTGGCCCGTCTCCAGGGACCGTCGGCCGCGCACTGGTTCGGCACCGACCAGTTCGGTCGCGACGTGTTCGCCCGGGTCGCGGCGGGGGTGGCGAACTCCTCGCTGATCGCCGTGGTCGCCGTGGCGTTCGCGACGGTCGTCGGCACCGCAGGCGGCCTCGTCGCGGGCTTCTTCCGGCGGCTGCCCGACGTCCTCATCAGCGGCCTGACGAACATCCTCTTCGCCTTCCCGCCGCTGCTCCTCGCGCTCTCGCTCGCCTCGGTCTTCACCAGGACCTGGTTCACGGTCGCCGTCGCCATCGCGATCGTCTACGTCCCGATCTTCGTCCGGGTCACTCGCGGGCCGGTCCTCTCGCTGCGCGAGGTCGAGTTCGTCAGGGCCGCGACGAGCACGGGGGAGAGCCGCACGGCGATCATGATCCGGCACGTGCTGCCGAACCTCACCTCGATCCTCATCGTGCAGGTCGCGCTGTCCCTCTCCTGGGCCGTGCTCACCGAGGCCTCGTTGAGCTTCCTCGGGCTCGGCACGCCACCTCCGGCGCCCTCGCTCGGCTCGATGATCTTCGAGGCCCGCACCCTCGTCCAGGTGGCGCCGTGGTCGATGGCCGCGCCGGGCGCCGTCGTCGTCCTGCTGGTCGTCGGCCTCAACCTCCTGGGCGACGGGCTCCGGGACGTCTTCGACCCGCGGAACAGGGGCGCATGATGCCGATCGACGAGAGCCTCCGCGGCCTGGCGAACCTGTCGACCGAGGCGGTCGACCCGGAGCTCGCCGCGATCGACCGGATGTCGGTCGCCGAGCTCGCTGCCGTGATGAACGCAGCGGACGCGGCCGTCCCCGGTGCCGTGGCCCGTGCCCTGCCGAGCATCGTCCCGGCGATCGAGGCCGTGACCGAGCGGGTCAGGGCGGGTGGCCGGCTGGTGTACGTGGGCGCAGGGACGCCCGGCAGGCTCGGGGTGCTCGACGCCTCCGAGTGCCCGCCGACCTTCGGGACCGAGCCCGAGAGGGTCGTCGGGATCATCGCCGGCGGACCCGTGGCCCTCGTCTCTGCGGTCGAGGGTGCGGAGGACGACGCGGAGCTGGGCGAGCAGGCGATGGCCGAGGCCGGGATCGGCCCGATGGACGCCGTCGTCGGGATCGCCTCGAGCGGCCGCACGCCCTATGTGGTCGCCGCGATCGCCGAGGCACGGCGCCGCGGCGCGCTCACCGTAGGCCTGTCGTGCAACGTCGGCGCCGAGCTCAGCTCCGTCGCCGAGCACGCGATCGAGATCGAGGTCGGCCCTGAGCTCATCAGCGGCTCGACCCGGCTCAAGGCAGGGACGGCGCAGAAGCTCGTGCTCAACATGTTCTCGACGATCACCATGGTCCAGGTCGGCAAGACCTACGGGAACCTCATGGTCGACGTGCGCGCCTCGAACGCGAAGCTGCGCGAGCGCGCCGTCCGGATCGTGCGGGCCATCGCGGGGGTCGACCGGCCGACGGCGACTCTCGCACTCGAGAGAACGGGGTACCGCGTCAAGCACGCGGTGCTCATGCTCCGCCTCGGGCTCGCTCCCGAGGACGCGGAGGAGAGGCTCGCCGCCGTCGGCGGCCGGTTGCGCGACGTCCTGGAGGGAACGGCATGAGGGTGCTCGGCATGATCTCAGGGACCTCGCACGACGGGATCGACACCGCCGTCGTCGACCTCGTCCACGCGGAGGGAGGTCTCACGGGGACGGTCGTGCACACCGGGAGCACGCCCTACTCGGCAGAGCTCCGCGCCCGGCTCGTGGCGGCACTCCCGCCGGCGCCGACGACGCTCGCAGAGGTCTGCGAGCTCGACACGCTCATCGGTCAGGCCTTCGCCCGGGCGGCAGTCGCCGTCGTCGAGGAGAGCGGACCGGTCGACCTGATCTGCTCGCACGGCCAGACGGTCTTCCACTGGATCGCGGACGGCGCTGCCCTCGGCACGCTCCAGCTCGGCCAGCCCGCGTGGATCGCCGAGGCCACCGGGGCGCCGGTCGTCTCCGACGTGCGCGCGCGGGACCTCACGGTGGGCGGGCAGGGCGCCCCGCTGGTCTCCTTCCTCGACAGCCTCCTGCTGGCGGGCGTACCGGGCACGCGCGCGGCGCTCAACCTCGGCGGCATCTCCAACATGACGGTCGTCGGGCCGGGCGGGGACCTGCTGGCCTATGACATCGGCCCCTCGAACGCACTGATCGACGCCGTCGTCGTCGAACGGGGGCTCAACCCGCTCGGCTACGACCGGGACGGCGCCATCGCGGCCGCCGGCACCGTCGACGAGGCCCTCCTGGCCGTCCTGCTCGCCGAGCCCTACTACGCGCTGCCCGCGCCGAAGAGCACCGGGAAGGAGCTCTTCCACGGCGCCTACGTCCACGCTGCCCTCGACCGGGCGGGGACGGACCCGAGCGACGCGGACCTCCTCGCCACGCTCACCGAGCTCACCGTGCGCACCGTCGCCGCGGAGGTCCGCCGGGCAGGGGTGAGCACGCTGGTCGCCTCGGGCGGGGGCTGCCGCAACCCCGTCCTCCTCGCGGGGCTGCGCGCGGCTCTCCCGGAGGTCGACGTCCTGCTCTCCGACGATCTCGGCGCCCCGGCCGACGAGAAGGAGGCGATCGCCTTCGCACTGCTCGGCTGGTGCACGGTGCACGGCGTCCCCGGCACCCTTCCGGCCGGGACCGGGGCCCGCGAGGCGCGGATCCTGGGCAGCATCACTCCCGGGTCCGGCCCGCTCGTCCTGCCGGACCCGCTCGAGGTGCCCCTCGGCTCCCTGGCGCTCGTCGACGGCAGGTAGGGGCGGCAGATGCAGAACGTGCGCGTGCGCCCTGCGACCCCGGGGGACCTCGACGAGATCGTCGCGGTCTTCCTCGGCTGCTGGCGCGAGACCTACGCCGCCGTGCTCCCGCAGCGGACCGTCGACCTGATGACGGACGAGAAGGCGCATGCGTTGTGGGGGCGGGTCGTGAGCGAGTCGGAGCCCGGCGACCTGCTCGTCGCGCACGCTGCTGCACCGGAGCAGCTCCTCGGCGTGGCGAGGACGGCTCCCGTCGTCGCCGGCACCGGACATCTCGCCTCGCTCTACGTCCGCCCGCAGGCCCAGGGCATGGGGGTGGGCCGTCTGCTGATGGACGCCGCGCTCGAGCGGCTCGAGCGATCGGGCGCGCGCTCGGCGACCCTGTGGGTGTTCCGGGACAACGCCCCGTCGCTGGCGTTCTACCGGCACCTCGGCTGGGAGCCCGACGGTGAGGAGCGGACGCAGCCCGAGTTCGGCGAGCCGGAGCTGCGCCTCGCGCGCACGCTCGGGCGGGAGGGTCGATGAGCCCGGTGGTGCGAGAGCTGCGGGTGCACAGCACCTCCCTCGCGCTCGTGCGCCCCTTCGTCACCGCGATCCGTCGGGCGGACAGCATTCCCGTCGTCCTCGTCGAGGCCGTGGACGAGGAGGGGACCAGCGGCTGGGGGGAGGCGGCGGCGAGCTGGCGCGTGACAGGGGAGTCGCCCGAGAGCGTGCGCAGCGCCGTCGAGGGACCGATCGCCGAGGTGGTGATCGGGCGCTCGCTCGACGGCCTCGACCACCTCGACCTCGACCTGTCGAGGGCGCTCGTGCAGAACTCCGCCGCGCGCTCGGCCGTGGAGTGCGCCGTGCTCGACCTCGCCGCCACCCGGGCCGGCCGGACGCTCGCCGGCACGATGGGCGCCACGCGCGACGGCGTGCTCACCGACGTGACCGTCTCCGCAGGGAGCACGGACTCCCTCGTGAACGACGCCGTCCGCTGGGCGGAGGCGGGCTTCGGGACGATCAAGCTGAAGGTGGGCGCCGGCGGCGACGACCGTTCAGCGCTCCCCGCGGTGCGCGAGGCCGTCGGCCCGCAGGTCCGCCTCCGCGCCGACGCGAACCAGGGGTGGGGCGTGGACGAGGCGGTCGGCATCATCCGCCACTGGGAGGACGCCGGCGTCGACCTCGAGCTGGTCGAGCAGCCTGTGCGTGCCCGGGACCTGGACGGCATGGCCGCCGTGACCGCGCGCGTGGCGACCCCGGTGCTCGCGGACGAGTCGGTGCGCACGAGCGAGGACCTGGACGAGCTGATCCGCCGGAGCGCTGCGGACCTCGTCAACCTCAAGCTCGCCAAGAGCGCCGGCCCGGCCCGGGCGCGGCGGATGGCGAGGCGCGCGGCGGAGCACGGGCTCGGGGTCGTGATCGGCTGCATGATGGAGAGCGCCGTGGGTGTCGGTGCGGCGGCAGCGCTCGCGGCGAGCCTGCCGGGGCCCGACGGCGAGCGCACGCACGACCTGGACGCGGGGCTCTGGCAGTCGACGGCGCCGGTGCGCGGAGGGATCAGGTACCGGGGCCCTCGGATCGTCTTCTCGGACCGCCCAGGTCTGGGGATCGACGGACTCGCCGGGCGCGGGTCGCCGAGCCGATCGGAGGTCCCGGCATGACCGCGATCGCCCTCGAGGACCTCGCGCGCCGACTCGTCACCCAGGTGCCCGGTGCGGCACCGGCGAGCGCCCTGCCACCGATCGGCGCCGTGCTCGGTGTGCACACCCGGGACGGCACACGCGTCGCCGCGGCGGGCTCCGCCTCGGTCGGCACCGACCAGCCGATGACGACGGGCACCTGGCACGACCTCGCCTCGGTCACCAAGGTCGCGGGGACCACGGCCGCCGTGATGCGCCTGGTGTCCGACGGGCTGCTCTCCCTCGACCAGCAGGCCGCCGGCCTCCTGCCGACCTTCGGGGAGGGCGCCAAGCGGGACATCACGGTGCGGGACCTCCTCGCGCACCGCTCGGGGATGGCCGCGTGGTGGCCGCTCTACCTCGAGGCCCGGCCAGGGGCCGCGCCGCGCGCCGCCCACGCGGTGGTGGACGCACTCCCGCTCACGGACCGGCCGGGATCCCGGCACCGCTACTCCGATCTCGGGTTCGTCCAGCTCGGGCGGATCGTGGCAGCGGTCACCGGCCTTCCCCTCGCGAGCGCCGTGCGGACACTGGTGCACGAGCCGCTCGGCGTCGACCTCCGCTACGGGACGGAGCCCGGGAGCCCCGTGGCGGCGAGCGCCCTGGACGACCGGGTCGAACGGGAGATGATCGACTCGGGGATCCCGTACCCGGTCCCGTTCGTCTCCGCAGGGTTCGCCGGGTGGCGCACGGGCCTCATCCAGGGCCAGGTCCATGACGGCAACGCCTTCCACGCGCTCGACGGGGTCTCGGGCCATGCCGGGCTGTTCGGGACGGTCCCGCAGCTCCTGCGGTTGGCCGTCACCCTCGGCCGTGCCCGGCAGGAGCCGTCGCTCTGGGCCCCTGAGGTGCTCGACGTGTTCTTCGGCGCCGCCGAGCAGGCCGCAGGCGACGGTCGGCAGCCGTGGCAGCAGGCCCTCGGGTTCCGGCGCTACACCCTCGACCTCGGCGGCCGCGAGGTCGTCGCGCTCGGCCACCCCGGCTTCGTCGGCGCCGCCATGGCCTTCGTCCCGGGTGCCGAGGTGGCCGTCGCCCTCGGCACCAACCGACTCCTGCACGGGGGCGTCCCCGTCCCCACCGAGCTCCTGCTGCGCGAGGTCCTGCGTCTCGCGCTCGACCCGACCGCTCCGTCCTCCTTCCGTCCCGCCCCCGAGCCGAGCCGAGGTATGTCGTGACCGACCCGACCCCGTTGCTGTCCATCCGTGACCTCTCCGTCGCCTTCCGCTCCCGCGCGGGTGAGGTCGCCGCCGTGAACGAGGTGACCCTCGACGTCCTCGCCGGGCAGACGGTCGCCGTCGTCGGCGAGTCGGGCTCGGGGAAGTCCACGACGGCAGCAGCGGTGAACCGCCTGCTCCCGGGCACGGGTCGGATCACCAGCGGGCAGGTGCTCTTCGACGGTCGGGACCTGGCCTCGCTCAGCGAGCGCGAGATGATCGCCGTGCGTGGCGCCGACATCGGTTTCGTCCCGCAGGACCCGATGTCCAACCTCAACCCCCTGATGCGGGTGGGTGAGCAGATCGCCGAGGCCCTCGAGGTGCACGGGAAGACCTCCGGTGCCGCGACGCAGACGGCGGTGATCGAGCTCCTGGACATGGTCGGCATCGGGGACCCGGAGCAGCGGATGCACCAGTACCCGCACGAGTTCTCCGGCGGCATGCGGCAGCGGGTGCTGATCGCCATGGGGCTCGCCTGCCGTCCGCGCCTGCTCATCGCGGACGAGCCCACCAGCGCGCTCGACGTGACCGTGCAGCGGAAGATCCTCGACGAGCTCGACGCGCTCGTCGGACGGCTGGGGACCGCCGTCATCCTCATCACGCACGATCTGGGCCTTGCGGCGGAACGTGCCGACACGATCGTCGTGATGAACAAGGGGCGCGTGGTGGAGTCCGGGACGGCGCAGGGGATCCTCGACTCCCCCCAGGACGAGTACACCCGGCGACTGCTGGCCGCGGCACCGAGCCTCACCTCGACCCGGTGGTCCCGGCCGGCGCGGGTGACCGCCTCCGAGCGGGCCGCCGAACCGGCGGCCGGCGCGCAGACGCGGTCGCAGGACGCGCCCCTGGTGCGGGTGGAGCGGCTCTCCAAGACCTACCTGCTGCGGGCGCCACGCACCGGGGCGGTCCGCGAGCTCGCCGCCGTGAGCGACGTGGGCTTCACGATCCCGCGTGGACGCACGGTCTCCCTGGTGGGCGAGTCGGGTTCCGGGAAGTCCACGACGGCCAACATCGTGCTGGGGCTGGAGACGGCGACCGAGGGGCAGGTGTTCTTCGACGGGGTGGACATCGCCCCGTTGTCCCGTCGAGAGCTCTTCGCGTTCCGGCGCAGGATCCAGCCGGTGTTCCAGAACCCCTACGCCTCGCTCGACCCGCGCTACACCGTCGAGAAGTCGATCGCGGAGCCGATGAGGGTGCACCGGGGGGGGACGCCCAAGACCCGTCGCACCTGGGTCGCGACCCTGCTCGACCAGGTCGCGCTTCCCTCGGCGCTCGCCTCCCGGCTCCCGCACGAGCTCTCGGGCGGCCAGCGCCAGCGCGTGGCGATCGCGCGGGCGCTCGCCCTCTCGCCGGAGCTCGTCGTCCTCGACG
>NZ_JBFHHB010000151.1:0-8162 GCF_041597215.1 Actinotalea sp.
GCCCCGTGCCCCGTCCGACCCCGTCCCTATCCCCTTCGTCCTCTCGAGGAGACCGATGGAACCCCAGCCCCGCTCGCGCGGTGATGAGGACTGGGCCGCGCAGGAGCAGCTGCTGCGGGTCGCCTGGTACTACTACGTCGACGGTCTGACGCAGGACGACATCGCCAAGCGGATCTCGGTCTCGCGTGCGTCGGCCGGGCGCCTCCTGGAACGCTGCCGACAGGTCGGCATCGTCACCTTCACCATCAACTCCGAGTACTACGAGTCCTTCCAGGTGGGCCGGCTGCTCAAGGAGCGCTTCGGCCTGCGTGAGGCGCTCGTCCCGCCCATGCTCGACTCCGATGCCCAGGAGCAGTCGCGGGTCAACGCCCGCCTCGGCCGTGGGGGCGCGCAGTACCTGCAGAGCCATCTCAAGGCGGGCGACGTGCTCGGGATGGGTTGGGGCGACACGGTCCAGCAGACGATGGAGGGCCTGCACCCCGACGCAATCGCCAGGGTGAGCACGGTCAGCCTGACCGGGGGGGTCGGCGCCTACGTCAACGCACTGCGGCGGGTCCGGGTCGACCGCGACGCCGGGCTCCAGGACGCGATCCTGCCGACCCCGATCCTCGCCTCGACGGAGGAGCTCGCCGAGGCCCTCCGGGCAGAGACGCTGGTCCAGCAGGTCATCGAGCTCTCACGCCGCGCCGACCATGCCCTCATCGGTATCGGGGCGCTGGGCGGCCAGGCGACCCTTGCGCAGGTCGGGTACGCGACCGGCGAAGAGCTCGCGGAGTACGGCGCGCTCGGAGCCGTCGGTGACGTCCTCGGGCTCTTCTACGACGCGAACGGGGACCTGGTCGACCTGCCGATCCACCGTCGTCGGATCGGGATCGACCTCGACGACCTGCACAAGATCCCCAACGTGGTCGGCGTGGCCGGTGGCATGTCGAAGGTCGACGCGATCCTCGGGGCCTTGCGCGGCGGCTACCTCGACGTCCTCGTGACGACCGAAGAGGTCGCACGGGCACTGCTGGAACGGAGCGACTCATGAGCCACGTGCTCGCCATCGATGCCGGGACAGGCTCGGTCCGGGCCGCCCTCTTCACCCTCGACGGTGCCTACGTCGGCGTCGCCTCGAGGCCGTGGGTGCACGACGCCGAGGCCGGTGTCCCCGGGTCGATGTCCTTCGCGACCGACCGGAACTACGGGCTGCTGGTCGAGTGCATCAGGGAGGTCCTCGCGGTCACGAACACCCCCGCGAGCGCCGTCCAGGCGCTCAGCGCCGGCGCCATGCGCGAGGGGATCGTCGTGCTCGACGCGGCCGGCAAGGAGGTGTGGGCCTGCGCGAACGTGGACTCGCGCGCCGATGCGGAGGTGGTGGACCTGCAGGGTCGGCCAGGCCTGCTCGAGGAGGTCTACCGCCGCAGCGGTCAGACCTTCGCGCTCGCCGCCCAGCCGCGGCTGCTCTGGCTCGCGCGTCACCGCCCCGAGCTGTACGAGCGAGCGCACCGCGTGATCATGCTCAGCGAGTGGGTGCTCCACCGGCTGGGAGCCGCACCGGCGATGGAGCCCTCGAACGGCTCCACCTCCGGGATGATCGCGCTGGCGACCCGTGCCGCCGACCCGGAGCTCGCCAGCATGTGCGGGCTCCGCGACGACCTCTTGCCCGAGGTGCAGGAGCCCGGCGGTCGCGTCGGTCGGTTGAGCACTGCGGCGGCCCGGGACACGGGGCTCACCGCGGGCACGGTCCTCGCGGTCGGTGGCGGGGACGCCCAGGTGGCCGCGCTCGGGCTCGGGCTCACCCGTCCGGGGCAGGTGCTGCTCACCGCGGGTACCTTCTGGCAGCTCAACGTCAACATCGGGACCGCCGTGACCCACCCCGAGATGGCGGTGCGCGTGAATGCGGCAGCCGTGCCGGGTCTGTGGCAGGCGGAGGCCATCGCCTTCCATCCGGGGACGGCCGTCCGGTGGTTCCGTGACACCTTCGCCGCTCCGGAGGTCGAGGCGGCACGCGCGTCGGGGCGGAACCCGCTCGACGTGCTGACCGAGGCAGCGGCCGAGGTGCCGATCGGGTCCCGTGGCGTCATCCCGATCTTCTCCGACGTCATGAACTACCGCCGGTGGACCCACGCGGCGCCGTCGTTCCTCAATCTCGACCTCGAGGGTGGGCCGGGACTGCGCGCCGCCATGTTCCGCTCGCTCCTGGAGAACGCGGCGATCGTCACCTCGGCGAACCTCGAGCACGTGGCGACCTTTGCGCCCGTGCGAGACGACGAGCCGGTGGTCTTCGCTGGGGGTGCCGCGTCGTCGTCGATGTGGAGCCAGATCGTGGCAGACGTGCTCAACCGGCCGCTCAGGGTGCCCGCCGTCACCGAGGCAGCGGCACAGGGAACCGCAGCGTGCGCAGCCGCATCGGTGGGCGCACTCGGCACCCCGGCGGACTGCGCCGGGTGGGTGCGCTGGGAGCGAGAGGTCGAACCCGACCCCGACCGCCACGAGCAGTACCTCGACGTCCGTCGCCGCTGGCAGTCGGCCTACGACGTCCAGCGCGACCTCATGCTCGCGGGGGTGACCACTCCGATGTGGCACGCCCCGGGCAGCTGATCCGAGCACGAAGGCAACGAGAAAGGGATCCCGTGGAACATCGTCACCTGGGCGACACCCAGTTCCGCTTCGGCGAGTTCGGCCCCGGCTATGTGCTGCGGGGGCCCCGCACCGACCTCGGGGTTGTCCGACTCCGGCCAGGGGACGACGCGGCCAACCACTACCACTCGGCCATCGAGGAGACCTTCGTCGGCATCGAGGGCGAGGCCACCGTCTGGCTCGACGGCCGCGAGAGCTTCACGGTCGGCGTCGGCGACGTGTACCAGATGCAGCCCGGCGAGCAGCACTACTTCGTCAACAACAGCGACGCCGACTTCCGCGCCGTCTTCATCAAGGCGCCCTACGACCCGAACGACGGCGTTCCGGTGCCGTGGACGCCCGGTGAGCCGGAGCCCGAGCTCGCACCCGGTCGCTGACCCCCCTCACCACACCACATCTACGGAAGGAACTGACGATGGCCGACCTCGAGGGCAACATCGCCGCCAAGCAGTACTACCTGGACACGCCTGCGCAGGCCCGGGGATTCCACGTCAAGGGCGCTGCCGGGCTGGACTTCGGCATGCAGCACCGCCTGGGTCGGATCTTCGACGCCACCGACGGGCGGACGGTGATGCTGGCCTTCGACCACGGGTACTTCCAGGGGCCGACCAGCGGCCTCGAGCGGATCGACCTGTCGATCGTCCCGCTCGCGCCCTACGCCGACGCCCTGATGGCGACCCGCGGCATCATCCGGTCGACGCTGCCGGCCGCGGCCACCAACCCCTTGGTCGTCCGTGCCTCCGGTGGGCCGTCGATCCTCAAGGAGCTGTCGGACGAGCGCCTCGCGATGGAGATCGAGGACGCCGCGCGGATCGACGCGGCTGCCGTCGCCGTCCAGGTCTTCATCGGCGGAGAGCACGAGACCCAGTCCGTGCACAACATGACGACCCTCGTCGACGGCGGCCTGCGCCTCGGCATCCCCGTCGTCGGGGTGACGGCGGTCGGCAAGGAGCTGACCCGGGACGCGCGTTACCTGCGCCTGGCCACGAGGATGATCGCGGAGCTCGGCGCACAGATCGTCAAGACCTACTACTGCGACGAGGACTTCGAGACCGTGACCGCCGCCTGCCCGGTGCCGATCATCATGGCCGGTGGGAAGAAGCTGCCCGTTCTCGACGCCCTGACGATGGCCCACAACGCCATCAGCCAGGGCGCCGCGGGCGTGGACATGGGACGTAACATCTTCCAGCGGCAGCGCCCGGTGGCGATGATCCAGGCGGTGCGTGGGGTGGTCCACCAGGGGCTGACCCCCGCCGAGGGCGCCGAGCTCTACCGCGAGCTGTCCGACGGAGCTGCCGACTGAGGTCGTGGCCGCCCCCTGGTCGACGGGATCGGGTTGTCCGCGCGAGCGGGGGGCGGCAGCGGTAGCGTGATCGGTGCAGGTCCGGCGATGATCGGGAGGCCGTGTCATGACTCCGTCCAACCCCTTCGGCAAGCGGAACCGCGACCAGCAGAAGGCGGCTGAGAACGCCCCGGGTCCCGACGGCGCCGAGCGGTCCGGTGCCGGCCAGACCGGTGGGTCGCACGCCGTCGGAGCGGTCCGGGCGAGCACGGCGCCCGAGGCAGGGCTGACACCCCAGGTCGACTCCGTCGTCGCCCGACCGCGAGGCGACGGTGCGCCGACGTCGACCCGCGCGGCCGAGGGCGCGCCGTCCGCGCGCGACGCGGCCGTCACGGTGCCCGGGGCGACTGCAGCGAAGCCGGCGACGCCGTCAGGCGCGACGCCTGCGCAGCCGGCGACGGCGGCCGGGGCGACTCCCACGAAGCCGGCTGTCTCGCCCCCGGCGGCGCCCGCGACGCCGGCGACCGCGACCGGGGTGACGCCCGCGAAGCCGACCACGCCCTCCGGTGCGGCTCCCGCGAAGCCGGTCACGCCGTCGGGTGCGGCGCCTGCGAAGCCGACCACGCCTCCCACCGCGCCTGCCTCGACCAAGGGCGCGATCGTCGATTCGCACCGTGCGATGTCGACGACCAGGGCCGCGGCAGCGTGGTTCGCCACCGCGGTCTCGCTGGTGATCCTCGTCCTGCTGATCATCCTCATCCTGGAGAACCAGGAGACGGTCGAGGTCCGCTACCTCGGTCTCCAGGGATCCCTTCCGCTCGGCACCGCACTGCTCATCGCGGCGGTGGCCGGCGGCGCGATCGTCACGATCGTCGGCGTGGTCCGGCTGACCCAGCTGCGCATCATGGCGCGTCGAGCACGGCGTCGGGAGCACGAGATCGCGAAGCGCGACTGATCCACGTGCCCGCGGCAGCCGAGGCGGCACGCGACGGCCGGCTCACCCCGAGCCGGCGGGCAGGGGTCGTCGCGGCGGCCGCCACGGTGCCGCTGAGCCTGGTGCCCCTGCTGCGGCCGCGGTCATGGCTCGACCAGGGGGTCGTGACGGGGACCTCATCCGCCCTGGGCTACGCCATGACGGCGACGGTGCACGATGTCGTCCTCGGGACCGCCGACCGCCTGCTGACCGCGCTGGGCCGGGGAGACGGGGTGGTGCGCACGGGGCGAGCCACGCTCGCGGTCGACGTCGTCGGGCTCCTGGTGGGGGCGGGGGTCCACCTGGCCCTGCCACGGCGCGAGGACGAGCCGGCGCTGCGGGCCGTGGCGCGCACCGGGGCCAGGATGATCGCGTCCGCATGCGCCTCCGGAGCCGTCCCGGGCGCGATCGACGCGCTCGCCGGACGGCTCGACCCCGAGCGCCTGCCCGCACGCGCCCTGCGGACCGTGCCCGCGTCGGCCCTGGTGGGCGCGGCCGTCGGCGTCGGAGCCCAGCGGTGGCGGGACCGGCGGGCCCGTGCGGCGGGCCTCGACCTGCACCGGGAGCGACGGGCACCGGTGCGCCCGTCCTACGACGCCGGTGCCCTGCTCCTGCTCGGTGCGGTGGCACCCCTCGCGGTCGAGCGGGCTCTCTCGCAGGTCGCCATCGCCCGGCTCGAACGGGTCGGGCTGGCGAGGACGGGCGCGCGCCCGTTCCGCCACCGGACGGCCGTCCTGGGGCACGCCTCGGCGACATTGGTCATCGCCGCAGGCCTGTACGGCTTCGGGGCAGTCGTCTACCGCCGAGCCGAGCAACGGCTCGGAACGCCGGACCCCGACCTCGCCGAGCCGCCGTCGAGTCCCTGGGTCAGCGGCTCACCTGGGAGCGCCGTGGAGTGGTCGCGGCTCTCGCGCGAGCCCCGGCGGCACCTGGTGCGGGTCCGTCCCGCCGCGCGGATCGCCGAGGTGATGGGGGAGCCGGCCCGCGAGCCGATCCGGCTGTACGTCGGCCTGGACAGCGCGCGAACCGTCGAGGAGCGCGTGGCGCTCGCCATGGCGGAGCTCGACCGCACGGCCGCGCTCGACCGGTCGCTGCTCGTGCTCTGCTCGCCGACGGGCTCGGGATTCGTCAACCACGTCGCCTGCGCCGCCTGGGAGCTCCTGAGCAGGGGGGACTGCGCGACGCTGACCCTGCAGTACGCGAACCGGCCTTCGCCGATGGCGCTGGACCGGGTGGACGAGGCGCGCGAGCAGAACCGTGCCGCGTGGAGCGCCGTGGCGGAGGCCGTGCGAGGCAGGCCGCCGGACCGACGGCCGCGGGTCGCGTTGTTCGGCGAGAGCCTCGGGGCGCACACGAGCCAGGACGCCTTCCTGCACACCGGGACGGCTGGCCTGGCACGGGCGATGATCGACCGCGCGCTCTGGTTGGGCACCCCGGCCGCGAGCGCCTGGTCGCGGCGCGCCGACGCCCTCGCCGTCGGTGAGGTCTCCGAGGACGGCATCGTGCGCCTGACGGGCGCCCAGGAGATCGACCGGCTCCATCCCCGAGCTGCCGCGCGGGCCCGGTACGTCCTGCTCGCGCACGACGACGACGCGATTCCCCTGTTCAGCCCGGAGCTGTTGATCCGCGAGCCCTCGTGGCTGGCCGGTCCGCGGCGTCCGGGGGTTCCGGGGCAGGCCGCGTGGTCCACACCCGTCACGTTCCTGCAGTGCGCGGTCGACGTGAAGAACGCCAACAACGCCGTGGTGGGAGGGTTCGACGCCGCGGGCCACGACTACCGCGCCGACCTCGCCCGGGCCGTGCGGTTCGCCTTCGGCCTGCCGTGCACCGAGGCTCAGCTCGCCGCGGTCGAGCGCGCGCTGCGCGTCGAGGCGGCAGAGCTCGTCGCGCTGTGGGGGTGATCGCGGTCGTCAGGGGCGGCGGCGCGCCCAGCACCGGCCCGCCGCCGGGAGTCGGCGGCAGTCCGGTCGGTCAGGCCGAGGGCGCCTGCGCGGTGAGCGAGGCGACGGCGGCGACGAGGTCGTCCGGCTCGGCGCGGCGCCGGTGGTCGGTGTCGACGAAGGCGTACCGCACCACCCCGTCGGTCCCGACGACGTACGTGGCCGGGACCGGGAGGATCTCTGTCGTCGTGCCGCGGGCGCGCGCCGCCTTCGCCTCGGCCTCCGTCAGGACCTCCCGGGTCACCGCGTCGACGGTGAAGCGCAACCCGTACGCCGTGATCGTCGACCCCTCGGTGTCCGAGAGGACGGCGAACTCCAGCCCGGCCTTCTCTGCCGTGCTGAGGGAGGAGTCGGGCGCCTCGGGCGAGATCGCCACGAGCGTCCCCCCGGCCGCGCTCAGCCGGGGCATGGCGGCCTGCAGGGCGCGCAGCTCGAGGGTGCAGTACGGGCACCAGCCGCCGCGGTAGAAGGACAGCACCACGGGGCCGTGCTCGAGCAGGGAGCTGAGGGCCACGGCTCTGCCGGTCGCGTCCGGGAGCGTGAAGGCTGGTGCGAGGTCCCCGACGGCAACGGCGGTCCGGTCGATCCCCGACGCCGCGACGGCCGCGACCGCAGCGAGGCGCTGCGCCCGCGTCTCCGGGCTCGCGGCCGCTGCGGAACGTTCGGCCTGGGCGTGCAGGTCCTCGGCGAGGGTCATGAGGGCTCCTGGGGTCCACGACGCGAGGCTGTCCCGCGCGGTGCCGACCGGAGGTGCCGGTCAGGCAGGTGTCGGCTGCTGTCCTCGTCGGGAGGCCGGGCCGCACCCGGTGCCAACCCTGTCCGCGCCGAGGGTGTTCCCGGAGCTCGCGTCCGGGTGCACCGGGGTCAGCACCAGCGCGAGCGCGGCCAGGGCCGCGGGCACGACGGCGTAGTAGGCCCAGGTGGACCGCTTCTCACGCGTGAGGATCCCTGCCTGGTGCAGCACCTTGAGGTGGTGGGAGACCGTCGGCTGCGAGAGTCCCAACGGTCCGGTGAGGTCGCAGACGCAGGCCTCGCCTCCGGTGCTCGCGGCGAGCAGGGAGACGAGGCGGAGTCGCGCCGGATCGGCCAGTGCCTTGAGCCGGGCGGCGAGGACGAGGGCTTCGTCGGCCGACAGCGGTGCCTGCGTGAGCGGCGCGCAGCAGGCCGGCTCGACCAGCGGGAGGCTCGTGGAGGACATGGCCCCAGGCTAGAGCGAGGATCGACGACTGTCACCATAGATGCTCGTCGATGTTGGCGAGCGGTCGGCAGTGACCTGCGCACGATCCGGGACCTACGTCCCACCTGGGCGGATGGTGAGTTTCTACTGTTGTTTACGTGAAAA
>NZ_JBFHHB010000152.1:0-8092 GCF_041597215.1 Actinotalea sp.
CCACGACCACGACCACGACCACGACCACGACCACGACGGCCACGACCGGCACGGCCGGCACGACGAGCCCGACCGCGAGCCGCTCCCCGGGCTCCGGATCCGCGGGCGAGTCGCGACCCCCTCCGCGCAGGACTGGGACGTGATCCGCAGCCCGTGGAACGTCCTCGTCGACCAGCGTCCTCGCGCCGTCGTGCTCCCGGCCGATGCCGAGGACGTCGCCGCGACGGTACGCGTCGCCGCCCGCCACGGACTGAGCGTCACCGCGCAGGGCCCCGGCCACGGCGCCTCGCGCTCGCTCGCCGGCACGGAGCTGGACCGGACCGTCCTCCTGCGCAGCTCGGCCCTCGACGACATCTGGATCGACGCAGCGGCACGGGTCGCGCGAGTCGGGGCGGGAGTGTCCTGGAGCGCCCTGCAGGCGGCCCTCTCCGGGACCGCGCTGACCGGGCTCGTGGGCTCCAGCGGAGGCGTCTCCGTCGTCGGCTTCTGCCTCGGGGGCGGACTGTCCTGGTTCAGCCGCGCCTACGGCACGGGCGCGGGCTCGCTGCGGGCCGTCGAGCTGGTGGACCCGAAGGGTCGGCGTCGCTGGGTGACCGACGCGTCCGACCCGGAGCTCATGTGGGCGCTGCGGGGCGGCGGCGGTGACCTCGGCATCGTGACGGCGGTCGAGGTCGACCTCTTCCCTGCGGCCGAGATGCACGGCGGCACCCTCGCCTTCCCCGCTGCGAGCGCTCCGGCGGTGCTCCGAGCCTTCCGCGACGCGGCAGCACGAGCGGGCGAGGCCACCACGCTCTGGGCGACCCTGCTGCACCTCCCGGACGTCGAGGCGATCCCGGAGCCGATGCGCGGGCAGTCGCTCACGCTCGTCCAGGCGATGCACCTCGGCAAGGCTCATGAGCTCGAGGACCTGATCGCCCCGATCCGCGCCGCGGGACCGCTGCTGCGTGACGCGATCCGGCCCGTCGGGCTCGCCGAGGTCGGCGACGTCGCGGAGGACCCGGTCGACCCGAGTCCCTCGATGCTCACCGCCACCCGGGTGCGGGCCCTGGACGACGCAGCCATCGACGCCCTGGTCGGCGTCGCCGGTGCGGGGAGCGGGACGCCGCTGGTCCAGGTGCAGGTCCGGCATCTCGGCGGCGCCCTCGCCCGGCAGGGAGCCCCTGCCGTCGCGGGGCCGACGGATGCGGACTTCCAGGTCAGCGGGTTGGCCATGGTTCCGGGCCCCGCGCTCGTCCCGGTGATGGACGCCGGCCTCGACGCGCTGCTCGCCGCGCTGCAGCCGTGGTCCGTCCCCGGGCTGACGTTGACCTTCCTCGACCGTGGCGACACGATCGCGCGCGCCTACCCGCAGTCGGTCGACCGGCTCCGCCGTCTCAAGCGACGGGTCGACCCGTTCCGGCGGATCCGGAGCAACCACCCCCTGCTCGCCGGGGCCTGATCCGCCCGGCGTAGGGCCGTCCCCGGCGAGCTCTCGCCAGGGACGGCCCTACGCCGCACCGCTGCCCACTCAGTCGACCGGTGCTGCCGCCTGGGCGAACTGGCTCCGGTAGAGGCGGGCATAGGCCCCGTCCGCCTCGATGAGCCGGGCGTGCGAGCCCTGCTCGACGATCGCGCCGTCCTCCATCACCAGGATGACGTCGGCATCACGGATCGTGGACAGGCGGTGCGCGATGACGAAGGAGGTCCGCCCCTGGCGGAGCGCCGCCATCGCGTGCTGGACGAGCACCTCCGTCCTGGTGTCGACCGAGCTGGTCGCCTCGTCGAGGATGAGGATCGCCGGATCGGCCAGGAAGGCCCGCGCGATGGTGAGCAGCTGCTTCTCCCCCGCGCTGACGTTCGATCCCTCGTCGTCGATCACCGTCTCGTACCCGTCGGGAAGGGTCCGCACGAAGCGGTCGACGAAGGTCGTCGTCGCGGCGGCCTCGACCTCCTCGCGGGTGGCCCCGATACGGCCGTAGGCGATGTTGTCCGCGATCGTCCCGCCGAAGAGCCAGGTGTCCTGGAGCACCATGCCGATCTTCGACCGCAGATGCTCTCGGTTCATCGTCGCGGTGTCCACCCCGTCCAGGGTGATCCGGCCGGCGTCGACCTCGTAGAACCGCATGAGGAGGTTCACCAGCGTCGTCTTCCCGGCTCCTGTCGGCCCGACGATGGCGACCGTCTGGCCGGGCTCGGCGACGAGCGAGAGCCCGTCGATGAGGGGCGTGTCCTCGACGTACCGGAAGGCCACGTCCTCGAACACGACACGCCCCTGGACGGTGGCGAGCTCGGCAGCGTCCTCGGGCTCGGGCGACTGCTCCTGGGCGTCGAGCAGCTCGAAGACCCGCTCGGCCGAGGCCACCCCGGACTGCAGGAGGTTCATCATCGAGGCGACCTGGGTGATCGGCTGGGTGAACTGCCGCGAGTACTGGATGAACGCCTGGACGTCACCGAGACTCATGGACCCCGAGGCCACCTTCAGCCCGCCGATGACCGCGATCGCCACGTAGTTGAGGTTCGAGATGAACGTCATCGACGGCATGATCAGCCCGGAGATGAACTGGGCGCGGAACGAGGCCTCGTAGAGGTCGGCGTTCTCGGCGGCGAAGGTCCGTGCCGAGGCCTCCTGACGACCGAAGACCTTGACCAGCGCGTGCCCGGTGTACATCTCCTCGATATGACCGTTGAGCGTCCCGGTGGACTTCCACTGGGCGATGAACTGCGGCTGCGAGCGCTTGGCGATCTGCATGGTCACCAGGCCGGAGAGCGGGATCGTGACCAGGGCGATGAGCGCGAGCTGCCACGAGATCCAGAACATCATCCCCAGCACCCCGACGAGGGTGAGGATCGCGGTGATGAGCTGGCTGAGGGCCTGCTGCATCGTCTGGCCGAGGTTGTCGATGTCGTTGGTGACCCGGGACAGGATGTCGCCGCGCGACTCCTTGTCGAAGTACCGCAGGGGCAGCCGGCCGAGCTTGTGCTCGACCTGCTGGCGCAGCCGGTACATCGTCCGCTGGATGAGCCCCGTCGTCAGCAGGCCCTGCAGGTAGCCGAAGACCGATGCGCCGACGTACAGCCCGAGGACGAGGAGGAGGATCCGCAGCAGGGCGTCGAAGTCGATGCCCTGGCCCAGGACGACGTCCTGCATCCCGGAGAGCAGGTCGGCGAGCTGGGACTGGCCGGCAGCCCGCAACGCGTCCACGGCCTGGTCCTGGGTCGTCCCCGCGGGGAAGGTGTCCGCGAGCATCGTCCCGACCACGCCCGTGAAGATCACGTCCGTCGCGCCGCCGAGGATCTTCGGCCCCATGACGTTCAGGGCCACGCTCGCCGCGGTCAGGAGCAGGGCCAGGCCCAGGACGGCCCGTTCCGGGCGGATCAGGCCGAGGACCCTGCGGAGCGAGCCGCGGAAGTCCATCGCCTTGGCGGCCGGCATGCCCATCCGACCCATCGGTCCGTGCCCGTGCCCGGGCCCGCCCGGCCCTGGCTGACCTCCGCGGGCAGGTGCGCCGCTCGGCCGGCCCGTCGTCTGCGCGCTCATGCCGCCTCGCTCTCGGTCACCTGGGACAGGACGATCTCGCGATACGTCTCGTTGTCCGCCATCAGCTCCTCGTGGGTCCCGATGCCCACGACGGCACCGTCGTCGAGCACGATGATGCGATCGGCCGTGCGGATGGAGGCCACCCGCTGCCCGACGACGACGACGGTCGACTCCCGGGTCTCGGGTACCAGCGCCGCACGCAGGGCGGCGTCCGTGGCGAAGTCCAGGGCCGAGAAGGAGTCGTCGAAGAGGTAGATCTCCGGTTTGCGCACCAGCGCTCTGGCGATGGCGAGGCGCTGCCGCTGTCCCCCCGACACGTTCGTCCCGCCCTGGGAGATCTCGGCGTCCAGTCCGCCCATGTCACGGACGAAGTCCGCGGCCTGGGCGACCTTCAGGGCATGCCAGAGGTCCGCGTCGGTGGCGTCCTCGCGCCCGTAGCGCAGGTTGGACCCGACCGTCCCGGAGAAGAGGAAGGGCTTCTGGGGGACGAGCCCGATGCGGCCCCACAGGGTCTCCAGGGACATCTCGCGGACGTCGACCCCGTCGACGAGAACGGCGCCGCCGGTCACGTCGAAGAGCCGAGGGACCAGGCTCAGCAGGGTCGTCTTCCCCGCACCGGTCGAACCGATGATCGCGGTGGTCTCACCCGGCTCGGCGCGGAAGGAGACCTGCTGGAGCACCGAGGCATCCGCCCCCGGGTAGTGGAACTCGACGTCGCGGAGCTCGAGCCGGCCCCGACCGACGAGCTCGGTCACGGGCTCGACCGGCGGGACGACGGAGGTCGGGGTGTCGAGGACCTCCATGATGCGCTCCGCGCTGACCTCCGCACGGGGGACGATCATGAACATCATCGTGGCCATCATCACGGACATGAGGATCTGCATGATGTAGCTGAGGAACGCCGTCAGCGCCCCGACCTGCATCAGCCCGTCGTCGATCCGCTGCCCCCCGAACCACAGGATCGAGACGCTCGACACGTTCATCACGAGCATGACCGCCGGGAACATGATCGCCATCAGGCGACCCACCCCGATCGCGACGTCGCGCAGGTCGCCGTTCGCGTCGGCGAAGCGCTCGCGCTCCACGTCGTCGCGCACGAAGGCCCGGATCACCCGGATGCCCTGGATCTGCTCCCGCAGCACCCGGTTGATCCCGTCGATCCGCACCTGCATGAGCTTGAACAGCGGGCGCATCCGGCTGATCACCGCGAGCACCACGCCGAGCAGCACCGGGACGATGATCAGCAGGAGTCCCGAGAGCTCCACGTCCTCGCGCATGGCCATGATGACCCCGCCGATCGCCATCACCGGGGCGGCGATGAGCAGCGTCAGCCCGAGCAGCACGACCATCTGCACCTGCTGCACGTCGTTGGTCGTGCGGGTGATGAGCGAGGGGGCGCCGAAGGCGCCGACCTCGCGGGCCGAGAACTCCTGCACCTTGCCGAACACCCGGGCCCGGACGTCGCGGCCCATCGACATGGCGACCTTCGCACCGAAGTACACGGCGACCATCGCGCAGACGACCTGCCCGAGGGACACCAGCAGCATCACGCCACCGGTCCGCAGGATGTAGCCGGTGTCCCCCTTGGCCACGCCGTTGTCGATGATGTCGGCGTTGAGGCTCGGCAGGAACAGGTTCGCGATCGACTGGACGAGCTGGAGGGCGAAGACGAGCGAGAGCGGGCCGGAGTAGGGGCGCAACGAGGTGCGCAGCAACCGCATCAGCATGAGGACTCCGTGGCTGGACGGGCCCGGACGCCGTCGAGGAAGACCTCGACGATGTCGCGGGCGGAGAGCGGGTCTGCGGGGTTGAGGGACTCGTGGACCGTCGAGGTCGCGACCGAGAGCAGGATCCGTGCGCACACCTCCGGGGTGGTCCGCAGCTCCTCACGGTGCGTGGACAGCACCGCGGCAAGCGCGGCCCTGATCTCCTCCGGCGCGCGCATCTGCCGGCCCCGCAGGGCCTGGACGGCGTGCGCGAGAGATCCCGGTCCGGGATCGACCACGGCCCCGCACCGAGCGAACTGCTCGTGCTGGGTGCGCGCCAGCTCGTGAGCGACCCCGAGGACCATGCGCAGGTCGCGCCCGCGGTGCTCGATCACGTCGACGACGCGCTCGAGCACGTCTGCCAGGTCTCCCGCGGTGGGAACCGCCGCGATCGCCGCGACGAACGGCTCGGGATCGAGCGCTCGCGCGATCGCCGCGACGAGGATCGCCGTCTTGTCGTCGAAGACGCGGAACAGGGTGCCCTCCGCGACCCCCGCGGCGTCGGCGATCTGGCGGGTCGTCAGGGTGCCACCGTGCTCCCGGAGCAACGGGATGGTCGCCTCGAGGACGGCGCTACGCCGGTCGTCCGGCGCCAGTCGCGCTCGCGGCGGCTCGTCGGGGGCCAGGACATGAGGATGGACAGGGCGAAGATGACTCACGGGAGCCGAGTGTACGCCTGCGGAGCGAGCACTCACTCCGCAGGCTGGAACGTCCCGACGAACGGCTCGGGCGCTCCCCCGTGGGGAAGCGCCCGAGCGGTACCGCTACGTGGTCAACCCGCCGGCGGCGGGGGCGGGGCGGAGTCCGAGCCGGGCTCCTCGTGGGCCGGGGGCTGCGGAGCACCCTCGTGCAGCCCGGCCTCGACGCCCGGGTCGCGGCGGTGACCGCTGAGCGTCCCGGACCGGGTCGCGTCCTCCGTGGCGGCAGCGGACTCGCGACGCGCCTCGGCAAGAGCCTCGGCCGGGTCGGTCAGCGAGGTCGGCGGCAGGTCGTCGCGCAAGGGCGAGTCCCCGGGCGCGCGGAAGGCGATCGGTCCGGACTCGGGCGAGCCGCCGAAGCCCTGGGAGATCGCCGAGAGCGCTGCGGTGAACTCGGTCGGGATGAACCAGACCTTGTTCGACTGCGTCCGCGCCACCTCCGGGAGCATCTGCAGGTACTGGTAGGCCAGCAGCTTCGGGTCCGCGTCCCCGCGGTGGATGGCGTCGAAGACCTGGAGGATCGCGCGGGACTCGCCCTCGGCGTTGAGGATCGCCGCCTGGGCGTTGCCCTCCGCGCGAAGGATCGCCGACTGCTTCTCACCCTCGGCCGTGAGGATCTGCGACTGCTTGACACCCTCGGCGGTGAGGATCGCCGCACGGCGGTCACGCTCGGCACGCATCTGCTGCTCCATCGAACCCTGGATCGACTGCGGCGGGTCGATGGACTTGAGCTCGACACGGTTGACGCGCACGCCCCACCGGCCGGTCGCCTCGTCGAGCACACCGCGCAGCTGACCGTTGATCTGGTCACGACTGGTCAACGTCTGCTCGAGGTCCATCGACCCGACGACGTTACGCAGCGTCGTGACGGTCAGCTGCTCGATGCCCTGGATGTAGTTGGCGATCTCGTAGACGGCTGAGCGCGGCTCGGTGACCTGGAAGTAGATGACCGTGTCGATGCTCACCACGAGGTTGTCCGAGGTGATGACGGGCTGCGGCGGGAAGGAGACGACCTGCTCACGCAGGTCGACGCCGGCACGGACCCGGTCGACGAAGGGGATCAGCAGGTGCAGCCCGGCGTCGAGGGTGCGGGAGTACCGTCCCAGCCGCTCGACGATGATCGCGACCGCCTGGGGGACGATCCGCACCGAGCGGACGAGGGTGACGACGACGAAGACGACCAGCAGGGCGAGCAAGAAGTAGCCGACAAGGGTGCCGACATCTGAATCGTTCACGAGGTTGTCTCCTGTGGTCGGTGCGGCGACTGCGGTCTGTGCGGCGACGCCGGCGACCCCGGCGTCCGACGATCTGGTTCCACGCCCTCGTGCACCGCGGTCACCACGGCGGTGGCCCCTGCGATGCGGACCACCGTGGCCTCGTCGCCGACCGCGAGCACCTCGTCGTTCTCGGTACGTGCGCTCCAGACCTCACCGGAGAGCTTGACCCTGCCGGAGCGCTCGGTGACCTCGGCGACGACGACGGCGACCCGGCCCACCTGGGCCGCCACGTTGGTCTCGACCAGGGGGACCCGGTTGCGCAGGTGGCGCAGCAGGAAGGGGCGCAGCAGGAAGAGCAGCAACGCGGCCGTCACGGAGAACCCGACGACCTGCACCCACAGGTCGGCGCCGAGGAGCGACAGCACCGCGCCGACGAGCGCCCCGCCGGCGAACATGATCAGCACGAGGTCGAGCGAGATGACCTCCAGCACGGCGAGCGCCAGCACCACGCCGAACCATCCGGCCCAGGCCCAGTCCATCACTGCCCCTCTCGAACGACGTCGTCCAGCACGATCCTAGTCGCGTCGTCCGACGCCGCACGGGAGAGCCACGGGCGCTCCGCCCGGCTCATCGAGCTGCGCGAGCGGTGAACCGCTCCCCGCCGTTCCCCTCGTGCCGGGCCACCGCGAGCTCGAGCCCGAAGGCCTCCGACAGGGCAGGACCCGTGAGCACCTCGTCGATCGGTCCGGCGGCATGCACCGTCCCGTCCTTGAGCAGCAGGAGGTGCGTGAAGCCCGGCGGGATCTCCTCGACGTGATGGGTCACGAGCACGAGGACCGGCGAGCGCTGGTCGCCGGCGAGCTCGGCGAGCGCCGCGACCAGCTCCTCCCGTCC
>NZ_JBFHHB010000153.1:0-7820 GCF_041597215.1 Actinotalea sp.
CCCCGCGATGATCTCCGCTGCGACGGGAGCGATCGCGCTGGTCATCGCCCCGGTGGCGCGCGAGTACGGGATGGACTACTTCCTGGCGACGGTGATCCTGGCAGGGATCCTCCAGGTGGTGCTCGGCCTGCTCGGCGTGGCGCGGCTCATGCGCTTCATCCCGCGGTCGGTCATGGTGGGCTTCGTCAACGCTCTGGCGATCCTCATCGCGCTCGCCCAGCTGCCGCACCTGACGAACGTGCCGTGGGCCGTGTACCTGCTGGTCGCGATCGGGCTGGCGATCCTCTTCGGGCTGCCGCGGCTGACCACCGCCGTTCCCGCTCCCCTCGTCGTCATCGTGCTGCTCACCACGGCCGCCGTCGTCGGGGCGATCTCCGTGCCGACCGTCGGTGACGAGGGCGAGCTTCCCTCGAGCCTGCCCTCGCTGCTGATCCCCGACGTCCCGATGACCCTCGAGACGCTGAAGATCATCGCCCCCTACGCGCTAACGATGGCGCTCGTCGGGCTGCTCGAGTCGCTGATGACGGCCAAGCTCGTCGACGACATCACCGACACGCACTCGAACAAGACCCGGGAGAGCTGGGGCCAGGGCGTCGCGAACGTCGTCTCCGGCTTCTTCGGCGGGATGGGCGGCTGCGCGATGATCGGCCAGACCATGATCAACGTGAAGGCCTCCGGGGCGCGGACCCGGATCTCGACCTTCCTCGCCGGGGTCTTCCTCCTGCTGCTCGTCGTGGTCTTCGGCGAGCAGGTCGCCGTCATCCCGATGGCTGCGCTGGTCGCCGTCATGCTCCTGGTGGCGTTCTCGACCTTCGACTGGCACTCGGTCCGGCGCTCGACCCTGCGCCGGATGCCGCGCAGCGAGACGATCGTCATGCTCTCGACCGTCGTGGTGACGGTGGTCAGCCACAACCTCGCCTACGGCGTCCTCGCCGGCGTGGTCGTCGCGATGACCACCTTCGCGCGCCGTGTCGCGCACCTGACGCAGGTCACCGCGCTGGAGCCGGTCGACGAGGACACCCGCGTCTACGCCGTCACCGGCGAGCTGTTCTTCGCCTCCTCGAACGACCTCGTCTACCAGTTCGACTACGCCGGTGACCCGAAGAACGTCGTCATCGACATGTCGCGCGCGCACATCTGGGACGCCTCGACCGTCGCCACGCTCGACGCCATCACCACGAAGTACGCAGCCAAGGGCAGCACGGTGTCGATCATCAACCTGAACGACGACAGCGCCCGCCGCCACGCCCTGCTCTCCGGCAACCTGGGCGCCGGTCACTGAGACCTGCCCCGCCGGCCGCGCCCCTCAGGGGCAAGTGTGAAGGGTTCGCCCCGCTGGACGGGGCGAACCCTTCACACTCCCCGCCGCGGGGCGCGGCGCGGGGTGGGCGCGGCGCGGGGTGGGCGCGGCGCGGGGTGGGCGCTGCGAGGGGCGGGCGCGACGGGGCGCTCCCGGCGTGAGGGGCGCTCCCGGCGCAGGGGGCGGCGGGATCAGCTCCAGACGAGCGCCTGGCCCGGCTCCTCGAGGACGGCGGCGACATCGGCCAGCAGGCGCGAGCCCAGTCCGCCGTCGATCAGCCGGTGGTCGAAGGACAGCGCGAGCTGGGTGACCTGGCGCTTGCGGATCTTGCCCTTGTGGACCCAGGGCTGCTCGCGGATCGCCCCGACGGCGAGGATGGCGGACTCCCCGGGGTTGAGGATCGGCGTACCGGTGTCGATCCCGAACACCCCGACGTTGGTGACGGTGATCGTGCCGTCGGCCATGTCGGACGGCGTCGTCTGACCTGCACGGGCGGCGCCGGTGAGGTCGGCGAGCGCGACGGCGAGGTCGTGCAGGCCCATCCGGTGCGCGTCCTTGATGTTCGGCACGACGAGGCCCCGTGGGGTCTGCGCGGCGATCCCGAGGTTCACGTAGTGCTTGTAGACGATCTCCTGCGTCTGGTCCACCCAGGAGGCGTTGACCTCCGGATGCCGGCGGACGGCGATCAGCAGCGCCTTCATGGCGATGAGCAGCGGCGTGACGCGGACGTCGGCGAACTCGCGGTCCTCGCGCAGAGCGGCGACCAGGCGCATCGTCTTCGTCACGTCGACGGTGTGGAAGACCGACACGTGCGGGGCCGTGAAGGCGCTGGCGACCATCGCCTCGGCCGTCCGCTTGCGGACGGAGCGGACCGGGACGCGGGTGGTGCGGCCGTCGGGCGAGACGGTGCCCATCTTGAGCCAGGGCTGGTCGTCGTTGGCGTAGGTCGCGAGGGTCTGCGGCTCGTTCCCGGAGGCGCGGGCGATGACGTCCTCACGGGTGACGATGCCGCCAGGACCGGTCGCGTCGACGGTCGCGAGGTCGACACCGAGGTCCTTGGCGAGCTTGCGCACCGGGGGCTTGGCGAGCACGGGCTGGGCCTCGTGCCGGACCACGGCGGCGGGAGCTGCCGGCCCCTGCGCCGCAGGCGCTGCGGGAACCCGCGGAGCCGGCGGCGGCACCGCGGGTGCCTCCGCCTCCGCAGCCGGCGCGGAGCCGGCGCTTCGGCGAGCGCGCCGAGCCGTCCCGTGCGCGCTCACCCCGTAGCCGACCAGCACGGCGCCGCTGGCGCTCTCCTGCGCGGCGGGGGCCTCCTGGCCCGCTGCCGCCTCCTCGTCGCCCGACGGTGCGTCGGCGGGTGGGCCGTCGGGGTCGGTGTCGATCGTGATGATCGGGGTGCCGACGTCGACCGTCGTGCCCGGCTCGACGAGGATCGCGGAGACCGCTCCCGCGTACGGGCACGGCAGCTCGACGAGCGACTTCGCGGTCTCGATCTCCAGGATCACCTGGTTGACCGTGACCCGGTCGCCGACGGCGACCTTCCACTCGACGATCTCGGCCTCGGTCAGGCCCTCCCCGGCGTCGGGGAGGCGGAACTGCTCGAACCTGGGCACTGGCGGGCTCCTAGCGGGAGGACGGACGGGGGCCGGGCTGGTGGGCGCTCAGGTCGCCAGGACGCGGTCGACGGCGTCCAGCACCCGGTCGAGACTCGGCAGGTAGTCGTGCTCCAGGCGGGAGACGGGGTAGGGCGAGTGGAACCCGCCGACCCGCAGCACGGGCGCCTCGAGCTGGAAGAAGCACTCCTCGGTCACCCGGGCGGCGACCTCCGCCCCGGTCCCGTAGAGCACCGGCGCCTCGTGGACGACGACGCAGCGTCCCGTGCGCCGTACCGACTCCACCACGGTCGCGGTGTCCAGGGGCGAGAGGGTGCGCAGATCGACGACCTCGATGCTCGTCCCCTCGGCGGCAGCGGCCTCCGCTGCCCGCAGGGCCGTCGCGACCGTCGGTCCGTGCGCCACGACGGTGACATCCGTCCCCGGACGCGCGATCCGCGCGCTGTCCAGCCCGGCGCCGGGGATGCCGTAGGGCGTGAGCGCGACCTCTGCCTTGTCCCAGTAGCGGCCCTTCGGCTCGAAGAAGAGCACCGGGTCGGGAGAGGCGATGGCCTCCTGGATCATCGTGTACGCGTCCGCAGGGGTCGCCGGGCTGACCACGCGCAGGCCGGCGGTGTGCGCGAACAGCACCTCCGGCGACTCGCTGTGGTGCTCGACGGCGCCGATGCCCCCGCCGAAGGGGACCCGGATGACGACGGGCAGCTCGATGCGCCCGCGCGAGCGGTAGTGCATCTTGGCGAGCATCGTCGTGATCTGGTCGAAGGCCGGGAAGATGAAGCCGTCGAACTGGATCTCGCACACCGGCCGGTAGCCGCGCATCGCGAGGCCGATCGCCGTGCCGATGATGCCCGACTCGGCGAGCGGCGTGTCGACCACGCGCTTCTCGCCGAACTCGGCCTGGAGCCCGTCGGTGACCCGGAACACGCCCCCGAGCCGGCCGATGTCCTCACCCATGAGCAGGACGGAGGGATCGTTCGCGAGGGCGGTCCGCATCCCGAGGGTGATCGCCCTGGCGAGGGTGATGCGCTCGGTGCGGACGGGCTCCTCGACGGCCGTCGTCGGGGCGTCGGGTGCCGTGGTCCCCACGGCCTGCCGAGCGGTGGCCCCGGCCGGTGCTGCCTGTCCGGAGGTCGTCGTCATCGTGCGCCTCCCGCCACGTCCTCGAATCCCTGCTCGTACTGCTCGAACCACGCGCGCTCGGCGTCGACGATCGCGTGCGGGCCCGCGTAGACGTGCTCGAACATGCTGGAGGTCGGCGGCGGCTGCATCGCCCGCACCTCGGTGCGCAATCGCTCGCCGAAGGCCTCCGCCTCCGCGTCGAGGGAGTCGAGGAAGGACTGCGGCAGCTCCCCGATCGACTCCAGGTAGGCGCGCAGACGATCGATCGGGTCCTTCTCCCGCCAGGACTGCTCCTCCTCCGAGGTGCGGTACTTGGTCGGGTCGTCGGACGTGGTGTGGGCACCCATCCGGTAGGTGAAGGCCTCGATGAACGTGGGGCCACCGCCGCTGCGCGCCCGCTCGAGGGCCTCGGCGGTCACGGCGTAGCAGGCCAGGACGTCGTTGCCGTCCACCCGCACGCTCGGCACCCCGAAACCGAGACCGCGGTCCACCAGCGGGACACGGGTCTGCTTGCTGGTCGGCTCGGAGATCGCCCACTGGTTGTTCTGGCAGAACAGGACCACTGGCGCCTGGTTCACCGCGGCGAAGACGAAGGCCTCGTTGGTGTCGCCCTGCGAGGTCGAGCCGTCCCCGAAGTACGCGACGACGGCGGTATCCCGGTCGGGGTCCCCCGTGCCGACGTCGCCGTCCCGCTGGACACCCATGCCGTACCCGACGGCGTGCAGGGGGTGCGAGCCGATGACGAGCGTGTAGAGGTGGAAGTGGTGTGCCGCCGCGTCCCAGCCGCCGTGGTCGATCCCGCGGAACTGGCGCAGCACGTCGACGAGGTCCACCCCGCGGGTCCAGGCCACCCCGTGCTCGCGGTAGGACGGGAACACGTGGTCCTGGGCACGCAGGGCGCGGCCGGAGCCGACCTGGGCCGCCTCCTGGCCGAGAGCCTGCGGGAAGAGACCGAGCTCGCCCTGACGCTGCAGGGCGGTGGCCTCGGTGTCGAAGCGGCGCACGAGCACCATGTCCGCGTACAGGCCACGCAGGGCGGCGGCGTCGAGGTGCGCGACACGCGCGTCGTAGTCGGGGCGGGCCACTCGTCCCCCGGCGGGGGTGAGCAGCTGGACGAGGTCGGGCTCGGTCACGCGGGTCCTTCCGGATGGCGGGCGCAGCGAGGTTACGCCAGCGTAGGCTACGCAACCGTAGGTTACGTCTGCACGTGCTCCACAACCTCCTCTGCACCTCGTTGTGCACTCCCACCAAGCGAGCCGGCCGGCGGCCGGCGCCGGCTCAGTGCAGGGCGTCCACCGCCTTCCAGGCCCGCGTCAGCTCGAGCACGGCCTCGGTGGCCTCGGGTGTCCCGACCGAGATCCGCATCCCCTCCCCTGCGAAGGGCCGCACCAGCACGCCGTGCTCGGCGGCGTCCCGTGCGAGGTCGAGGGTGCGGCCACCGAGACCGAGCCAGACGAAGTTCCCCTGGGGGTCCGGGACCGTCCAGCCCTGGGCACGGAGGCCCGTGACCAGTCGGCCTCGTTCGGCCACCACCTCGTCCACCCGCGCGGCGAGCTCCCGCTCTGCCTCGAGGGAGGCGAGGGCCGCGACCTGGGCGAGATGGTTGACCCCGAACGGGGTGGAGCTCGTGCGGACCGCCTGAGCGATCTCCGGGTGCGCCACCGCGTAGCCGACGCGCAGGGCCGCGAGCCCGTAGGCCTTGGAGAACGTCCGCAGCAGGACGAGGTTCGGGTGCTCGGCGAGCAGCCTGTCCCCGTCGGCGACCGCCGGATCGCGGACGAACTCCAGGTAGGCCTCGTCGAGCACGACGGGCACCGACTCCGGGACGCTCCCGAGCAGCGTCGCGAGCTCCTCGTGGTGCACGGCCGGACCGGTCGGGTTGTTGGGCGAGCAGACGATCACGGCGTCGGTCGTCGGGGTCACCGCCTCGGCCATGCCGGGCAGGTCGTGCCTTCCCTCCGCATCGACCGGGACGCGGACGTGCTCGGCGCCCTGGAGCCCGACGAGGATCGGGTAGGCCTCGAAGGAGCGCCAGGCCGAGACGACCTGACCGCCGGGCTCGCAGAAGGCCTGGAGGACGTGCCCGAGGACGGCGACCGATCCACAGCCGGCGACGACCGACTCGGGACCGACACCGTGCCGGGCCGCGAGCGCCTCGACGAGCTCCCCGGCGAACATGTCGGGGTAGCGGTTCAGCTGTCCGGCCGCGGCGGCGACGGCCTCGCGCACGGAGTCGAGAGGAGCGAAGGGGTTCTCGTTCGACGAGAGCTTGTGCTGGTCACCCCCGGAGGTCCTGGCACCTGGCACGTACGCGGGGAGCTGGGCGACGGCAGCGCGTGGGCGCACGGAGGTGGGGGACCACGGGCGAACGGTCATCGGCTCAGCATGCCAGGCGACCCGCGCGGGTGTGAGGATGGGGTCATGTCCTTCTGGCTCCGCCTTGTCATCAACGCCGCCGCGATCTGGCTCGCCACCGCGCTCCTGACCGGGCTGACGGTCGTCGCCGGGGAGGGCACCGGCAGCACGGTGATCGTCCTGCTGGTGGTCGCCCTCGTCTTCGGTCTGGTCAACGCGATCGTCAAGCCGGTCGTCAAGCTGATCGCCTTCCCGCTCTACGTGCTGACCCTCGGCCTGTTCACGCTCGTGGTGAACGCCCTGATGCTCATGCTCACCGGCTGGATCTCGGAGCTGACCTCGTACGGCCTGCGCGTCGAGAGCTTCGGCACCGCTGTCGTCGGGGCGCTCATCATCTCCGTCGTCAGCTTCCTGCTGAGCGTCGTCATCCCCGGAGCGCGCAAGCGGAAGTAGCGCTCATGGCGTGACGCGCACCCCCTGGAAGACGGTGGTCCGTGCCGAGACGGCGCCGCCGAGCACCCCGGCCACGGTCGCGGAGAAGGCCAGGACGGACGGGTCCCCCGAGGCCGCGGCCACCCGGGCGGTGCGCTGGTACGCCGCGAGCCCGTGAGCCCCCAGCAGCGAGGCGGCAGCACGGTCCCGAGGATCGGGGGAGACCGACAGGTCCCGCCGCACCGTCGTGCGCGACGGCGTGTCGGGGTTGTCCCGGCCCTCCAGGAGCGGGACCCCGTCCTGGTCGTGCTCCAGGTGCAGGACCTCGGTGCTGCCGGGGAGGTCGACGTTCCCCACCGGTGAGCCGGCGGTCAGGACGGCCGCGAGGGTGAACCGTTCCTGGATCACCGGATCGGCGGCGACACGCGCCGCTGCCATGCCGCCCTGGCTGTGGCCGGCGAGGAGTACGGGCTCGTCCGGGGCGATCCCCGCTGCCCGCATCGCCTGCTCGACGAGCCGGGAGATCTCGTCCGGCCGCCCCGCCACGAGGTCGAGGTTCGAGCGCAGGTCGGCGGGGTTGCTCCCGCCCGGCACCATCTCCTGGGTACCGGGCACGAGGACCACCCAGCTGCGCGAACCGTCGTCGTGGACCAGCTCCTGCACGGCGACCGACCCGGGCGCACCGCCGTTCGCCGGGTACTGCTGGTCGATGAGTCCGAGCACCTCCGCGGTGGACCTCGGGGGCTTCTGCACAGCGGTGCCGGGACGACGGACGACGGCAAGGGCCGTAGGGCCGCCGAGCAGTGCCGCCCCGAGCGCGTCCGCCGTGGCAAGCGGTCCCGCCAGGTCCTCGACGGGGGAGAGGGAGGGCGGGCGACGCCCCGGCAGCGCGCCGCGCAGGAAGGCGGCGAGCGGGGGCACGACCGACTCCCACCCGTCGATGCGCGCGGGCACCGCGGGGAGCGGACCCAGGCCGGCCATCACCTCGCCGACCACCCCGG
>NZ_JBFHHB010000154.1:0-7810 GCF_041597215.1 Actinotalea sp.
CCGGCCCGCACCGCCGACGACCGCCTTTTTCACGGGCCAAGGGTGAGACGCGGACGACATGTCCAGCGTGATCTATCCCTCACACCTTGCAGACGACGGGTAAAACCAGCGGGCCCCGCCGCGCGCCGTCGGCGGCCGTGACCTGCACGGATCCCGGATTCCTTGCACGTGTACCTCATGGAGGGCCCTGAAAACGAGGGACGCAACGCGGTGACATCGCTTGCATCTGCGGCTACCGTCGTCGTTCGTGACTGATCTCGTCGTCCCCACCCCCACCCCCGACCTCACGGTCGACGCCTTCACCCGCGCCTTCCTGCGCGAGCTGAACTTCGGCCAGGGCGTCGAACTCGCTGCCTCCTCGGTGAACGACCAGTACCTGGCGCTGGCCCGCACCGTGCGCCAGTTCCTCATCTCGCGATGGCTGGAGACCCAGAAGCGTCAGCGTGAGGCGCAGGCCAAGTCGATCGCCTACCTCTCGGCCGAGTTCCTCCTGGGCCGTCAGCTCGACAACGCGCTGCTGGCGACGAACCTCGAGGAGATCGCGGGCGAGGCGCTACGCGGGCTCGACATCGACCTGGCAGAGCTGCGCGACGCAGAGGTGGAGCCCGGCCTCGGCAACGGCGGTCTCGGTCGCCTCGCCGCCTGCTTCATCGACTCGCTCGCGACGATGTCCGTGCCGTCCATCGGCTACGGGATCCGCTACGAGTACGGGATCTTCCGGCAGACCTTCGTCGACGGCAAGCAGGTCGAGCAGCCCGACAACTGGCTCGAGCTCGGCTCTCCGTGGGAGTTCCCGCACCCCGAGGCGGCCGTGACCGTCAGCTTCGGCGGCACCACGTCGGTCGAGGTCGATGAGAACGGCGTGGACCGCACGACGTGGACCCCCTCGTGGAGCGTCCTGGCCATGCCCTACAACTACATGGTCCCCGGCTACCACAACGGCCGCGTGAACACGCTGCGCCTGTGGAGCGCGAAGGCGACCCACGCCTTCGACCTCAGCACCTTCAACGCCGGCGAGTACGCCGACGCCGTCCGCTCGCAGACCTTCGCCGAGAACATCTCCAAGGTGCTCTACCCCGAGGACTCCACACCCCAGGGCAAGGAGCTGCGGCTGCAGCAGCAGTACTTCTTCGTCGCCGCGTCGATCCGCAACTTCATCGACCAGGTCCTGCCCGAGGACTTCGACCTGCACCGCCTGTCCGAGCGGGTCATGTTCCAGCTCAACGACACGCACCCCGTCATCGCGGTGCCGGAGCTGATGCGCATCCTGGTGGACGAGAAGGGCTTCGGCTGGGACGAGGCGTGGGCCGTGACCCGCAAGTGCTTCGCGTACACCTGCCACACCCTGCTCCCCGAGGCCCTCGAGGTCTGGCCGACCGAGCTCCTCGGCCGCCTGCTCCCTCGGCACCTGGAGATCATCTACCAGATCAACGACGACTTCCTCGCCGAGGTCCGCGCGGCCCACCCCGGGGACGAGCTCCGTGCTCGCCGGATGTCGATCGTGGCCGAGCACCCCGAGCGTGCCGTCCGGATGGCCTACTTGGCCACCGTCGCCGGCGCCAAGGTCAACGGCGTGGCCGAGCTGCACTCCCAGCTCCTGCGGGACAAGGTCCTCGACGACTTCGCCACGATGTGGCCCGAGAAGTTCACGAACGTCACCAACGGCGTGACCCCGCGTCGCTTCATGCGCCTGTCCAACCCGCCGCTCTCGCGGCTGATCACCGAGGCGATCGGCAGCGGGTGGCTGACCGACCTCGAGCGGCTCTCCGAGCTCGAGCCCTACGCCAAGGACGCCGAGTTCGTGCGGCGGTTCCAGGAGGTCAAGGGTCGCAACAAGCGTCGCCTGGCCGGCGTGCTCGAGCACCGCGACGGCATCGAGATCAACCAGGACGCGATGCTCGACGTCATGGTCAAGCGACTGCACGAGTACAAGCGCCAGATGCTCAAGGTGCTGCACGTCGTCACGCAGTACGACCGGATCCTCTCCGGAGAGCTCAAGGTCGAGGACGTCACGCCGCGGACCGTCGTGTTCGGCGCGAAGGCCGCACCCGGCTACAGGATGGCCAAGGACATCATCTGGCTCATCAACTCCGTGGCGAAGGTCGTCAACAACGACCCGGCCGTCCAGGACAAGCTCAAGATCGCCTTCCCGGCGAACTACAACGTGACCCTCGCCGAGACGCTCATCCCGGCGGCCGACCTGTCCGAGCAGATCTCGCTCGCCGGCAAGGAGGCGTCGGGCACGGGCAACATGAAGTTCGCGCTCAACGGGGCCCTGACGATCGGCACCCTCGACGGTGCGAACGTCGAGATCCGCGAGCTCGTCGGCGGGGAGAACTTCTTCCTCTTCGGCCTCGACGAGCCGGCGGTCGCCGCGCTGGTCGACAGCGGGTACCACCCGTCGAGCTACTACGAGCAGAACACCTCGCTGCGCCGGGCGCTGGACCTGATCGCGAGCGGTGCCTTCTCCGACGGCGACCGGCACGCCTTCGAGCCGATCGTGTCCAACCTGCTCTACCAGGACCGCTTCCTGGTCCTGGCCGACTACCAGGCGTACCTCGACGCGCAGGCGGAGGTCGACCTCGCCTACGCCGACAAGGACGCGTGGGCCGGCAAGGCGATCCTCAACATCTCGCGCAGCGGGTTCTTCTCCTCCGACCGTTCGATGCGGGACTACCTCGAGCGCATCTGGCACGCCGCGCCCGTGCACTGAGAGCAGGTCCCGACGCCCCGCCGAGCCACGCGCTCCGCGGGGCGTCGTCGTCCCCTGCCGATCGGCTCAGTCCCGGGTGACGCCGTAGCGTCGCAGCGTCTCGGCGCGCTCGGCGGCGTGGTCGACGACGCGCTCGGGGTAGCCGTGCGCGTAGCCGTCCGAGCGCTTCCACGGCTGGTGCACCGCGGCACCGGCCAGGTGCCGGAGCTCGGGGACCCAACGCCGCACGTAGTCGCCCTGCGGGTCGAAGCGCTCGCCCTGGAGCACCGGGTTGAAGACCCGGAAGTAGGGGGCTGCGTCCGTCCCGGTCCCGGCGACCCACTGCCAGCCGTGGTTGTTCGACGCGATGTCGCCGTCGCGCAGGTGCTCGAGGAAGTGGCGGGCGCCGTGCACCCACCACACGTGCAGGTCCTTGACCAGGAAGCTCGCGGTGACCATCCGCAGCCTGTTGTGCATCCACCCGGTCGCCTGGAGCTGGCGCATCCCCGCGTCGACGAACGGATAGCCGGTCCGGCCGGTGCGCCACGCCTCGACGGACCGCGCGACAGCCGGATCTCCGGGGTCGTCGTACTCGAGCGCGCTCAGACCGGGGCGGAGGTCGGACCATGCAGACGAGGGGCGGTGCCACAGGACGTCGGCGTAGAACTCGCGCCACGCGAGCTCGGTGACGAAGGTCGTGGCGCCCGTGCTGCGGCCGGAGGGGTGTGCGGCGACCTCTGCGAGCAGGGTGCGCGGGTGGATGGTCCCGTACTTGAGCTGGGCCGAGAGCCGCGAGGTGCCGTCCAGGTCCGGTCGGTCGCGCTCCTCGCCGTAGTGCTCGAGCCCACGGTCCAGCACCTCGGACCACCGCTCCAGGGCGCTGCGCTCACCGACCCGGTCCGTCGCTGCGCCGTCCGCGGCGCCCTCGTCCGCCGTCGTCCCCGGGCGTTCGTCCCCGGCCACGCCCTCGTGCCAGCGCAACCCGGTCGGCACCTCGGCCGGACGGCGCCAGCCGTGCTCACGCCAGGCCCGGCTGAACGGGGTGAACACCTGGTACGGCTCACCGGCTCCCGTGAGCACGCGGCCGGGCGTCACGGCGTAGGGGCTCCCGGTCGGCACTAGGGCGATGCCCGGGTCGAGGGCGTCGGCGACGGCGGCGTCGCGCCGTCGTCCGTAGGGCGTCGTCTCGGCGCTCACGTGCACGCTCCCGGCGCCCAGCTCGGCTGCGAGAGCGGGCACCACCTCCTGCGGGCGACCCCGGCGCACCACGAGTGCCCCGTCGTAGGCCTCGTCCAGCTCGGTGAGGGCCTCGTGGAGGGCGGCCAGCCGTGCGGGGCCGGCCGAGGCCAGGAGCGTGGGATCGGCGACGAAGAGGGGAAGGACGCGGCCGTCCGACCCCTGAGCCGCCTCATGTGCCGCGACGAGGGCGGGATGGTCGTGCAGCCGCAGGTCGCGGCGGAGCCACAGGATGCTCGTCACCCGTCGAGGCTAGGTGGATCGCTCCCGCAGCGCGCGTCGGCTCAGAGCTCGCCGCTGCGTTGCAGGTACCGCATCGAGATCCAGCCGAGCGGGATGTGCGCCCAGTACGTCAGCCCACGGAAGGTCACCACGACCGAGGTCGCAATGGCAGCGGGGATCCCTCCCGGCCCGCTCAGACCGCCGATGAGTGCGACCTCGACGGGACCCAGGCCGCCGGGAGTGGGCACGATCACTCCTGCCGCGTTCCCGATGAGGTAGATCACGGCGAGGTCGATCAGGGACATCTCCCGGCCGAAGGCGGCGAGGGAGGCCCAGAAGGCCGCGAAGTACGCGATCGTCATCGTGGTGCTCGCCACGGCCGCGAGGGCGAAGCGACGTGGCTGCGAGAGCAGGCGGACGAGCTGCGGCCACGTCTGGCGCCAGGTCGGCGCGATCCGGCGCCACAGCCACTGCCGCACGGCGGGGACGAGCAGCGTCGCGGCGACCCCGGTGCCGACCACCGCGATCGCCAGCAGGACGGTCGGGGACGGCAGCTCCAGGGTCCCGCGGGAGCCGCTGACCACCGACAGGCCGATCAGGAGCACCACGGTGGTGAGGAACTGCGAGACCTGCACGAGGCCGACCGACGCGACGGCGAGCGCGTTGGACACCCCGCGGCGGGTCAGCATCCGCATGTTCAGCGCGGCAGGTCCGACCCCGGCCGGTGCCACGAGGGCCACGAAGGACGAGGCCGACTGCACGAGGGTCGTGCGCCACAGTGGGAGCGGGATCGGGGAGAAGGCCATCAGGGCGAGGGCCGCGGAGAAGTAGCTCACGACGCCGAGGACGAAGGCTGCGGCTGCCCACCACGGTTGAGCGGTGGACAGCGCCTCGCTGATCTGGTCGAAGTTCAGGGTGGTGACCACGACGACGAGCGCGACGATGCTGATCGCCACCGTGAAGACGCTCCGCGCGCCGAAGCGCACGAGCCGCTCGGGCTCGACGTCGGCCTCCGGGAGGAGCTCCAGCAGGGCCTCGCGGACCTCGCCCAGCAGGCCCCGGTGGGCACGAACGGCCTCGCGGGTGGCGCGTGGCAGGGCGAGGGACTGGAGCAGGGGGCCGATGGTCGCCAGGTCGGCGTCGGTCAGGACGCGAGCTGCGGACGCGACGGCACGGTGCGCTCCCACCCGCAGGGCGAGCACGGCCAGCAGCTGGCTGACGTCCATCCGGCGGGCGAGCTCTGCCGAGGCGACGTCCCCGGACTCCCAGCCGCTGAGCAGGACCGTCGGACGCGGACCGGGCGTCAGCAGGATGACGTCGGAGGTGAGGGCGCGGTGCGCGAGGCCGGCCCGGTGGGCGCGGTCCAGCTGGCGCCAGATCGCGTCGAGCACCTCGTCGCTCAGCACCTCGTCAGGGGTGTCGTGCAGCGGTGCGGCACCGGGGACGTGCTCGTGCACCAGGAGCATCGAGTCCTCTGCCTCGGCCATGCCGAGCAGCCGTGGTGTGGCGACACCGGCCGAGAGCGCGGCGTAGGTCAGCAGGGCGCTGCGCTCGGCGACCTGCCGGAGCGAGACGGCCCACCGCCCGTCGATCCCGCGCAGGCGGAGCGAGCGCCACCACCGGGCGAGCAGGCCGAGCACCTGACGGTCGCCGTCCAGGACGACGACGTCGCGCCGTTCCCCGTCGCTCGTGACCAGGGAGTAGACCCGATGGTCGCCCTGTCGCGCGATGGCGGCGCTCGAGCGGTCGTCGTCCGTCTCGGGTTCGGGCCGAACGGAGGAGTTCCGGACCCGCACGAGCTGCTCCGGCTCGAACCCGGCGCGGCGGACCCCGTCGACCAGCGCCTCGCCGTAGGCCCGCTCGCTCGGGACCCCGGAGACGTATCGCGTGGCCGTCCCCACCAGCCGCCCCAGCAGGACGGCGAGAGCCACTCCGGTGAGGGTGAAGATCCCCGTGATGACGGCGACGCCGAGGCCGAACCAGAGCACGTTCCACGACGCCCTGAGCGTGCGGCGACGCCCGCGCGGGCCGGCCACCGTGAGCAGCGCTGCGGTCGCGACGAGCAGCTCCGGGATGACGAGGGTGCTGCGCCCGCTGCTGTACGTGGTGAACGAGGACTGGAGCTCGGGGATACCGAAGGTGCTGATCAGGTGCGTGGCCACGATCGCAGCCACACCTCCGATGCTCGCCGCGACCACCGCTTCGACGGCGTGCCGGACCAGGCGGCGCAGGACGAGCTCGGTCAGCGCGACGATCGGGATGACGGTCACCACGAGGCCGACCAGCATGCTCACGGGCACCACGACGAGCTTCTGCACGAAGCTGGCGAAACCGCGGACGTCCTCGGCGACCCCTGTCGTCGTGCCGTGCGCGTAGGCGCCGAGGACGCAGACCGCGGCGATCGCCGCTGCCGAGAGCACCACTCCGACGAGATCGGCAGGGTGGTGCACCCGCGGTGCGGGGGCGTCGACGACGTCGACCCCGTGCAGGGTGGTCCTGCGCAGTGCGGCGCTGCCCGGAGGCGCGATCGCAGGCGTCGTCATGCTCGCGAGTCTAGGCGGGCGTCGTTCCCGCGGCGGGGGCTCCTGAGGCGGAGTCGCGAGGGCCGGTGAGCCGGCTCGTGACGGGCCTGCTGCTGAACGGACGACGACGGGCCCGCTTGTCGCGGTACATCGCGGTGTCGGCGGCCGTGAGGAGCTCCTCGGCGCTTCGCGGCTCGAAGGCGAGTGCCCTGCCCACGCTCACGTCGACGCGTACCTGCACCCCCGAGCGCAGGGCGATCGGCCGGCTGACGACGTCGCGCAGTCGATCGACGACCCCGTCGACCTCTGCGGCGTCCCGCACCTCGGTCAGGACCGCGCAGAACTCGTCGCCGGAGATCCGTGCGAGGTGGTCGTGCGGTCGCAGCGCCGCGCGCAGGCGCCGTGCGATGGTGATCAGCAGCTCGTCGCCGGCCGGGTGACCGTGCAGGTCGTTGACCTCCTTGAACCGGTCGAGGTCGAGGAAGAGCACGGCGAGCCCTGCACCGGCGACAGCCTCCGCCCCGGCCTCCTCGATCCGGGCCAGCAGGTCCGAACGGTTGGGAAGTCCTGTCAGGTCGTCGTGCGAGGCCGCGTGGGCGAGCTCCTCCTGGTGGTGCAGGCGGTCGGTGATGTCGCTCTGCACGACGACGAGCCCCGCGACGAGCGGGTCGTCCAGGAGGTTGTGGGCGGACCAGGCGAACCAGCGCCGCTCATGGCTCGCGAGCTCGACCAGGACGTCGATGCTCGTGCGCGCGCCCTGACCCGAGCAGGCGACGGACGCCAGCTCCTCCTCGACCCGGGCGCGGTGCTCCGCGTCGACGAGGTCGAGCAGCGGCGTGCCGACCAGCGCCTCCGGCTCTCGACCCAGGCCCCGGACGGCCGCGGGGCTGACATAGGTGAGCTCGCCGCTCGCGTCGCTGACGGTGAGCACGTCCTGGGAGCTGTCGAGCAGGGCCCGCAGCCGGGCCTCGGCGCGCTCGAGGGTCCGCTGGGCGCGCTCGCGCTCGGCGACGGCGGAGCCGGCCACGACGATCCCGCTCGCGGTGATGATCAGCAGGACGCCGGCCGCCATATGGCTCACCGCCGGGTCCGCGACGCTGCTGACCCACCCGAGGGCCACCCCCACCTGGCCGAGGAG
>NZ_JBFHHB010000155.1:0-7780 GCF_041597215.1 Actinotalea sp.
GGGGGGGGCGGCGCCCTCCTGTCGTCGCAGGTGCTCTGGTGTCAGAGCTTGCCGACGGCCTTGGCCAGCGCCGACTTGCGGTTCGCTGCCTGGTTGGCGTGGATCACGCCCTTGCTGACGGCCTTGTCGAGCTTGGTCGACGCGGACTGCAGGGCAGTCGCCGCGGCGTCCTTGTCGCCGGAAGCAACGGCCTCACGGACGCGACGGACGTGCGTCTTGAGCTCGGACTTCACAGCCTTGTTGCGCAGACGGGCCGCCTCGTTCGTGCGGATCCGCTTGATCTGGGACTTGATGTTGGCCACGTATTGACTCTCTTGTGCGTTCGCCGAAGCGATCTGACAGGTCGTAGAGGGCGTGTCCGGCTCCGGGACTGGGGCGTGGGGACACCCGCGGGAAGGAACCGGACGAGTGCCCGCCGACCTGGGCGGACACGCGAGCGACCAGAGTAGCAGTCGCCGGGGGCCTACGGCGACGGCGCGACAGCGCCGAGCGACGAGGACGGCCACTGCCTCGGCGGCGCCACCCGCCGGTGCCGGTCAGAGGGCCGCCGCCACCCGGGCGAAGCGCTCGCGGTCGAGCACGGCGCCCTCCCGACGCACGGCGTCGGGAGCGATGCGCAGCACCCGGTCGAGCCGGACCTCGCTCGGTCGCCCCTTGCTGTCCCACGCCCCGGTGCCCACGTCCATCCATCGCTCGTCCGCCGGGGAGGGCCGCGTGTCGTGGTCGCGGCTGGAGAGCATGAGCCCGAGCAGCCACGGACCGTCGTGCCCGACGAGCAGCACGGGTCGGTCCTTCCCGCGGCCGTCGTTCTCCTCGTACGGCACCCAGGTCCACACGACCTCTCCCGGGTCGGGCTCGCCGTCGAGGTCGGGGGCGTAGACCGGCGTCACCCGACCGGTGAAGTCGCCCGGGTACCCCGTCGAGGTGCCCGGACCCGCGGCCGTCGGTGACGGTCGGGGTGTTGGTCGGGCTGTTGTCGCGGACGCGCCGCGCGAGGAGCGGGACCTGCTGCTCCGGCGTGCCGTACGCGCGGCGTCGACCGCGAGGCGCAGGGCGGCGTCGAGGACTCGGCTCCAGCTGTGCGTGGCCACCGGGCGAGACTACCGAGCGGGGCCGCTGCGGGGGGAGCGGTGGCGGTGCGGGACGGGCGGCGGGCGGCATGTGCGCCGCGGCGACACGGGCCCGAGCCGGCGTCCGATCGGGCCCACGAGCGGTGTGGGCGACCCCCTGCCGACAGCGCGCCGAAACGCGCCGGTGACACGACGTGGCCTACCGTTCGGTCATGGCAGACCTCTTCGACTCTATCCGGCCGGTGCAGCGTGGGACGAGGTGTTCGACCGGACCGGCGACGTCCGGCCGTCCTACCGGCACGTCCACGAGGCGCTGCGTGAGCTCTCCGAGGCCGAGCTGCGCGGGCGGGCCGAGATCCTCGCCCGCACGTACCTGACCCAGGGCGTCACCTTCGACATCGGCGGGGAGGAGCGGCCCTTCCCGATCGACGTCGCTCCGCGCGTGGTGACCGAGGCGGAGTGGGACTCGGTCGCCCCGGGCGTCGCGCAGCGGGTCAAGGCCCTGGAGGCCTTCCTCGCGGACGTCTACGGACCGCAACGGGCGATCGCCGACGGGGTCATCCCCCGTCGGCTGGTGACCTCCTCGACCCATTTCCATCGCGCGGCGCAGGGAATCCAGCCGCCCAACGGCGTGCGGGTGCACGTCTCGGGCATCGACCTCATCCGTGACGAGTCCGGGACGTTCCGGGTGCTGGAGGACAACGTCCGGGTGCCCAGCGGGGTCAGCTACGTGCTCTCCAACCGCAAGGCGATGGCGCAAGTCTTCCCCGAGCTGTTCGCGAGCCTGCGGATCCGGTCCGTCGCGGAGTACCCCGGCCGGCTGCTGGCCGCCCTCACGGCAGCCGCGCCGGAGGGCGTGCACGAGCCGACCGTCGTCGTGCTCACCCCCGGTGTCTACAACAGCGCGTACTTCGAGCACTCGCTGCTCGCGCGGTCGATGGGCGTCGAGCTCGTCGAGGGCCGCGACCTGGTGTGCTCGGGCGGCCGGGTGTGGATGCGCACGACCAACGGCCGACGTCGCGTCGACGTCATCTACCGGCGGGTCGACGACGAGTTCCTCGACCCGGTCGCGTTCCGCTCGGACTCCCTGCTCGGATCGCCCGGCCTGATGGCTGCTGCGCGGCGGGGCACGGTGACCCTCGCGAACGCCGTGGGCAACGGGGTGGCCGACGACAAGCTCGTCTACACCTACCTGCCCGACCTGATCCGCTACTACCTGTCGGAGGAGCCGCTCCTCGCCAGCGTGGACACCTGGCGCCTGGAGGAGCCCGAGGCTCTCGCGGAGGTTCTCGACCGGCTCGACGAGCTCGTGGTCAAGCCGGTGGACGGCTCGGGCGGCAAGGGCCTCGTCGTCGGCCCGGCAGCGTCGGCAGCCGAGCTCGCGGCCCTGCGGGACCGGCTCCGGCACGACCCTCGTGGGTGGATCGCGCAGCCCGTCGTGCAGCTCTCCACCGTGCCGACCCTCGTGGAGGGTGGTCTGCGGCCGCGGCACGTCGACCTGAGACCCTTCGCGGTGAACGACGGCGAGCACGTCTGGGTGCTGCCGGGTGGCCTGACCCGGGTGGCTCTGCCCGAGGGACAGCTGGTGGTCAACAGCTCCCAGGGCGGGGGCTCCAAGGACACCTGGGTGCTCGGGAGCTCGCGCAGCGCGCCGGTCTCCTCGGCGCACGACCTGCCCCGCACGCTGGCCTTCGGTGAGGGTGTCCCCGTCGACGCGAGCCCGGCGGACGACCGCTCGGAGCAACAGCAACAACAACAGCAACAGCAACAGCGCGAGACGGGGTCCGCCTCACTCGTCGAGGACGAGGCAGGTGCGCCGTGCTGAGCCGGATCGCGGAGTCGCTCTTCTGGATCGGTCGGTACATCGAGCGCGCCGACGCCACCGCCCGACTGCTCGACGTGCACGTCCAGACCATCCTCGAGGACCCCTGGGCCGAGGAGGACCTCGTCTGCCGGACCCTGCTCTCCGTCATGAACCGCGAGGCGCCGGCTGCCACGACCGTCGTCGGGCGGCGCTTCGTTCTCGACCAGCTCGCGTTCGACCGCTCGACCCCGTCGGCGATCGCCGGTTCACTCACCGCGGCGCGGGAGAACGCCCGTCGAGCCCGGGAGGTCATCTCCACCGAGCTGTGGGAGGCGGTGAACGGCACCTGGAACCAGCTGCCGAGCCACCTGACCCCCACCCGGCCGCACAGCTTCTTCACCTGGGTGCGGGAACGCGCGGCGCTCGTCTCGGGGATCGTCGACCAGTCGATCTCCCGGGACGACACCTGGAACTTCCTCGTCCTGGGCCGCTCGGTCGAACGTGCCGACATGACCGCTCGACTGCTCGCCACGCGAGCCCTCGCCGGGACCACGGGCCCTGACTGGGCGACCCTGCTGCGCTCCTGCGGGGCGCACGAGGCGTACCTGCGTCGCTTCCGCGGGCTCGGCTCGGACGAGTCGGCTGCGGAGTTCCTGCTCACGGACAGGCTCTTCCCGCGCTCGGTCGTGCACGCGCTCGGTCAGGCGCAGTCCTGCCTGGACTCCCTCGACCCGGCCGTCGACCAGGCCTCGGTGGGTGGGGCGCGGCGCACCCTCGGCCACGCGCGGACCAGCCTGGAGTACGGGGACGTCCCCGAGCTCATCGAGCAGCTCCCCGCACGGATGCTCGACGTGCAACGCGCCTGCTCCGCCGCGAGCGACGCGATCAGGCAGCGCTACTTCCCGTCCGGGGCGCTGACCCAGTGGGCCGGAGGTGTGCTGTGAGCCGACTGCACGTGGTGCACACGACCACGTTCTCCTACGACCGTCCGGTCTCGGCCTCCTTCAACGAGGCACGGATGCTGCCCGTCTCGGACCGGGACCAGACGGTGCTGTCCGCCTCGCTCGGGATCGATCCCCTGTCCTGGCGTCATGACTACGTCGACTACTGGGGCACGCAGACCACAGCGTTCGAGAGCTCGGAACCCCACAGCCGCCTCGTGCTGACGGCCACCTCGCGCGTCGAGGTGCACCCCCGGCCCCGGCCGGCCCCGCAGTCCTGGGCCCTGCTGCGCCTGCCCGGGACGCTCGACACGATGGCCGAGTTCCTCGAGGTCTCGCCCACGACGACGCCCCCGGAGGCGCTCGCGGCGATCGCCGCCGAGGCCGCTGCCGCCGGTGACCCGGACAGCACCGCACGACGCATCTGCGCCGCTGTGCACTCGACGGTCGAGTACGTGCCGGGCGTCACCGCCGTGCACTCGGTCGGCTCCGAGGCCTGGGAGGCCCGCAAGGGCGTGTGCCAGGACATGGCGCACCTGTCCGTCGGCGCCCTGCGCTCGGTGGGGATCCCCGCGAGGTACGTCTCGGGGTACCTGCACCCGGCGGGTGACGGGGAGATCGGCCACACCGTCATGGGTGAGTCGCATGCGTGGGTCGAGTGGTGGGTGGGCCACTGGGTGGCCCATGACCCGACCAACGACATCGACGTCGGCGAGCACCACGTGGCGCTCGGTCGCGGTCGCGAGTACCAGGACGTCGCCCCGGTACGGGGGATCTTCGCGGGCGGTGCCTCGCAGCTGCTCGACGTGCAGGTGCGCATCACCCGCGAGGCCTGAGCGGGCACGAGCAGGCAGCGGCTCAGGTCAGCCTGAACAGGTAGGCGAAGGCCGACCGGGTGTACCGGATGCCGCGCCCCTGCGCCCGGATCCGGTCGGCGTCCGCCGGTCTCGTCGGTCGGAGGTACCCGTCCAGCGCGCTGTCGTCGAGCCGGTACCTCCCTTCGCGGTGGTGCACCGCTGCGACGAGCTCCAGTCGCGGGTCGAGCGCGGCGAGGCAGGCGTCTCCGTGGCTGGTGTTGGCCAGGAGCAGCCCTCGCGGCGCGAGGTAGCGGTGGCAGTGGTCCCACACGGGCCCCGCGTACAGCGAGATGAGCAGGTCGACGTCCGCGTCGGGCAGCGGGAGCTGCCGGGTGTAGTCGAGGTGCCAGAACCTCACCTCCGGCGTGAACCCAGGCGGCGTCCGGCCCTCGAGCTCCGCCCGCACCCTGGCCTCGTCCGCGAAGAAGCGGGCGGCCCGCCGGTCGGTGTCGACGTAGGTCACTGTGGCGATCGCCGTCGAGGGAGCGAGGTCGAGGTAGCTGCCGGGGTAGAGCGCGCGGGTGCTCCCGTACGCCTGCGCGATCGCGGCGAACACCGCGGACCTGTCGCCGATCGACGAGCGGTACGTCGTCCACGAGGCGGGGGAGGCCCGACCGGGTGTCCGGCCCTCGGGTGTCACCGGTGCCGTCCCGTGACCATCGTGAGCCCCTCCGCTCGGCGTCCCGGTCCTCTCGTCGAGGGTACGGCGGGTCGGGTCGCGGCGTCCCGGAGCGTCGTGGTCGGGCCGGGTGAGCGGGCGGCGGGCGGCATGGGACCATAGAGGCCGATCACAGGTAGTCCCGCCGCGACGAACCCGGAGCCCACCCCCGTTGTCCCCGATCCTCAGCGCCGCCCAGGCCGCCCAGATCCAGCCCGCGAGCACCCCGCCCGGGCTGCTGCGCAACTTCTGCATCATCGCGCACATCGACCACGGCAAGTCGACCCTCGCCGACCGCATGCTCCAGCTGACCGGTGTCGTCGACGCCCGCGCCATGCGGGCGCAGTACCTCGACCGGATGGACATCGAGCGTGAGCGCGGTATCACCATCAAGTCGCAGGCGGTGCGGATGCCCTGGGGCGTCGTCGGGCCGGACGGGGCGATCGGCAGCTATGCGCTGAACATGATCGACACCCCGGGGCACGTGGACTTCACCTACGAGGTCTCCCGGTCGCTCGCCGCCTGTGAGGGTGCCGTGCTGCTCGTCGACGCGGCGCAGGGCATCGAGGCGCAGACGCTCGCGAACCTCTACCTCGCGATGGAGAACGACCTCACGATCATCCCCGTCCTCAACAAGATCGACCTTCCCGCCGCGCAGCCCGAGAAGTACGCGGAGGAGATCGCCGGACTCGTCGGCGGGGACCCCGCCGACGTCCTGCAGGTCTCCGGCAAGACAGGTGCGGGCGTGGAGGCCCTGCTGAACCGGATCGTCGAGCAGGTCCCCGCCCCCACGGGCGACCCGGATGCCGCCGCCCGCGCGATGATCTTCGACTCGGTGTACGACACCTACCGCGGGGTCGTCACCTACGTCCGTGTCGTCGACGGTCGCCTCTCCCCGCGTGAGCGGATCGTCATGATGTCGACCCGGGCGCACCACGAGCTTCTGGAGATCGGGGTCATCTCCCCGGAGCCGGTGCCGACGCAGGGGCTCGGGGTGGGTGAGGTCGGCTACCTCATCACCGGGGTCAAGGACGTCCGTCAGTCGAAGGTCGGCGACACCGTCACCAACGCCGGCAAGCCCGCGGCCGAGGCGCTCGCCGAGTACCACGACCCCAAGCCGATGGTCTTCTCCGGCCTGTACCCGATCGACGGCACGGACTACCCCGTGCTGCGTGACGCGCTCGACCGGCTCAAGCTCAACGACGCCGCGCTGGCCTACGAGCCGGAGACCTCGGTGGCGCTGGGCTTCGGCTTCCGCGTCGGGTTCCTCGGTCTGCTCCACCTGGAGATCGTGCGGGAGCGGCTCGAGCGGGAGTTCGACCTCGACCTCATCTCCACCGCTCCCAACGTCGTGTACGACGTGACGATGGAGGACCGCTCGGTGATCCGGGTGACCAACCCGAGCGAGTTCCCCGGCGGGAAGATCGGCGAGGTCCGCGAGCCGATGGTCAAGGCGACCATCCTGGCGCCGAGCGAGTTCATCGGCGCGATCATGGAGCTGTGCCAGTCCCGGCGCGGCGAGCTGCTGGGGATGGACTACCTCTCGGCCGAGCGCGTCGAGCTGCGGTACACGCTCCCGCTCGCCGAGATCGTCTTCGACTTCTTCGACCAGCTCAAGTCGAGGACGCGCGGCTACGCCTCCCTCGACTACGAGGCCGTCGGGGAGCAGGCGGCCGACCTGGTCAAGGTCGACATCCTGCTCCAGGGCGAGCAGGTCGACGCGTTCAGCGCCATCGTGCACAAGGACAAGGCCTACGCCTACGGCACGATGATGGCCGGCAAGCTGCGTGAGCTCATCCCTCGTCAGCAGTTCGAGGTCCCCATCCAGGCGGCCATCGGCAGCCGGGTGATCGCGCGTGAGACGGTGCGAGCCATGCGCAAGGACGTCCTCGCCAAGTGCTACGGCGGAGACATCAGCCGTAAGCGCAAGCTGCTGGAGAAGCAGAAGGAGGGCAAGAAGCGGATGAAGACCATCGGCCGAGTCGAGGTCCCCCAGGAGGCGTTCATCGCCGCGCTCTCCACCGATGCGGGCAGCAAGGACGACAAGAAGAAGTGAGCGTCATGGCCTCCGGGACGGGAGCGGGCCCCGCCACGGGGCTCGGCATCGTCACGCATGTCTGCCGGGTCGCCGCGCTGCACGGGGACGAGAGCCCCGAGGGCGTGACGGCGATCGACAAGCAGCCGGTCGACGGTCCCGTCGCGGTCGGTCCCTTCGGCGTCCGCGGTGACGTCCAGGCGAGCCGCCGGCACCACGGCGGCCCGGACAAGGCCGTCTATGCGGTCGACGAGGCCGAGGCCGAGCACTGGGCCGCCGAGCTGGGGCGGGAGATCACGCCGGGCCTGTTCGGCGAGAACCTGCGCGTGCGTGGACCCGTGGACGACGCCGAGATCGGTGAGCGGTGGCGCGTGGGCGACCTGCTCGAGGTCGAGGTCACCGGACCGCGCACCCC
>NZ_JBFHHB010000156.1:0-7777 GCF_041597215.1 Actinotalea sp.
GCCGATCGCGGCAGGGCCGCTGCGCAGGCGAACGCCGACGACGACGCCGCTCGACGGCGTGCGCTGGGGGCTCAGCCACGACGTCTCGGGACCGTGGCACTTCATCACGGGGTTCCGAGCCGACGAGCGAATGAAGGACCTGTACGCCGCCGGGATCTCGCCAGAGACCGCGCCGGCTGCCGGGTCCTGGACCAGCACCCCGACCGACTGACGACCGTCCCTGCGTGGCACTGCCGCGCCGGGATCCTCGAGAGAGATGTGGAGACGATGGCCAAGATCGAACGGGTGCGGACCGACCTGTTCCGGGTCCCCCTGGAGCGGCGGCTGACCGACAGCACGCACGGCGTGATGATCGACTTCGAGCTCATCACGGTGCGCATCGAGGACGCCGACGGTCGGCAGGGCCTCGGCTACACCTACACCGTCAACCACGGGGGTGCAGCCGTCGCCACCATGGTCGAGCGTGACCTCGCCCCCGTGATCCTCGGGAAGGATGCGGCGCGCATCGAGGAACGCTGGCAGGACATGTGGTGGACCCTGCACTACGCGGGTCGAGGGGGGCACGCCACCTCGGCGATCTCCGCGGTCGACATCGCCCTGTGGGACCTCATGGGGGTCACCGCCGGCCTGCCGCTGTGGAAGCTCTTCGGAGGGTACGACCCGACGGTCCCGGTGTACGCCGGGGGGATCGATCTCGAGCTCTCGCTCGAGGAGCTGCTCGCGCAGACCGACGCCTTCCTCGACGACGGCTTCCGTGCGATCAAGATGAAGGTCGGTCGCGCGGACCTGCGTCAGGACGTGGCTCGCGTGGCGGCGATGCGTGAGCACCTCGGCGACGGCTTCCCGCTCATGGTCGACGCGAACATGAAGTGGACGGTCGACGGCGCGCTGCGCGCGTGCCGGGCCCTTGAGCCCTTCGACCTGCTGTGGGTCGAGGAGCCGACGATCCCGGACGACCTGCGCGGCAACGCGCGGATCGTCGACGGCGGCCGTCACGCGATCGCCGCAGGGGAGAACCTGCACACCGTCTACGAGTTCGCCCAGGCGATCGACGCGGGCGCCGTCACCCTCCCTGAACCCGATGTCAGCAACATCGGCGGGTACACGGCCTTCCGGAAGGTCAGCGCGCTCGCCGAGGCGAACAACCTCCTCCTGACCTCCCATGGGGTGCACGACCTCACGGTGCACCTGCTCGCGGCCGCCCCGCACCGGACGTTCATGGAGGCGCACGGCTTCGGGCTGACGGCGTTCATCGTCGACCCGATGCCGGTCGTCGACGGGCACGTGACCGCACCGGACACACCGGGGCACGGCGTCGCGCTCGACTTCGAGGCTCTCGCGGCACGCGCGCCCCACTGACCGTTCGCCCACTGACCGTTCGGCCACCGGCCGCGCGCCCACTCACCGCGCGGGTCCGCCCACCGCGCACGCCCCTGACCGCGCACGTCCGCCGCGTCTTCCCCGGAGGTCGATCCATGCTCCCCGAGATCGGGGCCCTGCGTCCCTGGGCCGATCCGTCGGTGGTCGCGCTGAAACGGCTGCCGATGCACACCTCCTCGGCGTCCGCGTCGGCGTCGCTCGACGGACAGTGGGTCTTCCGGCTGTTCTCCTCCCCGGACGCGGTCCCGACGGACGCCGTCCTCGGCTCGACGCCGGTGGTGGGAGCCGGCTGGACCGCGCTCCTCGTCCCGGGAACCTGGTCGATGCAGGGCGTCGGTGACGGGCCGCACTACACGAACGTCCGGATGCCGTTCGCGGGTCCGCCGCCCCGGCTTCCCGAGCACAACCCCACCGGTGTCTACCGGCGGGAGTTCTCGCTCGACCAGCACGTGGAGGGCCGGACGGGCCCCCTGGTCCTGACCGTCGGCGGCGCGGACGCCGTGCACGTGGTCTACGTCAACGGCACCCTGGTCGGCTACGGCACGGACGCCCGGCTGCCGAGCGAGTACGACATCTCGCCCGCCGTTCGCCCCGGCCGCAACGACCTCGCGATCGTCGTCGTGCGGTACGCGGCGCACAGCTACCTCGAGGACCAGGACGCCTGGTGGTTGGCCGGACTGCACCGGGGCGTGCGGCTCGAGCGACGCCCGCCCATCCGGGTGGCGGACGTGCGGGTCACCGCCGACTTCGACCCCGCGACCCGGCTCGGCTCGATCGCGCTCGCCGTCCAGGTCGACCCGGGGCAGGCTCCGTCCGCAGGGTTGCGGGTGCGCTGGTGGGTCGAGACCCCGAGCGGCGCACGCCTCGTCCCGGTGGTCGAGGGTCCGGTCCCTCACGAGCACGCGCGGGCGTACGAGTTCACCGGTTTCGTCGTCGATGCGGCACTGGACGGACTCCGGGTCGAGCCGTGGAGCGCGGAGCGACCCGCGCTGTACACCTGCCGGGTCGAGCTCGTCGACGCGCTCGGCGAGGTCGTCGACTCCACGAGCCGGCGCCTCGGGTTCCGGCGCGTGCGGGTCGAGGGCAACCGCTTGCTGGTCAACGGGGAGCGCGTCTGGATCTTCGGGGTCAACCGCCACGACCATCATCCCGACCGTGCATCGGCCGTCACCGTCGAGGACCTCAGGTCCGACCTGGTCACCATGCGGCGGCACAACGTCAACGCGATCCGGACCTCGCACTACCCGAACGACGACGCCTTCTACGACCTGTGCGACGAGCTCGGGTTCTACGTCGTCGACGAGGCCAACCTCGAGGCCCACGCCTACAACCGGTCACTCGCCGACGACCCGAGGTACCGCGCGGCGTGGCTCGACCGCGGGGCGCGCATGGTCGAGCGGGACCGCAACCACCCGTGCGTGATCCTGTGGAGCCTGGGCAACGAGTCGGGGTACGGGGTCAACCACGACGCGCTCGCGGCGTGGATCCGCAGCACCGACCCGAGCCGGCCCGTGCACTACGAGGACGCGATCCGGATCGAGGGCTGGCAGGAGGGCGGACGCCAGGTCACCGATCTCGTGTGCCCGATGTACCCGTCGATCGACGAGATCCGGGAGTACGGAGAGTCGACCACGGGCCCTGGCGGCGGTCGTCCGCTGATCATGTGCGAGTACTCCCACGCGATGGGCAACAGCAACGGCTCGCTCGGCGACTACTGGGACGTGATCACCACGACTCCCGGTCTCCAGGGCGGCTTCCTGTGGGAGTGGAAGGACCAGGCGCTGCGCCAGACCCTGCCCGACGGCCGGGTCCGGCTCGCGTACGGCGGGCAGTTCGGTGACCGGCCGCACGACGGCAACTTCGTGGCGGACGGTCTGGTGGCTGCCGACGGAACCCCGCACCCGGCGATGGCCGAGGTCGCCTGGGTGCACCGACCCGTGACCGTGCACCTCGACGACGGAGCGCTGGTGGTCACGAGTCGACGGTTCTTCGCCTCCCTCGACGACCTCGACTGCACGTGGGAGCTCGTCGTCGACGGCGAGGTGACCCGATCCGGGTCATGGGACCTGCCGCTGGAGGCGGGGGAGCGCCGCGTCGTCCCGGTGCCGGTTCCCGTCCCGGACAGAGGCGACACCCGGCTCACCGTGCGCTGGACGACCCGTTCCGATGCGTGGTTCGCGCCGGCGGGGTATGCGCTCGCCTGGGACCAGGTCGTGCTGCGCGCGGAGCGGATCGCCCCGGTGCCGACGGGGCGCCCGGTCGACGACCTCTGGCCGGATGCGCACACCGAACCCCGGCCCGCCGTGTGGCGGGCCGCGACGGACAACGACGGCGTCAAGGCCGCCGTCGACGGCGCCGCCGACCTCGGACTCGGCGGTTCGACGTTGGCGCGTTGGCGTGCGCTCGGGCTCGACCGGCTGCCGGCGGAGTCCGTCGTGCGGCACGAGGTGACGACGGAACGGACCGAGCACGGCGTGCGCGCCCGGCACGGCTTCGAGGTCCCTGCCGACCTGGACGACCTCCCCCGGGTCGGCGTCGTCCTGGAGGTCGATCCACGGTTCACCTCGCTGCGCTGGTGGGGTCGTGGCCCGCACGAGAACTACCCCGACCGGGCCAGGTCGGCAGTGCTGGGCACGTGGACCGCCGCCGTCGAGCCGTGCCCGTACCTGGTCCCGCAGGAGTTCGGGTTGCGCACGGACACCTCGTGGCTCGAGCTCGAGGACCCGCACACCGGGGACCGGATACGCATCTCCACGCTGGGCGAGCCGTTCGCGTGGTCGGCGACCCGGTTCGGCGCGCACGACCTGTTCGAGGCGAGCAACGACAGCGACCTCGTGCCCGGTCCGCGCCTCGTGGTCCACCTCGACGCCGCGCATCGCGGGATCGGGACGGGAGCCTGCGGGCCGGACGTCCTTCCGCAGTACCGCGTCCGCCCCGGACGGTACGAGCTCGCCTATGCGGTGTCCGGTACCGCTGGGCTGGGCGGCGTCCACCAGGCGCCGCTGGAGCAGGAGCACAGGCCGCTCGTGCGGCCCGACTGACACCCGACCAGGGTCCGATGAGTCCGTAGGGAAGAGCCGAGGGAGAGCCGAGATGACTGCGTGGATGCCGGTGGTGTGGCGATGAGCGCCGACCGTAACGAGAGGACTCGCCTGGTCCTGCCGGATCGCCCCGAGGCGCTCGCCGCCCGCGCGGTCGCGGCCTGGCAGGAGCCCGTCGAGATGCCGACGTACGAGCCCGCCACGCCCGACCGCTACCCGGCCTACTTCGACCGCCGGGTCTACCAGGGTTCCTCCGGCAGGGTGTACCCGCTGCCCTTCCACGACCGGATCGGCGCGGAGCCGTCGCTGAGGTCCTGGGGTGCGGTGCACCTGGAGAACCGCTGGCTCCGGGTCATGCTGCTGCCGGAGCTCGGTGGCCGGATCCACGTCGCCGTGGACCGGACCACCGGCTACGACCTCTTCTACCGCAACGACGTCATCAAGCCGGCGCTCATCGGGCTGGCCGGGCCGTGGATCTCCGGCGGGGTCGAGCTCAACTGGCCCCAGCACCACCGCCCGGGCACCTACCTGCCGACCGACGTGTCGATCGAGGAGGAGGAGGACGGCAGCGTGACGGTCTGGTGCTCGGACCACGACCCGCTGACCCGGATGAAGGGCATGCACGGGGTCCGGCTCTCGCCCGATCGCGCGACGCTCGAGCTGCGTGTGCGGCTGTACAACCGCAGCGAGATCACCCAGACCTTCCTGTGGTGGGCCAACGTCGCGGTCCGCACGCACGAGGACTACCAGTCGTTCTTCCCTTCCGACGTGCACCAGGTGGCCGACCACGCCCGCCGCGCCACGACCTCGTTCCCCGCCTCCGACGGTTACTACTACGGGATCGACTACTCCACGCGGGCCGAGCAGCTGACCGACGCCTGCGACGGCACGCCGGTGCCCGGCGACCGCCTCGACTGGTACCGCAACATCCCGGTGCCCACCTCCTACATGTGCGTCGGCAGCGACGCGGACTTCTTCGGCGGCTACGACCACGCGGCCCGGGCCGGGATGGTGCACGTGGCCGACCGCCGGGTCGCCGTCGGCAAGAAGCAGTTCACCTGGGGCGACGGGGCGTTCGGGCACGCCTGGGAGCGCAACCTCACCGACGACGGAAGCCACTACCTCGAGCTCATGGCCGGGGTCTTCACCGACAACCAGCCGGACTTCAGCTGGCTCGCCCCGGGTGAGACGAAGGTCTTCTCCCAGTTCTGGTACCCGATCCAGGAGATCGGGCCGGCTGTCGCGGCGAACCTCGACGCTGCCGTGGCCCTGACCGTGCGCGCGGCGAGCGACGGGACCGGTGCAGCCGTGTCCGCGCGCGTCGGCGTCGTCGTCACGCGGGAGACCGGGCCGGTCGCCGTCGAGGTCGTCGACCCGACCGGCCGGGTGCTCGCCGAGTCCTCGGTCGACGTCGCCCCCGGGTCGCCCGCCGTCGTCGACCTCCGTCTCGTCGACGGCGCGGACCCGGCGACGGTCGGCGTGCGGCTGCGCCTGGACGGCGCTGAGCTCCTGTCCTGGACGCCGCCGACCGCGACGGCCCCCCCGATGGAGCCGGCGACGGAACCGCCCGCGCCCACCGAGGTCGCCTCGGTCGAGGAGCTGTACCTCACGGGTCTGCACATCGCGCAGTACCGTCACCCGACGCGGTCCCCGCTGCCGTACTGGACCGAGGCGCTGCGCCGCGACCCGGGACATGCGCCGACCTGTACGGCGCTGGCGGCCCTGGCGTACACCGAGGGGCGGTACGCCGATGCCGAGGGGCACGCTCGCACGGCCCTGGCCCGGCTGACCCGGCGCAACGCCAACCCGGCGGACTCGGGAGCCCACTACCTGCTCGGGCTGGCCCTGCGCCGGCAGGGCCGTGCGGCCGAGGCCTACGACGCGTTCGGCAAGGCGTCGTGGGTGCGTGGCTGGCGAGGTTGCGCCGGGTACCAGATGGCCGTGCTCGACGTGGCCGCCGGCCGGGACGGCGACGCCCTGCATCGCCTGGAGGACGTGCTGCGCACCGAGCCCGAGCACCTGCAGGCGCGGGCCCTGCGCGTCATCGTGCTGCGTCGCCTCGGTCGATCGGCCGAGGCCGAGGCGCTCCTGCAGGACACCCTCGCGCTCGACCCGCTCGACTGGTGGAGCCGTGACCTGCGCGGCGACGAGCTCAGCTGCGATGCGCAGACCTGCCTCGACCTCGCGCTGGAGTACGCCTCCTGCGGGCTGCCGGACGTGGCCCTGGGGGTGCTGGGGGGCGCTGCCGAGCAGGAGGCGCACCGGGTCGCCGGGGCCCCTGCGACCGGCCCGCTGCTCGGCTACCACGTCGCCGCGTTGCACGAGCGGCGCGGCGACAGCGCGGCGGCCGCCGCCGCGCTCGAGGCCGCCCGCGTCGCCGATCCGTCGTGGTGCTTCCCCGTGCGCCTGGACGACGCCGACGCCCTCGGGCAGCAGCCGACCGACGGTCGGGCCGCCGGGCTCCTGGGTCACTGGCTCTACGCCCATGACCGACCGGCAGACGCGATCGCCGCCTGGCAGCGGGCCGTGGCGGCGGTGCCCGAGGACGTCGTCTCCTGGCGCAACCTCGGCCTCGCGGCGATCAACCGGACGGGCGACCCTCGTCGTGCCCGGGAGGCCTACGACGCCGCGCTGCGGGTGGCGCCGGACGATCCCCAGCTCGTCGTCGAGAGCGACCAGCTCGCGCTCCTCACCGGGGAGGCCCCGGCCGCCCGTCGCGCGTACCTCGAAGGGCACGCGCACCTGCTGGCCGACCGGGACGGAGCGGCGGTCGAGCTCGCCCACCTGTCCCTCGACCTCGGCGACGCCGACGCCGCCCATGCCGTGCTGAGCACCCGGGTCTTCGGGGCGGCCGAGGGGGGCGAGGGGCAGGTCCTCGAGGTCTGGGAGCGGAGCAGGCTCGCGCTCGCGCGCAGGGCGACGGCGGCCGGGGACACGGCTCGCGCGGTCGCGCTGGTCGAGGAGGCCCTGGACCCGCCGTCGACCCTCGGGGAGGCACGGCACCCGCTGACCAACCCGGCGCATCTGCATCTCGCTCGGGGTGACGCCCTCGCGCTCGCCGGCGACCGTGACGCGGCCGAGGGGGCCTGGCGGCGGGCGGCCGATGCGGAGGGCGACTTCCGCGCCATGAACGCCGAGCCGTTCAGTGAGGCCACCTACTTCTCGGTCCTGGCCCAACGGCGGCTCGGTCAGGTCGACAGGGCCGAGCGGACCGTCGCGGACCTGGCGGCCCACATCGACCGACTGCGGGAGGAACCCGCCACCATCGACTACTTCGCGACCTCGCTGGCGACCCGGTTGGTGTTCAACGAGGACCTCGACGTGGCCCGGCGTCGCCGGATCGCGTTCCTCGACGC
>NZ_JBFHHB010000157.1:0-7727 GCF_041597215.1 Actinotalea sp.
AACGAGACGCCGTTGAGGGCGAAGACCCAGCCCGTGCCGATCCAGGCGATCAGCACGCCCGCCAGCCCGGGACCGATGAGGCGAGCGGCGTTGAAGGACGCGCTGTTGAGGCCCACGGCGTTCGAGAGCTTGTCAGCGGGGACCATGTCCGCGACGAAGGTCATCCGGACGGGCCCGTCGATCGCCGACACGCAGCCGAGCAGGAGCGCGAAGACGTACACGTGCCACAGCTGGGCGTGACCGAGCAGGACGAGGGCGCCGAGACCGAGGGCGAGCACGCCCTGGGCCGCCTGGGTGGCGATGAGCAGGGCGCGCCGCGGGAGCCGGTCGGCGAGCACCCCGGCGTAGGCCGACAGCGCCAGGACCGGCGCGAACTGGAGCGCGGTCGTGATGCCGACGGCGATCCCGGAGTCGTCGCTCAGGACGGTCAGGACGAGCCAGTCCTGCGCGACGCGCTGCATCCAGGTGCCGACGTTCGCCACGAGGGCGCCGACGAACCACAACCGGTAGTTGAAGTACTTGAGGGAGGTGAAGGTGGAGCTCACTGCGTGGCGATCCGATCCAGGAGTACTGCCGCACGCGCGAGGACCTCGCGGTCGGCGGGGGTGAGTTCGGCGAGCCTGGCCTCGAGCCAGACGTTGCGCCTGCGGCGCGTCTCGGTGACCTCTGCCATCCCCGCCTCGGTCACGGAGATGACGACCTGCCGACCGTCCGTCGGGTGCTCGTCCCGCCGGGCGAGGCCCGCGTCGACGAGTCTCGCGACGATGCGCGACATGGGCGGGCCCTGGACGTGCTGGTCCTCGGCCAGGACCGTCGGGGTCATCGGGCCGCGGTTGGCCAGCGCGGCGAGTGCCGCGTACTGCCCGTCGGTGATCTGCTCGCTGCTGCGCTCGAGGCGCAGCCTGCGCGTGGCCCGGGTCACCGCGACCCGCAGGCTGCCGGCGAGCGTCGTGGGGCGGCACTGTGCCGGGCGGACCCGCGTGTCGAGCGCGGGGTCCTGCCCGGTCTCGGGCCGGGGATCGATCGGAGGCATGTCCGTATCATAGGTCATGACCCGGGGTACGTACCTCCGGTAAGGAGACGCACGGGCTCAGCCCGCGGTGTGAGTCGGGGTGGCTCGCCCCGCAGGGTGAGCCGGGGTGGCTACTGCCGGCCGAGCGCGCGGTACGTCCACCCGGCGGCGCGCCAGGCGGCGGGGTCGAGGGCGTTGCGCCCGTCGAGGATGCGTCGCTCGGCCACGAGCGTGCCCAGGTGCGCCGGCTCGAGCTCGCGGTACTGCGTCCACTCGGTCGCCAGGACCACGAGCTCCGCCCCTGCCGCTGCGGCCTCGGCGCTCTCGGCGAAGCGCAGGTCGGGCCAGGCCCGCTCGGCGTTCTCCATGGCCTCGGGGTCGGTCACCACGACATGCGCACCCTGGAGCCGCATCTGGGCCGCGACGCTGAGCGCTGGCGAGTCCCTGACGTCGTCGGAGTTCGGCTTGAAGGCCGCGCCGAGCACGGCGATCCGTCGGCCGACGATCGAGCCGCCGCAGACCTCGCGCGCGAGGTCGACCATGCGGACCCGCCGGCGCAGGTTGATCGAGTCGACCTCGCGCAGGAAGGACAGGGCCTGGTCGGCGCCGAGCTCGCCCGCCCGGGCCATGAAGGCCCTGATGTCCTTCGGCAGGCAGCCGCCACCGAAGCCGAGGCCGGCGTTGAGGAAGCGGCGACCGATGCGCGCGTCGTGCCCGATGGCGTCGGCGAGCTCCGTCACGTCGGCACCCGTCGCCTCGCAGAGCTCGGCCATCGCGTTGATGAAGGAGATCTTGGTGGCGAGGAAGGAGTTCGCCGCGACCTTGACCAGCTGGGCCGTCGCGAGGTCCGTGACGACCTGCGGGATTCCCTCGGCCAGCGGGATCGCGTAGACCTCGTCGAGGACCGCCCGCGCGCGCTGACCGTCCGGCCCCTCCGGCAGCCCGTAGACGAAGCGGTCGGGGTGCAGGGTGTCCTGCACGGCGAAGCCCTCCCGCAGGAACTCGGGGTTCCACACGAGCGTCGCGGCCGGCTCGACCTCGGCGATCCGGGCTGCCAGGTCCTCCGCGGTGCCGACGGGCACCGTCGACTTGCCGACGACGACGTCGCCTGGCTGCAGGTGCGGGAGGAGCGCGTCGAGCGCTGCGTCGACGAAGCGCAGGTCCGCCGCGTTCTCGCCGCGCTTCTGCGGGGTTCCCACGCAGATGAAGTGGACGGTGGCGCCACGGGCGGCCGCCATGTCGGTGGAGAAGGCGAGCCGACCGGTGGCCGCGGTCTCGGCGAGGAGCTCCGGCAGGCCCGGCTCGAAGAAGGGGGCCGTGGCCGCGGTCAGGAGGGCGACCTTCTTCTCGTCGACGTCCACTCCGACGACGTCATGGCCGAGCTGGGCCATGCACGCCGCGTGGACCGCTCCGAGGTACCCACAACCGATCACCGAGATGCGCACGTACGCCTCCTGCTTCCGCTCAGCGCCCGCGGGCCGCGCGAGCGCACTCATCCTGCCACCTCCGGATGAGGACGGGCCCGGCCCCCGAGCACCGTGGTGCGTCGGGGCCCGGGCCCGTCCGGGGACAGCGGAGGTCAGACCCCCCGGGCCGACTTGATGGGACCGAGCGTGAAGTACGCGATGAAGAGCAGAGCGGTCCCCCACATGAGCGGGTGGACCTGCTTGGCCTTGCCGTTGGCGACCTTGAGCACGACGAAGGCGATGAAGCCGGCGCCCATGCCTGCGGTGATCGAGTAGGTGAAGGGCATGAGGATGATCGTGAGGAACGCGGGGATCGCGACCTCGTAGTTCTTCCAGTCGATACCCGAGACCTGCATGACCATGAGGAACCCGACGACGACGAGAGCCGGCGTGGCTGCCTCGAACGGCACCATCTCCACGAGCGGCGAGAGGAAGGTCGCCAGCAGGAAGGCGGTACCGGTGACCACGGAGGCCAGACCGGTCCGTGCGCCGTCCCCGACACCAGCGGCCGACTCGATGTAGCTCGTGTTGGAGGAGACCGAGCCCATCCCACCTGCCGCTGCGGCGATCGAGTCGACGACGAGGATCTGCTTGGACTTGGGCGGGTTGCCCTCCTCGTCGAGCAGTCCGGCCTCGCCACCGACGGCGACCATGGTGCCCATCGTGTCGAAGAAGTCGGCGAGCAGCAGCGAGAAGACGAGCAGGACGACGGCGACGATCCCGATCTTGCCGATCGAGCCGAAGAGGGAGAACTGACCGAGCAGGGAGAAGTCGGGAGCGCTGACGATCCCGCCCTCGGGGATCGCCGGGACCCCGAGCCGCCACGCGGTCGGGTTGCTGCCGTCGATCGGCTGCTGACCGAGCTTGGCGAAGCTCTCGATGATCACCGCGAGCACGGTCGAGCTGAGGATCGAGATGAGCAGCGCACCGCGGACCTTGCGTGCCATCAGCACGATGGCCAGGAGCAGACCGACGACGAAGACGAGCAGCGGCCAGCCGGCGACCGAGCCGGAGACACCCAGCTCCACCGGGGTGGCGAGGCTCGCGGGGATCCGGACGAAGCCGGAGTCGACCAGGCCGATGAAGGCGATGAACAGGCCGATGCCCACGCTGATCGCGGTCTTCAGCTCGATCGGGACGGCCTTGAACACCGCGGCCCGGAAGCCCGTGAGGACCAGGACGAGGATGATCAGCCCCTCCAGGACCACCAGGCCCATCGCGTCGGGCCAGGTCATCCCGGGAAGCGTGGCGATGGAGTAGGCCACCACCGCGTTGAGCCCGAGACCGGCCGCGAGCGCGATCGGGAAGTTCGCCACGACACCCATGAGGATGCTCATGACGCCGGCCACCAGGGCCGTGGCTGCGGCGATCATCGCGAAGTTGGGGCCTTCGGAGCCGCCGCCGAGGAAGTTCCCGCCGAAGCCGTTGTCCTGCACGGTCCCGATGATCAGCGGGTTGAGCACGATGATGTAGCTCATCGTGAAGAAGGTCACCAGGCCACCGCGGATCTCGGTGCCGACGGTCGAGCCGCGTTCGGTGATCTTGAAGAAGGAGTCGAGGAAGCCTCCAGCGCTCTGAGCGGTGGAGGTCGTGGTCTGCGCCATGGCGCACAGGGTGGCAGACCTGTGTGTCCGGTGTGTATCCGTGCACGTATCGTGAGCAGGCCCCTCCCGCGGCGGGGTCCCGGCACCGATGCGCGAGCCGCCGTGCGCACCTCGGGGCGCGCCGCACCACCTAGGCTGGGCACATGCCGCGCCGACGACTCCTCGAGCCGAGCAGGCTCGCGCCCGTCCCGGTCGACCTGACCCGGGTCTTCCTCGTGGGGACGGCGCTCTGGGTCGTGGCCCTCGTCGTCTTCGCCCTCCTCGCCTCGGTCGGCGACGGCAGCAGCCGGGCCGTCGCGACCTGCGCGACCGGTGCCGGGCTCGGCCTGCTCGCGGTGCTGTGGGCGCGCCGTCGGGGGCCCCGGGCCTGAACGGCCCCGCCCCTCATGCCCCGAGCGGGTCCCCCGCACGGTCGAGCAGGACGGCCGTGAGCGCCGACGGGTCGTGCAGCAGGCGAGCGATGCGGTCCCGCTGCGCCCATCCCGCGAGCAGGGCCGTCCCGCAGGCCAACCCGTCCGTCGTGCTCGCGTGCACCTGGCCCTCGGAGACCCACCAGTCGACCGGCTCGCCGTCGACCCGGAGCTCCTCGTGCTCGAGCCAGGTCGGCGGCAGCCCCGGGATCAGGTCCAGCAGAACCGGCGGCGTCGGCACCCGGGTGCCGGACGAGGTCACCCTCCCGCGAGCGCGGTCGGCACCCGTGTCGAGGTCCAGTGCCCGCGCCGCCCGCTCGACCTCGCCCGCCGGCACCACGATCGCCGGCAGGCACGCGTCGAGCTGAGCCCACATCGGGTCGACGACGGCAGCCTCCTCCGCGGCGACCACGCGGGCCTGGCGGGACGGACCGTCCGCCACGAGGGCGGGCAGCCGGGAGATCTCGTCGACGGGGTCCTTCCCCGCCGCCACCCGGGCGAGGGACCGCCACAGGTCGACGGCGACCGCGTGCTCGCAGGTCGCACCGACCTCCAGTCCCTCGCAGAGCTCGACCCACCCCTCGGCGTCGAGCTCGGCGGTCGACCAGACCCCGCCGAGGGCCCGCAGCAGCTCGAGGGCTCCGGGAGCCGCGACGGGTGCGGGGCCTGCGCCCTGCGCCGCCAGGAGCTCGGCCACGGCGGACACGGCCCGCGGCGGCGGACCGAGCAGCCTCGCGGCGCCCTGCGCGTGCACGCCGGGGAGGGCGAACGGCGCACCGAGACCGAGCGGGGCACGGGTGCGCAGCCACCAGGCGGTGTAGGAGGGCGAGCGACCGCCGTCCTCGCGCAGGACGGGACGCAGCACCTCGCTCCAGGAGCCGTCCGCGAGGGCGAGGAGCACGGCGCCCCAAGCCTCGGGCCGCAGCGCATCGAGGTCGGCGACGGCCAGGAGCTCCTCGCCCTCCCGCGGCGCACCGAGCTCGTCGAGGTACTCCGCCCACCCGTCCAGCGCCTCGGTCACGACGGGATCGTCCGCCCGGACCGTCGCCGGCCCGCGGAGGACCCCGACCTCGGTGAGCAGCTCGCCCCAACGGTCCACGAGCCACGGCGCCACCCGGGGCAGCACCTCCTCGTCGAACCACTCGGCCGCGTCCGTCCCCGGCAGGGTCAGCCCGCGCGCGGGGACCGCGTCGCCGTCCTCCGCCTCGAGCAGCGCCTCGCCCCACCACGGCTCCGGGTCAGGGCGCCGGCCCGCCTCGCGGGCGGCCCCGAGCAGCCCGAGGAGCACCTCGGTCGCCGCGCGCTCGTCCTCGCCCTCCTCCCCGAGCACCCAGCCACGCAGCAGGGGGTGCCGGGCCAGGGCGCTCGCGTCCGCACGCTCGGCACCGAGCCGTTCGAGCACCGGATGCGCGGCCTCCGGGTCGACGATCCTGAGGCCGGCACCGGCGAGCGCGTCGAGCACCGGGGCCGGGACGTCCCCGTCGACGATCACCAGGCCGCGCGCGCCGTGCACCACCCGACCGTCCCGCAGCGGCACGGGGACCGCCGCGAGGTCGGCGAGGCTGTCCCCGGTCGCGCCGGAGAACAGGTCGTACACCCGACGCAACCAGGCCGGCTCCGCCGCCGGCAGCTGTTCGGCGATCTCGGCCATGGCCACCACGCGCAGCCCGAGGAGCCGCACCAGGTCGCGGTGGGTGTCGTCCAGCCGGACGAGGGAGGCGTCCCAGGCACCCAGGACGTCGAGCGCCGCGCGGTCGGAGGTCCATGGCGCCGCCAGGACGGCGGCGTCCCGTGGAGCGATGCCGCGCCCGTCGCCCGCGGTGCTCAGCACGGGGGTGCTGCGGGTCGCCGCCAGGAGCGCATCCCTGACCGCCCCGTCCAGGGCCCCTGCCGGCCAGGCCCGCGGCAGGAGGTCGAGCGGGTCCGGTGCGGCCCGTCCCGCCGCTCGCTCGTCACGGCAGTCGAGCAGGAGCCGAGCCCAGACCTCCCCCGAGCGCTGCACCAGCAGATCGGTCGCGGCCCCCGGGACGACATGCCTGCGCGAGGGGTCGAGCGGGAAGGTGCCCACCAGCATCGCCGGGACGGTGCAGGGCTCGTCGGTCGGGGTCGGGGCATGGACCGGCCCCGACACGGTGACCCCGTCGCGCCGGACGGCCCAGCTGAGCTGCCAGCCGCGTCGCTCCTGCTCCTCGGTCGGCCGGTCCGCGAGCGCGGCAGGCGAGAACTCGCCGGTGGCCGTCGCCACGATCCAGCGGTCCCGCACACCGGCGATCTCACGCACCGAGCCCGGTTGCTCGATCGTCACCCGGACGAGACCGGGAAGCGCCAGGAGCAGCCCGTCGTCGACGGCCTCGAGCTGCGCTGCGACCTGGGAGACGGCGGCGTCGTCACGCAGCTCCAGCACGACGACGGTGTCCCAGGGGTCACCGAGCATCGGGGCGTCCGGCCCGGTCAGGGCCGCCTCCCCCACGGACCCGGGCCCGGCGAAGGGCAGGCGCAGGGCGGGCAGCGCTCCGCGCCGGCTCGCCACCACCCCGTCCAGCGCGGGTTCGGCCGCGAGGAGGGCGGCGGCCCCGCCGAGGGAGAAGTGCGCCGATCCGCCGTCGGTCAGCACGGCGATCTCGTCGGAGACGGACCGCACGGCGGCGAAGCCCACCCCGAACCTCCCCACCCGTGCGGAGGTGGGGCCGGCACCGCTCTTGGCCGAGGCGCGCAAGGTCGCGAGCGAGGCGAGCCCGCGGGAGTCGAGCGGGGTGCCGGTGTTGGCAGCGAGGAGCAGGGGCCTGGGCCCGGGAACCAGCCTGAGCAGGAGCCGCCCGTCGGTCCCGGCGGCGTCCGCGGCGTTCTGCGCGAGCTCGACGACGACGCGATCGCGGTAGCCACCGCGGGCGTGGTCCTCCTCGCTGTTGGCGTCCTCGCGCAGCCGGGCGGGACTGGCGCGCCAGGCCGTCAGCGCCGCCTCTCGCAGCGCGGCGGCACCCAGCGGGTCGGTCACTCCCCTGCGGGGTCCGCGGCGGGCTCGTCCGCCGGAGCGGTGTCGGCGACGGCGGGCTCGGCCCCGACGGCGGGCTCGGCCTCAGCGACCGGCTCGGCCTCGACGGCGGGCTCGGCCTCAGCGACGGGCTCGCTCTCGACGGCGGGCTCGCTCTCGGCGTCGTCGTCCCGCGTGCTGATCTCGAGGTCCTGGGCCATCTCGTCGATGACGGGCGCGGCATCGGGCCAGTCGGTCGGCACC
>NZ_JBFHHB010000158.1:0-7453 GCF_041597215.1 Actinotalea sp.
GGCCGGTGACGACCTCGAGGTGAACTACTTCGGCCAGATCTGGGCCGGCCGGATGTTCGACAACTCCTACGACCGCGGTTCCTCGATCTCCTTCCCGATCGGCGTCGGTGCCGTCATCGGCGGCTGGGACGACGGCATCGTCGGCAAGCAGGTCGGCTCCCGCCTCCTGCTGTCGATCCCGCCGCACCTCGGCTACGGCGAGCGCGGGATGCCCCAGGCGGGCATCGGTGGCACGGACACCCTCGTCTTCGTCGTGGACGTCGTCGGCACCCGCCACCGCTGATCCACCGCTGCGCGTCCGGGCCACCCGCCCGGCGCGCGGAGCAGGTCCTGTGGTGCGTCCCTCTCAGGAGGGGCGCACCACACCTGTCTCGTAGGCCAGCACGACCGCCTGCACGCGGTCCCGCACCCCGAGCTTGGCCAGCACCCGACCGACATGGGTCTTGACGGTCGTCTCGGACAGGACGAGCCGTTCCGCGACCTCCAGGTTCGACAGGCCCTCGGCGATCGCGCGCAGGACCTCCATCTCCCGCGGGGTGAGGCTCGCGAGCCGCGGGTCGTCGCTCGGGCCGTCGGGTGTTGCGGCGGTGGGCATCCGGTCGGCGAAGAGCTCGAGCATCCGACGGGTGACCCGGGGGGCCACGACGGCGTCCCCGCCCGCGATCGTGCGGATCGCCGAGACGAGCTCGGCGGGAGGTGCGTCCTTGAGCAGGAAGCCGCTCGCCCCGGCGTGCAGAGCGGCGAAGGCGTACTCGTCCAGGTCGAAGGTGGTGAGGATGAGGACCCGGGTACGCGGGTGCGCGGCGACGATCGCGGCGGTGGCGTCGATCCCGTTCATCCCGGGCATCCGGACGTCCATGAGGACGACGTCGGGGTCCAGCGCGCGGACCTGTCCGAGGGCGGACTCCCCGTCCGCGGCCTCGCCGACGACGGTCACGTCGTCCTGGGCCTCCAGGACGAGCCGAAGCCCCATGCGCAGCAGCGCCTGGTCGTCGACGAGCAGGACGGTGGTCATCGGGCCTCAGCCTTCCACGGCAGCACGGCCAGCACGCGCCATCCGCCACGCCAGGGACCGCTGGTCACGGAGCCGCCGTAGACGCCGGCCCGTTCCGCCATCCCGATCAGGCCCCTGCCCGTCCCCGCAGGGTCCGTCACGGGCCGGCCTGCGCCGAGGTCGACCACCTCGACCTCGACTCCCTGCTCGTCGCGGCGGATCGAGAGCTCCGCGCGCGGCGTCCCGGGGGCGTAGCGCAAGGTGTTCGTCAGGGCCTCCTGGACCACGCGGTACACGGTGAGCTGGAGTCCGGGGTCCTGGGGGAGGTCGGTCCCCAGCCCGTCGGTGACCACCGGCACACCTGCTGCGCGGAAGCGTTCGACCAGGACGTCGAGGTCGAGCCGTCCGGGCTGCGGTTCCAGCGGTGCGCCGTCGCCGTCGAGCACACCCAGCACGCGGCGCATGTCGGCGAGTGCGGTGCGTCCGGTGGCGGACAGCTCGTTGAGCGCGGCGCGGCTGGCCTCGGGGGAGCGGTCCAGGGCTGCCCCGGCACCATCCGCGAGGGCGACCATCACCGAGAGGCTGTGCGTGACGACGTCGTGCATCTCGCGGGCGATCCGGCTGCGTTCGGCGGCGCGGGCGATGAGCGCCTGCTGGTCGCGCTCCCGGCGCAGGCGCTCCGAACCGGCGATGAGCTCGGCCACGTGCAGACGTCGGCCGCGCACCGCTGTGCCGATCGACAGGCCGATGAGCACGACAAGGGTCATCTCCACCCCGGCGCTCACCGCTGCCTCGAACCGGGAGGCGTCGGTGGTGGCGCGCTCCCAGAGCACGACAGGGCCGGCGGGGACCAGCAGCGCGGCCGCGAGGGCCAGCCAGGCGATCCGCGGTGGCCTCGAGGCGGCGACGGCGTAGACGACGAGACCCAGGCCGATGGTGGTGTTCCCGATCGTGCCGGTGGCGGGCGGGGCGACCGCCGCCAGGGTGATCATCGCCACGGCGACGAGAACGGGTCGGCGTCGGCGCCAGAAGAGCAGCACCGTCCCCACCGCGACGAGGGCCCCGTGTGCCACGGCCTGCTCGGAGGTCCCGAAGGTCCCCGCCGGGGAGATCACCCCGAGCAGGAACACGAGCATCACCAGGAGGTCCATCACGACCGGGTGCCGAAGGAAGTACCGCCGCACCGGTCCGAGCCTGCGCACGGTGAGCTCGGTCGCGATGTCCGGGTAGGCAGAGGTCACGGCCGGGGGCGGCGCGGCTGCGACGGAGGTCGCCTGGGGCATGTCGGGCACCGGCTCACTGTCCCATGCGCCGGGAACGCGCCGGCCTCCGGGGACGACCTCGCGGCCGTCCCCGGAGGCCTCGGCCGTCCGGCTCACACGTCGCGGCGGCGCAGCAGGGTCAGCGCCAGCCCCAGGAGCAGGACCACCCAGATCGCCAGGACCCCGTAGCCCTGCCAGGCGGAGAGGTCGGGGGTGTCGGGGTTCTCGTTGAGGAAGGCGAGGGTCTCGGGGGTCTGGAGCAGTCGTGTGCCCGCGCTGGACGGCATGAAGACGGCGATGCGCTGCACGACGACGAACGGGAGGAGGCTCAGCACGTTCTCCACCACGAGCAGCACGCCCAGCACGGTCGCCAGCGCCGCCGCGGGGCTCCGCAGCAGGGCACCGACCGCCAGGGCCAGGAGCGCGACGGTCGCCAGGACCAGCGGGGTGCCGAGCAGGACGCGCAGCACGTCGGGGTCGCCGAGGTCCAGGCTCAGCCCGAGCGAGCCCGCCCACGGCTGGACGGCGAGCCAGGCCAGCGCGAGGGCGAGGACCGTGGTGAGCGCCGAGGCGATCGCCACGACGAGCGCCTTGGCCAGGATCACCGGGACGCGCCGCGGAACCGCGGTCATCGAGGACCGGATCATCCCGGTGCTGTACTCCCCGCTCACCGAGAGCACCGCCAGGACCACGACGGTGATCTCCGCGATGAACCAGCCGGCGGTGAGGATCTGCACCGTGTCGAGTGCTGACATCGTTCCGGGATCCTCGGCGAGGGAGCTCGTGCCCCAGGCCGCCAGGACGGCGATGCCGACCATGGAGAGCACCGTCATGCCGAGGGTCCACGGGGTGGCACGCACGGAGCGGAACTTGATCCACTCCGCGTGCACCACGCGGGGGAAGGTCACCGAGCCGGTGGGAGACGTACGACGGGCGTGCCCGCCGGTCGACACGGGGGTGGTGGTCAGGGTGGTCATCGCACGGTGCTCCCGGTCAGGGGCGCTGTCGCGCCGGAGGGGGTGGGGGAAGCGTCGACGGGGCCCGAGTGGTACTCGACCTCGTCGGCGGTGAGCTGGAGGTAGGCCTCCTCGAGGGAGGACTGCTGGGTGACGAGCTGGTGCAGGACGATCCCGGAGCCGGCGGCCGCCTCGCCGACCTCCTCGGCGGTGCGGCCCACGACCTCGAGCACGCCGGCCTCGGCCGAGTGCACGGTGGCCCCGCTGCGCTGGAGCAGCCCGGCGAGCTGCTCGGCCTGCGGGGTGCGGACGGTCACCGCTCCGTGCGAGGCACGGTCGATGAGCTCCTGGATCGGGGCGTCGGCGATGATCCGGCCGCGGCCCAGGACGATCACATGATCGGCGGTCAGGGCCATCTCGCTCATCAGGTGCGAGGACAGGAAGACGGTCCGCCCCTCGCCTGCGAGGTGCCGGACCAGGGTGCGGACCCACTTCACGCCCTCCGGGTCGAGCCCGTTGACCGGCTCGTCGAGCATGACGGTGTGCGGATCGCCCAGCAGCGCCGCCGCGATGCCGAGGCGCTGGCCCATGCCGAGCGAGAAGCCGCCCACCCGCTTGCGGGCGACGGACTCGAGCCCGGCGAGGGCGATGACCTCCTCGACGCGCCTGGCGCCGATACCGTGCGTCGCGCCGAGCGCTCGCAGGTGCTGGTAGGCGCTGCGCCCGGGGTGCACGGACTTCGCCTCGAGAAGGGCGCCGACCTCGTGCAGGGGTGCCTGGTGCTGGGCGTAGGCGCTGCCGTTGACGGTGACATGGCCCGCCGTCGGGCGATCGAGCCCGACGATCATGCGCATGGTGGTGGACTTCCCCGCGCCGTTGGGGCCCAGGAACCCGGTGACCTGGCCCGGTCGAACCGTGAACGACACGTCGTCGACCGCGGTGGTGGCCCCGTACCTCTTGCTCAGGTGCTCTGCCTGAATCATCGATCCTCCTCGAATGGCTCGGGGAGGACGCTACGGCCGCGTGCTGCAGGGCGGGACCGTCGCCAGGATGATCATCGGGACGCGGTGGGTACGACTCAGGGAGGAGTCGCACCCACCGAACGGTCAGGGTAGGGGGCAGGCCACGCCGGTGGAGTGCACGGGGCAGTAGCCGTTCGGCACCTTGTGCAGGTACTGCTGGTGGTAGTCCTCCGCGTAGAAGAACGGGCCGGCGCCACCGGGACCGGCGACCGGGCGGATCTCCGTCGTGATCTCCCCGTAGCCGTGCTCACGCAGCTCGGGGGCGTACACCTCACGGGTCGCCAGCGCCGCCGCATGCTGCTCGTCGGTCGTGGTGAAGATCGCCGAGCGGTACTGGGTGCCGCGGTCGTTGCCCTGCCGGAAGCCCTGGGTCGGGTCGTGCAGGGTCCAGAACCGGCGGAGGAGCTCGGTGGTCGGCAGCACCGTCGGGTCGTAGGCGACCAGCACCGTCTCGGTGTGCCCGGTGCGCCCGGTGCACGTCTCCTCGTAGGTGGGGAACGGGGTGAAGCCGCCCTGGTAGCCGGCCGCCGTCGTGACGACTCCCGGAAGCTGCCACATCTCCTTCTCGGCGCCCCAGAAGCACCCGAGTGCGAGGTGGATCACCTCGGTGCCCTCGGGCCAGGGGCCGGCGAGGGAGGTGCCGAGGACGGCATGCGTCGACGGCACGGAGTAGGGGTAGTCGTCCCGGCCGGGCAGGGCCCGCTCGGGGGTGACCATCGTGGTGCGGAACAGGGAATCGAACATGGGGCCTCCTCAGCAGGCCCAACACCCGGTCGCCACCGGCTGTTCCCGCAGGCCCCCTCGGGTGGGCCCCAGCGCCTACCCTGTGCTCGTGACCGCTGACACGCCACCTCCCGTGCCTGCCCGGACCGACGACGTCCTGCTGTCCATCCCGCGGTCGATGCGGCTGGCCGCCGCCTGGTCGTGGCGGATCCTGATCGTGACCCTGGCGCTGGGGGTGCTCGTCGCGCTGCTCGCCGTCGGCGAGGTGATCTGGGTGCCCGTGGTGCTCGCGACCCTGCTCACCGTCCTGCTCAACCCCGTCGTGGACTGGATGGTCCGCCGCCTGCGGCTGTGGCGCGGTGCGGCCTCCGCCCTCGCCGTCGTGGCGCTCGTCGCCCTGGTCGCCGGCCTGCTGACGGTGGCGGGGAACCAGATCGTCAAGGGCTTCGCCGACCTGTGGGGTCAGGCAGGGGCCGGACTGGACCAGCTCGTCAGCTACCTCGCCGACGGCCCGCTCGGGCTCGACCAGGCGCAGATCGACAGCTACCTCGGGGAGATCACCGACCAGCTCCAGTCGAACAGCAGCAGCCTGGTGACCGGCGCGCTCAGCCTGACCTCCACCATCGGTCACGTCGCAGCAGGGACCCTCATCACCCTGTTCACCCTGCTGTTCTTCCTCAAGGACGGACCGCTCGTCTGGGCATGGCTCGTGCGGCTGCTCCCGGCCGGCTCCCGCGCCCAGGCGCACGAGGCCGGTCGCCGAGGCGTGGTGACCCTCTCGGCCTTCACCCGCACCCAGATCCTGGTGGCCCTGATCGACGCGGTCGGCATCGGGCTCGGGGCGCTGATCCTGGGCATACCGCTCGTCGTCCCGCTCGCGGTACTCGTGTTCCTCGCGAGCTTCATCCCCTTCGTCGGGGCGGTCGCGACCGGTGCCATCGCCGTGCTCGTCGCCCTGGTCGACCAGGGACTGGGCACGGCTCTGGTCATGCTCGTCATCGTGCTGGCCGTGCAGCAGATCGAGGGCCATGTCCTCCAGCCGCTGCTGCTCGGCCACGCCGTCTCGCTGCACCCGGTCGCCGTGCTCCTCTCGGTGACCGCTGGCTCGCTCAGCGCGGGGATCGTCGGTGCCCTGCTCGCGGTGCCGATCGTGGCGACGCTCAACACCGTGGTGCTCTACCTGCACGGCCGGGACAAGTTCCCCGACCTGGGCACCGACGCGGAGGGGCTCGCGTCGAGGATGCGCGTTCTCGACGGCACCGCCGACGCGCCGGACGGGGAGCCGGGCGGCGAGGAGACCGCCACAGCGACCGCGATCGACGCCCGGTGACCGCCGCTCCCGCCGCACCAACGGTGACCCCCGCCGACGTCGAACGCGCGGCGCGGGTGCTGGACGGTGTCGCGATGCTCACCCCGGTGGTGAGCAGCAGGGTGCTCGCCGAGCGGCTGGGCGGGCCCGTGCTCCTCAAGTGCGAGAACCTCCAACGCGCCGGTTCGTTCAAGATCCGTGGCGCGTACGTCCGGATGTCCCGGCTCTCGGAGGAGGAGAGGTCCAGAGGCGTCGTCGCGGCCAGTGCGGGCAACCACGCCCAGGGCGTCGCGCTCGCGGCCGGCCTGCTCGGCGTCGAGTCCACCGTGTACATGCCGGTCGGTGCCGCGCTGCCGAAGGTGGCGGCCACCGCCGAGTACGGGGCGCGCGTGGTGCACGTGGGCACGAGCGTCGACGAGGCCCTGGTCGCGGCGCGCGACCATGCGGGACGCACGGGGGCGGTGCTCATCCACCCCTTCGACCATGTCGACGTCGTCGCCGGTCAGGGGACCGTCGGCCGGGAGATCCTTGCGCAGGTCCCCGATGTCCGGACCGTGGTGGTCCCGGTGGGCGGTGGCGGGCTCGCCGCGGGTATCGCGGTGTCGCTGGCCGACCAGCCGCAGGTGCAGGTGATCGGGGTGCAGGCCGCCGGGGCCGCGGCCTACCCGGAGTCCTTGCGGGCGGGGCACCCGGTCGCCGCCACGGCGATGTCGACGATGGCCGACGGGATCGCCGTCGCGCGTCCGGGGGACGTGCCCTTCGCGCTGCTCGCCCACCGCGGGGTCGAGGTGCGCACCGTCAGCGAAGGGGACCTGTCACGAGCCCTGCTGCTGGTGGCCGAGCGGTCCAAGATGCTCGTCGAACCGTCAGGGGCCGCGGGGGTCGCCGCCCTGATGGCGGGGTTCGGGCCCATCGAGACGCCCGCAGTGGTCGTGCTCTCCGGGGGGAACATCGACCCGCTGCTCCTGCTCAGGGTCGTCCGCCACGGACTCGTCGCCGCCGGTCGCTACCTGCACCTGCGCGTGCGCATCGACGACCACCCCGGCCGGCTCGCCGGCCTGCTCGCCGAGCTGGCGGGGGCTGGGGGCAACGTCGTGCACGTGGCCCATGAGCACTTCGGCGCGGGCCTGGCCGTCGACGAGGTCGAGATCAGCGTGCAGATCGAGACCAGGGGACCGACCCATGCA
>NZ_JBFHHB010000159.1:0-7412 GCF_041597215.1 Actinotalea sp.
AGGAGGAGCTCGCGCAGCTGGTCGGCGCCTCCCGCGAGACGGTCAACAAGGCGCTGGCGGACTTCACCTCCCGCGGGTGGCTGAGGCGCGAGGGCCGCACCGTCGTCCTGCTGGACGTCGATCGGCTGGAGCGCCGCTCGCGCTGAGTCACCCGAGCTCGACGACGAGCTCGATCTCGACCGGTGCGTCCAGGGGGAGGACGGCGACGCCGACGGCGCTCCGGGCATGCACCCCGACCGCTCCGAAGACCTCGCCGATGAGTTCGCTCGCTCCGTTGACCACGCCCGGCTGCCCGGTGAACGACGGGTCGCTCGCCACGTACCCCACGACCTTGACCACCCGGGCGACCCGGTCGAGGCTCCCGGCCTGCTCGACGACGGCGGCGAGCGCGTTGAGGGCCGCGACGCGCGCGAGCCCCGCAGCGGCCTCGGGTGAGACGTGGCCGGGCCCGGTGCCGACCTTGCCCGTGGCCACGAGGGCCCCGTCGACGAAGGGCAGCTGACCGGAGGTCCAGACGTAGTTGCCCGTGCGCACGGCGGGGACGTAGGCGGCCACCGGGGCCGCGACGGCGGGAAGCGTGATCCCCAGCTCCGCGAGACGGTGCGTGGGGCTGACCGCGGTCATGCGTCGCCGCGTGGACGCTTGAGGTAGGCCACGAGGCCCGAGCCGTCAGGACCGGGGACGACCTGGACGAGCTCCCAGCCGTCGGCCCCCCACTGGTCGAGGATCGCCTTGGTGGCGTGGACGATGAGCGGGACGGTCGCGTACTCCCAGGAGGTGGCCATGGGTAGACGTTAGCGGCCGCGACCGGCCGGGTGCTCGGTGGCGTCCGCGCGAGCACCCGCAGGATCGGGCCGTGCCCCCGCGACCTCCGCGAGGGAGGGGTCCGAGGTGAGGACCTCCTGCCAGGACTCGACCTCGGGGAAGCGTCGGAGCAGGGCCCGGCGCTCACGTTCGGTGAGCCCGCCCCACACGCCGAAGGCGATGCGGTGATCCATCGCGTCGATCAGGCACTCGAGCCGGACGGGGCACCGCAGGCACACCTCACGGGCGCTGCGCTGCGCCGCCCCCTCGACGAAGAGATCGTCCGGGGACAGTGCGCCGCATGCGCCGTACGCGGTCCAGTGCTGATCGTCCGACACCGGCACCCCCCTCCTGCACGTGCTTCCCACCACGGTAGAACCGGCCGGGACGCACGTCATGGGCCGTTCGGCCGACGCAGGCGCCGCAGACCTGCACGGGGGCTTCACACGCGACCACCCCGCTGCGCGAGGTGCTCACGTAGGCTGCCAGCATGGTGACGTCCGTGCCCCCGCCCCGTCGCGTCCGCAAGGTCAATGCCGCCCAGGCCCTCGGACTGATGCTGGCCTTCGCGCTGGTGGCCTCCGTCGGCGGCCTCCTGGCTGCCGGCCTCGTGCTGCCGGCCGTGACCACGACGAGCAACGTCGCCAACACGACGGTGCAGATCTTCGACGAGCTCCCCGACGAGCTCCTCCAGGTGCCGCTCTCGGAGAAGTCGACGATCCTCGCTGCGGACGGCACGGTGCTGGCGACGTTCTACACCGAGAACCGGATCGTCGTGCCGATCTCCGAGGTCTCGATCGACATGATCAACGCGGTGGTGGACACAGAGGACCGCCGGTTCTTCGAGCACGGCGGCGTCGACCTCACCGGTATGACCCGTGCGCTGCTGCGCAACGCCGTCTCGGACTCCAACGAGGGCGCATCGACGCTCACCCAGCAGTACGTGAAGAACTCCCTCATCCAGGCGGCCCTCCAGCTCGACGACCCCGTCGAGAAGGCTCAGGCGATCGCGGACGCACGGGAGAGCACGGGACTGGAGGGCTACGCCCGCAAGCTCCAGGAGGCCAAGCTCGCGGTCACTCTCGAGAGCACGATGACCAAGGAGGAGATCCTCCAGGGGTACCTCAACATCTCGCAGTTCGGCTTGTCGGTGTACGGGGTCGAGGCTGCGGCGCAGTACTACTTCTCGGTCTCGGCCAAGGACCTCGACTACCTCCAGGCGGCCACGATCGCCGGGGTGACGAAGGCACCGACGGACTACGACCCCGAGCGCAACCCGGAGGCCTCGCAGGAGCGCCGCGACATCGTCCTGCACAACATGCTGCGCGAGGGCGACATCACCCAGGAGGAGTACGACACGGGCGTCGCGACGCCGATCGGCGACACGCTCAAGATCGGCCAGACCCACCTGGGCTGCATGTCCGCGGGGGACGTGGTGGCCGGCTCGGGCTACTTCTGCGACTACGTGACCAAGATCATCGCCCAGGACCCGGCGTTCGGCGAGACCGCGTCGGAGCGTCGCACGCTGCTGTACCAGGGTGGTCTGACGATCCACACGACGATCGACCCCCGCCAGCAGGAGCTCGCCGACACCGCCGCGAAGCAGGCCGTCCCGGTCGACGACCCGTCCGGCGTCGGCACCGCGATCTCGGTCGTCGAACCCGGCACCGGCAAGATCCTCGCGATGGCCCAGAACCGCGTCTACAACACCGCACCGAACCCGGGCCCTGGGCAGTCGGCCGTGAACTTCAACACCAACTACGCCTACGGCGGGTCGCAGGGGTTCCCCCCGGGATCGACCTTCAAGCCCTTCACCCTCCTCGAGTGGCTCAAGCAGGGGCACGCCCTCCAGGAGGTCGTCGACGGCCGCGCGAAGAGCTACAAGATGAGCGACTTCACCGCCTCCTGCACGGGCCTGGGAGGGGCGGACTGGAACCTGCGCAACTCCGAGGGCACCGGCAACTACATGACCGTGCTCAACGCGACGAAGAACTCGGTCAACAACGCCTTCGCCGACATGGCCACCCAGCTCGACCTCTGCAACATCTTCCAGGGCGCACAGGAGCTGGGTGTGACCACGGGCGAGGGCAAGGACCTCAAGATCGTCCCGTCGAACATCATCGGCACGGACTACGTCGCCCCGCTCACGATGGCGGCGGCCTTCGCCGCGTTCTCGGCCGACGGCATGTTCTGCGAGCCGATCGCGATCACCGCCGTGGAGGACACCGACGGAGCATCCCTCGAGGTGCCCTCGGCCAACTGCCGCCAGGCCATCACCCCGCAGATCGCCCGCGCGATGACCGCAGGCCTCAGCGAGGTCTGGAGCGGGACGGCCAAGAGCATCCCCCAGCTCCCGGACGGCCGTGAGGCCTCGGGGAAGACAGGGACCACGACGGAGAACGAGCACACCTGGTTCGTCGGCTACACCGCGCAGCTGTCCAGCGCCGTGTGGGTCGGCCACCCGGACGGCTTCTACTCGATGGGCGGCGAGACGATCAACGGCACGACCTACTGGTCGGGTCCGTACGGCTCGAGCATCGCGGCCCCGCTCTGGCGCGCGTTCATGGCTCCGGCGAGCGAGGGGATGCCGGTCGTGAACTTCCCGGCTCCGGAGAGCGCACAGGTGGTCGGGGTGCAGGTCGCCGTCCCGGACGTGGTGGGCCAGAGCGTGTCCGTCGCGACCGCGACCCTCCAGCAGGCCGGCTTCAACGTCCGCGTGGGCGACGGCTCCTACTCCTCGGCGCCGGTGGGCTCGATCGCCTGGAGCGACCCCGCTGGTGGCTCTCGCGCATCGCGCGGATCGGTCGTCACGATCACCCCGTCACTCGGCGTCGACCCTGCGACGATCAAGACACCGGAGCCCGAGCCGACCACGGATCCGGACACCGGCAACGGGAACGGGAACGGGAACGGCAACGGCAACTCCGGGAAGGACGACTGAGTGGGCGCCGTCCGCAGCGCCGTCGGACTCGGGGTCGCGGGTGCGGCAGCCGGCCTGGGCTGGGCGCTCGCCGAGGCGCACGCCTACACGCTGCGCAGGGTGACAGTCCCGGTCCTGGCGCCGGGTGAACGCGCGCTGCGCATCCTGCACCTGTCGGACCTGCACCTGACGCCGTCCCAGGACCGGAAGATCGAGTGGGTCCGCGGTCTGGCCGACCTCGAGCCCGACCTGGTCGTGGACACCGGCGACAACCTGGCCCATCTCGACGCCCTTCCTGCGCTGATGTACGCCCTGGCCCCCTTCCTCGGCCTGCCCGGCGCCTTCGTGATGGGGTCGAACGACTACTTCGCCCCGCAGCCGAAGAACCCGGCCCGGTACCTGCTGCCCGACCCGCGACTCCCGGAGGGCCAGGTCGGGTCCGCCCTGCCGGCCGCGGAGCTGGCCTCGGCCCTGCGCCAGGAGGGCTGGCGGGACCTGACCAACCGGCGCGACGGACTCGTCGTCGACGGACGGCTGGTCTCCCTGGTGGGGGTCGACGACCCGCACCTCGACCGCGACCGCTTCCCCGCGCCGGGCGAGCGGCACGACGTCGACCTGCACCTCGGGGTCGCCCACGCCCCGTACCGCAGGGTCCTGGACGCCATGCACGAGGACGGTGCGCAGCTCGTCCTGGCCGGGCACACCCACGGGGGCCAGCTGTGCGTGCCGGGACTGGGCGCCCTGGTGACCAACTGCGACCTCGACCGGCGTCGGGCCAAGGGCCTGCACGGCTGGCCCGGGTCGCGGCCGGACGGGCCGGACGGGGAGGGCTCGACGTGGCTGCACGTCTCGGCGGGACTGGGCACCTCGCCGTACGCCCCGGTGCGCTTCGCCTGCCGTCCGGAGGCCACCCTGCTGACCCTCGTCGCGCGCCTCGCCTGAGCCGGTTTCTCCGCAGGGTCCTTGCTGGGCTATCCTTACTGGGCTCCACGGGGTGTGGCGCAGCTTGGTAGCGCGCTTCGTTCGGGACGAAGAGGGCGCAGGTTCAAATCCTGTCACCCCGACCAGCAGACGAGGGCCCTTGACCAGCGGTGACGCGGGTCAAGGGCCTTCGTCGTGGCTGTGGCCAGCACGCACCCGCTCTCCTGCACCCGGAAGGACCCCCATGCGTTCGGTGTCGGCCCACCTCGAGGCGGACGTCCACACGAGCTCCGACGTCGTGCTCCTGGTGGCCGCCGCCCATGGAGCGAGCACGGAGGACCCCGCCGCTCGCCCGGAGGAGCTCGACGTCCGGATCGACGGCGTCCCCGTCGACCTCACCGAGCTGCACGGGCCGCACGGGACCCGGGTGCACACCCTCAGCGCCTCCCCCGGCCACCTCACCGTCGAGTACCGCGCCGAGGTGTCCCCCGAGGTCACCCCGATCACGGCCGACCCGCTCGACGTCGTGACCTACCTGCGGCCGAGCCGGTACGTCGAGTCCGACACGCTCGTCGGTCTGGCGGGCGCCGAGCTACGAGGTCTCTCCGGGGTGGATCTGCTGCACGGGGCACGCAGCTGGGTCGCCGAGCGCTTCACCTACGTCCCCGGAAGCACCCGCGGCAGCGACGGGGTCCGCGACGTCCTGCTGAGCAGGCGGGGCGTGTGCCGCGACTACGCCCACGTCGTGGCGGGCCTGCTGCGGGCCGTGGACGTGCCTGCCCGCACGGTCTCGGTCTACGCGCCGGGACTGGCCCCGATGGACTTCCACGCCGTGGTCGAGGCGTACCTGGACGGCACCTGGTACGTGCTGGACGCGACCGGCCTGGCTCCCCGTGGCTCGATGGTGCGCATCGCGACCGGCCGGGACACGGCCGACACCGCGTTCCTGTCGACCTATCGCGGCGGTGTCACCCTGCGGTCGCTGCGGGTCACCGCCACCGAGGGAGTCGCCCAGGAGACCGAGCCGGACGACGCGCTGGTCCAGCTGGCCTGATCGCCTCCGCTCGTCGGCGCTAGGGTCGTGCGGTGCCCATCCCCGACTTCGTCCGTCACCTGCGCGCGAGCGTGGGCACCGCCGAGCTCTGGCTCCCCGGGGTCTCCGGGGTGGTCCTCGACCCGGACGGCCGACTGCTGCTCGGCAGGCGCTCCGACAACGGGCTGTGGGCGGTGGTCAGCGGGATCCTCGAGCCGGGCGAGCAGCCCGCGGTGGCCGTCGTCCGCGAGGCGTTCGAGGAGACGGGCGTCCAGGTCGAGGTCGAGGCGCTGACCTCCGTGCACAGCGGGCAGCGCGTCACGTACCCCAACGGGGACCTGGCGCGCTACCTCGACGTGTGCTTCTGGTGCCGCGCCGTCGGCGGTGAGGCGCGCGTCGCCGACGACGAGTCCACCGAGGTCGGGTGGTTCGCCCCCGACGCCCTTCCGCGGGATCTCACCGACTCCTCGGTCCAGCGCATCGCGCACACCCTGGAGTTCATCGCGGCACGCGAGGCGGGCCGGAGCCCCGAACCGTTCTTCGCGCGCTGAGCCGCAGCGCCCGGTGGCTCAGCCCCGGGCCGCGACGAGCTCGGCGATCTGCACGGCGTTGAGCGCCGCACCCTTGCGCAGGTTGTCGTTCGAGACGAAGAGCGCGAGTCCGCGCCCCTCCGGCGCACCCGGGTCCTGGCGGATCCTGCCCACGTAGGACGGGTCCTGACCGGCGGCCTGGAGCGGCGTGGGGATCTCGGAGAGCTCGACCCCCGGCGCGCCGGCGAGCAGCTCGGTGGCCCGCTCGACGGACAACGGCCGGGCGAACTCCGCGTTGATCGACAAGGAGTGCCCGGTGAAGACCGGGACCCGCACGCAGGTCCCGGACACGAGCAGCTCGGGGATGTCGAGGATCTTGCGGCTCTCGTTGCGGAGCTTCTGCTCCTCGTCGGTCTCGAAGGTGCCGTCGTCGACGAGGCTCCCGGCCAACGGCAGCACGTTGAAGGCGATCGGACGCGCGTAGATGACCGGCTCCGGGAACTCCACCGCAGCGCCGTCGTGCGTGAGGGCGGCGATGTCCGCCCCCGCGAGCCCCTGGACCTGGGTCTCCAGCTCGGCGACGCCCTTGAGCCCGCCGCCCGACACCGCCTGGTAGGTCGAGACGATCAGGCGCGTCAGTCCCGCCTCGTCGTGCAGAGGCTTGAGCACCGGCATCGCTGCCATCGTCGTGCAGTTCGGGTTGGCGATGATCCCCTTGACCGCCTGAGCGATCGCCTCGGGGTTGACCTCGCTCACCACGAGGGGGACCTCGGGGTCGCGGCGCCAGGCCGAGGAGTTGTCGATCACCAGGGCGCCGGCAGCGGCGAACCGCGGGGCGTGGACCTTCGAGGTCGCGCCGCCCGCGGAGAACAAGGCGATGTCGATCCCGGAGAGGTCGGCGGTCTCGACGTCCTCCACGACGACCTCTCCCCCGGCCCAGGGCAGGGTGGTCCCCGCCGAGCGCGCGGAGGCGAAGAAGCGCATCGAGTCGGCCGGGAAGTCTCGCTCGGCGAGCAAGCGGCGCATGACCCCGCCGACCTGGCCCGTGGCGCCGACGACGGCGATGTTCAGTCCCATGTCAGCGTCCCGTCCCGCCGTAGACCACGGCTTCGCCCTCGGAGGAGTCCAGATCGAATGCCGTGTGCACGGCGCGCACCGCGTCGTCGAGCTGATCGGCGCGCGTCACCACCGAGACCCGGATCTC